>JBKCUI010000214.1:0-19899 GCA_046318495.1 Pirellula sp. | reverse complement strand
CCACGAACTGAATCGAATATCGCCACCGGGTAACATCCTCACCGGTTCACTTCGCCACCGGGAGGGCGAGGCTCCTGCCGAGCTTCACCTCCACAATGAGACCCAAGCCAATGCCCGAAAACCACGCATGCACAGGCTCGGGCGGAGCCTCGCCCTCCCGGTGGGTCGATGCGTCAATACGATTGCCAGAGTGTTCGGTTTGAGGGGAAGCGTTCAAGGGAACGCGAGACGAGACGGGCCTGGAGACCCGTCCTACGTTTTTTTCTAGCAGAGAACTAGGTCTCTTCGCCGGAACTGCGGCGGTTGGGAGGGCGCGGCTTGCGGGGGGAAGATCGGTTCTTCGTTTCATCGAAAGCGCTTTTGTGGCGAAGGATGTGGTGGTAATGCTGCGCAAAGCGGTGGGCTTCGTCGCGAACATACTGCAACAGCCTCAAGGCAAACGATTCTCGCCCCAGTCGAATCGACTCTTTATCCCCAGGACGAAAGATCTCTTCTTCGCGTTTGGCCAACGAGATCAAGGTCGGCGGCTGCAGATCGCAATCGCGGAACGCGGCCATGGCAGCATTGAGCTGCCCTTTTCCACCGTCGATCATCAGCAGATCGGGAAACGCTTCCCCCTCTTCATGCAACCGACGGAATCGCCGCCCGATGACTTCATGGATCGATCGAAAGTCATCGATCCCTTCGACCCCTTGGATCTTGTAGCGGCGATATCCGGGTTTGAAAGGCAACCCATCGAGGAACTGCACCACCGATGCGACGGTATCGGTTCCTCCCAAGTGGGCGATGTCGACCCCTTCGATCACCCGCGGTTCGCGGTCCATGCCGAGGACTTTCTTCAAGGCCCGCATCCCTTTCTTGGGATCGATGTAAAAGACTTCGGGTTGTGCGTGGGTGTCAATCTCGCCGCGGCGATCGAGATTCTCCAGCAATTGGATCTCATCGCGGAGCCGAGCCGCCTTCTCAAACTCCAGTCCGACGGCAGCTTGCTTCATCTCGTCGCGCATCTGCTGCAGCAACCGCACGCTCCCTCCTTCGAGAAAAGTCTGCAGTCGACGGATATCGCGACGGTATTCGGCTTTGTCGATCCTCAAGTTGCACGGGGCCGAGCATTGCTCGATCGAGGCCAACAAACATGGCCGGAACCACTTCCAGCGTTCGTCCTCGGCATCGATATCCAAAGAGCACGTACGGAACTTGAAGACCCGCTGCATGACTTGCAACGCGCCGCGCAATTGCCCCGCGCTGGCGAACGGGCCGTAGAGCTTGGCCCCTTTGTCTTTCGGCGTACGGGTGACTTCGACGCGCGGGTAATCCTCATGCGTGGTGATCATCAAGTACGGAAAGGTCTTGTCGTCCTTGAGGTCTTTATTGTGGCGCGGCTGGATGTCTTTGATCAGTCGGTTTTCGGTCAGCAGTGCGTCGACTTCGCTGGCGCACAGCATGTAGTCGATGTCGGCGATCTCGTGGATCCAGTCGGCCGTGCGGACTTCTTGGGCGGCCGCGGCATGGAAGTAGCTGCCGGCCCGGGATCGCAGGTTTTTGGCTTTGCCGACGTAGATCACAACGCCAGAGGCGTCCTTCATCAAGTACACGCCGGGCTCTTGCGGAAATTCGCGGACCTTTTCGGCTGCCCGGCGAAATCCGAGGTTGCCCGAGAGCATGTCTTCGATGCGACGCAAATTCTCGGGGGTCGGTTCCACCAGCAGTTCGTCCGCATCGCCTGAATCGACATCGCCGCTCTCGTCCTCGAAAGCAACGTCCGTCGAGTCCGCGACGATCAAATCCTCGGCGATCAGGTCCCCGGCCGACGCGGATTGGCCGGTCGGATCGTCCGCAGGGGGGCTGGGCCGCCGATTTTCTGATGGCGTCGGCGCGTCCGAGTCGGGATCGGTCGGTAGCTCGTTCACGCGAGGATTCCTTGTGATTTTTCCATGGAATGGCAGGGATCGCCGGGGGATGGGACCGCTGCTAGGGACGGATCAAACGCCCGCCCCCCTCCATGGGCTTGGGGGCGAAGGTCGGCTGTCCGCAATTTTGCCCCTTGTGTACCCTGGCGGCCGGTGGGTATTGTGTCATGGCTCCACGACGGACGTTTTAAGCTCTGCAAATCCTATGTCCACACCCGGTTCTCGCACCGATTCAACCTTGGCCTACCTTCGAGGCGTCCAGCCTGCGATCTTGCCCTCGTTGCTGCTTTGCGATTTCGCGAATCTGCAACGCGAGGTGGAACGCTTGGAAGAAGCGGGAGTGGAGGTTTTGCATTTAGACGTGATGGATGGGCACTTTGTCCCCAACCTCACGTATGGTATGCCGATCGTCCAGTCGCTGCGACGCATCACGTCGCTGAAGATCGATGTCCATTTGATGATCACCCAGCCCGAACGCTACGCCAAGCAATTTGTCGAAGCCGGGGCCGATAGCATCACCTTCCACATCGAAGCGTTGAGCACCCCCAGTGCATTGCTAGCACAGATTCGCGAGCAAGGGGCGTTGGCCGGATTGGCCATCAACCCAGGAACGCCGATGGATGCGTTGTTGCCGCACGTGCCCGAATGCGATTTGGTGCTGGTCATGAGCGTGCCCGCCGGATTCGGTGGGCAAGCCTTTCATCCGGTAGCCCTGGAGCGATTGCGCCAACTCCGGATGCAGTTTGGAAAATCTTTGTTGCTGGAAGTCGATGGCGGCATCAACGCCGAGACCATCGGCCCGGCGACTGCCCATGGCGCGGACTTACTCGTTGTAGGTTCCGCGATATTCCGCGAAGCAGACTACTGCCAAGCGATGACGCGATTGCGCAAGAACATCCAACCGTTTCGGTGATGCTCAAACTCGCATTCGCATTGGTTTTGTCGGAGTGAAAAATTGTATGAGTAAGGTGGTGGTCGTTCGTCCAGGTTCGACCTCGTTTGATGATCAGGAGAGGATGAAAGGATGCTTGGACATCCCTCTCTCCGCATCGGGACTTGAGCAAATCCAACGTACCGCACGCGAGATTGCACCTTTGCAAATCTCCGTCGTGTACTGCGGACCCTGTGAATCGGCTCAAGCCACCGCGAAACAGATCGCGGAAACGATTCATTGCAAGTGGAAAGTCTGCGATTGCTTCCGCAACCTCGATCATGGGTTGTGGCAAGGCAAATGTATCGAAGAGATCAAGCGCCAGCAGCCCAAGCTGTACAAACAAGTCCAAGACAATCCGCGGCTGTTCAGCCCACCCGGCGGTGAAACGCTCGGGGAAGCCGAAGCCAGGATCTCCAAGCAGCTCGAAAAACTGCAGCGGAAACACGCTCACGAAACGATTGCCGTGGTCATCCCCGAACCGTTGGCGACGCTGGTAGCCAGCAAGCTCAAGTCGGTCGACTTCGACGATCTTTGGGCGTCCGAGTGCGACCGAGGGTCGTGGGAAATGATCAGCGATGAACCGGTCCCAACCGCCGCGTTGTCCACGGATGCCGCAACGGTTACCGGCCCCAGCCCTGCAGTCGCACCGGCGCGGTGAATCGCGTCCCGAAGCAAACATCCCGCAACGGATGGGCTCGGGGGCGAAACGCACGCTCGGTCGGATCGCACGATCCCGGTAGGCATTGAACCCAACGGCAAGATCTGGTACCCAAAGGGCTTGCACACAACGTCCCATCGCCTGCGGGCACAGACCGCGGGCTCTGTGCGTTCCCACAGTGCCGATTTTCGTCCTGTTTCTTTTCACCGTACCGTTCTGAGTTTCCTTTTCGAGTTTCACTATGGCGATCGCAGATTCCCCCAACCCAGCGACTTCCGGTGCGAGCGGGCAACCGCGACGAGGCATTCCCGAAGGCCTATGGATCCGGTGCCCAGGCTGCGGCGATTCGATCTATCGCAAAGAGCTGGAAAAGAACCTCAACGTCTGTCCCAAGTGCCGGTACCACAACTACGTATCGGCCCGCGAACGCATCGCGCAACTGCTGGACGATGGCACGTTCGAAGTCTGCGATGAACATGTCTTGCCGACCGATCCGCTCCGATTCAGCGACAAGAAATCGTACGCCGAGCGTTTGGCGGCCGAGCAGCACCGAACCGGCTTGACCGATGCAGCGCTGTGCGGCACCGGGATGATTCGCGCTCGCCGCGTGGCCATTGCCGTGACCGATTCCGCTTTCATCATGGGGAGTATGGGTTCGGTAGTCGGCGAACGGCTGACACGATTGGTCGAGCGGGCCACCGAGCACGCATTGCCCTTGATCATCGTCAGCGGATCCGGCGGCGGAGCTCGGATGCACGAAGGAATTTTGTCGCTGATGCAGATGGCCAAAGTATCGGCGGCTTTGGCGCGTTACCACCGCTCCGGCGGACTGTTTATCAGCGTGCTGACCAACCCCACGATGGGGGGAGTCGCCGCCAGCTTCGCCAGCCTCGGAGATTTGGTGTTTGCCGAACCCAAGGCATTGATCGGGTTCGCCGGTCCTCGGACGATCAAGGCCACGATCAAAATCGAATTGCCGGAAGGTTTTCAGACCAGCGAGTTCTTGCTCGAGCATGGTTACATCGATCGCATCGTCGAGCGCTTCCGATTGAAGACCGAGATCGCAGCCGCCATCGATTACTGCGGCAAGCAGTAGTCCCGGCAGCAGAAGTCCATTCGCCAACGCGCAGGGGAGGATCGATCCCAACCCGACGCATCAGCGAGGGATTCCCTTCGGTTTTTCCTACTCGTACTCCGCGCTAGCAGTACTCGTACTCGTACTCGATGACACGGAAACGCGCAGCATCCCAATCCCAACCCGACGCATCAGCGAGGGATTCCCTCTGGTTTCTCCTACTCGTACTCCGCGCTAGCAGTACTCGTACTCGTACTCGATGATCGGGCGACGAGTACGAGTACGAGTACCATTTCATTGAGTACGAGGGGAACCCACAATGCGCAACTTCAATACCCGCGAGCCGGGGATTTTACGTTGATTCTCCAATGGACGCCCCTGCCCCTTGCTTGCGCTGCGGGCTGGTAATGCGAGACACGCAATCGCCGCCGCGAAATTCTTCGCGGCGCTGGGGGGGACCTGCGATGCAGACCGCAGTCGGTTCCGCTACCATGATCGCTCCTCTCGTGAGCATCATGACTCCGACTTTGAATAGACACTTATGAGCGAAGTGCGCCCTGGCGATCGAACCATCGAGGATGGTTGGCTGTTGGACTCCCCGGAACGAAGCCTCTCCTGGTCGCGACAAGCCGCCCGCGACCCGCGCAGCGCCGCCACGTTGCGGCAGTATCTGTACATGCAGATGGCAGCTTCGGATTTGCTTCAAGACGACGAAGCCATGCAGCGCGTCGAACTCCCCACCGGCTTGCTGGCCAATCTCGAAGAAAAGAACCGGTTGCTCGAGCAGCTCAAAGCTCCGATCGACTTGCGCATCGAAGGCTTCCTCGCCGACCACTTCCGCGACGTCCATCTCGACCAACCGCTGTAGTTGCCGCGCCATACGCTGGTGCTCAGCCACCATGGCATGGCCCGCGAATTGAGTTTGCCCGACGGCGAAGAACGCTTTGAAAACGAATGGCTCAACTCGTACCGATTGGCCAACGGCATCTTGCACAACCCCCGGGCCGACCGACGCACGACCCAAGGAACCTTTCACGTCGCGCAAGGCGGATTGCCCATCGCCGGCGACAAACGGGCCGTTCCCAAAGCGGTCTTTGCCAAACTCTTTCAACATGCGGTGGCACCTCCCAAGTCGCTGTTGCGATTGCCCTTCTCGATGCACTTTGCCCATCCGGCCGACACCTGGGTCTCGCTGCTGATCCGCCCACTGGTCCGCCCGGCCGTACCCGGCTACTGCGAACATCAATCGATGGAGATTCGGTTCTTCGCCCCGGGTGGATTGGTCAGCAATTTGGACTTTGTCGAATCGATCTTTGGCAATGCCGGAGATCCGTTGGTGCCGGACAACGATGCGGCCTTGGACTGCCATCATTGGTCGGGGCACACCGGGTGCGTGATCCTCGCGCCGCATTTGGTGCGATTGACCAAGAAAGAGCTTGGGTTGCCTGCATGGGACGAGGCGACCGCAGCCCAGCGCCGCGACGGCATGTGCTGGAAGGATCCGTCCGAGAAGTACAACGACGGAGGGGCCTTCAAGATCACGTGCCGCACCGACGCCGGGGTGATCGTGACGTTGATCGCGGACAACTACTACGGCTACAGCAAGAAAGAAGTCAAAACGCAGATCAGTTACGCGGCGAACCTGCTGGGCAACGCCGAGGAAGAGCACGCCGGCGGCACGTTGGCCTTTATCAATCACAACCTCGGCGAAGAGTTTCAATGGAACTCTCGCCGCTACAACGGCCGCACGTTTGAGAATCTGGTCACCGACTACCAGAGCTTCATCGATGTCCGGCCCGAAGGCTACGGCGTCGATCGTTTCTATCCCAACCTCGTCTACGTTCGCGAAGATGCGCGCGCTTCGCTATTCGATCGCTCCATCCGATGGAGCGTCGATGGCGTCGAGCATGCCATCCCAGTCGAACGGGACAAAGTTTACATGGCACCGAGTGGCTACAAGGTCATGATGGAGAAGCATCCCTGCGCGCCCTCGTGGCGACTGGTGGGGATCTCCGGCGAAGGGACGGTGTGCCATAAACCGTGTACGGTGAGCGGCGGGGGCAAGAGCGAGATCAGCAAATCGATTCGCGACTACATGCAAGGAGGCTCGATCTTCGTCGCCGACATCGATGCCGACTTTGCCAAACTCGACGAGATCTTCAATCGTTCGTATCACGATCGTTGGGATCCCAATTCTCCCGATCGCCCTTACTACTCCGAACGGTCCAGCCGCAAAGTCCTCGATCCCCAGCGCAGCCTCGGAAGCGTGATCAAGCTCCTGACCCCATCGAAGTCGTACACGAAAGAGTACAACGCGTGGTTGGCGGGCATCCCCGGTCACATCTACGCCATCGCATTCATCATCAAGCGTTTCTACAAGCCCGAATGGAACGGTGATTGGCGTCCCCATTTCAGCGTTGACGTGGTCAATGGCGAACCGGGACACGAACTCAAGTACGGCAATCGCAAACTGGTCGGCATGTATCTGCGGATCGGCTTGGATGTGAACGGTCGATGGCGGATGTACAAACTGCGACAGGACTTCGCCGCATCGTCCAAAGTCCAGCTCGAGGACGACATCACCGCCAGCGTGGTGGCCCCCGCGCGGGCTTTCGCGCCGTATCTGTCGCAGTCGCCGGCAGGCTACAAATTCGTGGCCAACTGCGAATACCGATTGTTCCAGCGCCCAGATGATGCGGTGCATCGCGGATTGGATCAGCAGACCGAACTGGACGTGGCGGACGTCGGGAACTTCTTTTGCAACTACCAACCGCTAACGCATGACGACATCGCCGAGGATGTGGCCAACATCATCGACTTTGAGCAGTACTCCGAGCCGATGCGAGACCGATTGCTCGGGTTCCTCGAGAGCGATCGCAGCTATGTCGTCTCGTGCGCGCAGCCCCGTTTGGTCGATGGCCAGCCTTCGAAGAATCCGCGTTACTTGCAAGACCGCCCCGATCTCACGCATGCCTTCGATCGCTACGTCGCTTATCGGGGCATTCAGTTGTTCCGAGGGACCGACGAGAACACGCCGGTTCCCATTCCCGTCTCCGCCATCTTGTCGGGCCGTCGCAACAATCCCCCCGATGCGCCTGCGGGCATCCGTTCGCTGGCGGTCTTCAATCCGATCCATTACCAAGAGTTACCCGAACTGTTGATGGATTACGTCTGTTCGTTGACTGGCAAGAGTCCGTCGACCACAGGCGCGGGAAGTGAAGGGGCGTTGACCAAGGGGCCATTCAATGCGCTCAACATGTGCTACGACCTCAACGCGTCCATCGTTTCGATGATCTTGACCGGTCTGGGAGGATTCAGCACGGCCGCGGGGCACATCGGACCGGAGATCGAAGTCGGACACGACATCAGCATGTTGGTGCCCGAGATCTGGTGCCGATTGCGCCCCGAGGAACGCGAACCGGCGTTCTTGATCCGCGAAGGGATGCTCGAACGGTTGGAGGATTGCGAGTACAACGGCGAAACGATTCCGGTCAGCCGTTTGGGATACCGGATCACATCGCGGTTCGTTCGGCATTACTTCGGTCGCGTGTTCGACAACCCGAGCAAAGTCTTCGATGAAAAGATCTTGTGTCCCGAGACGCAGGATCCCGCTTCGTTCTACGATGGGGTGTTGCATATCGCCGAAGCCCAACAGCGGGTTGCCAAAACGTATCTCGAGGATGGCAGCCTCGAACTGGCGTGTCCGCCGTTGAAGGCGTTGTTGCACATCATGGCCGAAGGGCATTGGAACGGAAAAACCGTCCACGATCCCGAGGTCCGCGCGATGTTCACCCGCGAGCATCTGCTCGCCAGCGACTGGTATCGCGAGCGGTTGGTTGCCAAGCAGACCGTCGACATCCGACTGTGGACGCGGCATGTGACGAATCTGAAATCCATCTGCCAGCAACCCGAGTACGAGCCGGTGATCGCGCGGTTGGGATTGCGCGCGAGGCTGCAATTTGCGGAGCGGGAGCTGGCGCGGTGCCGCGACGCAGGATATGTCGAAGCGTGTGTGGGGACATTGGGGGTCGACCCGCAACTGGTCCGCGAGGGGTAATCCGGGCTGCGTTGCGCCTGTTTTTCCGATGATTTCGGGGTTCCAACCGGCGTTTCTGGCGGGCATTCATGGGAATCCCGCTTTGCGACCATCGCCGAACGACAATAATGGGGAGCGTCGCAGCGACTGCGTTTCGGCATCGCGTCCTTCAGGAAGCGTGCCTTTGCGGTTGCACGGCGCATTCCTGATCGCTCTCCCCATCCTCGACCCTTGAGAATTGCCTCATGAGCGTGGTTTCCATCGACTCGGCGTTGCCGTTCCCCGCCTACCGCGAACTGGGAAATGAAGAGCTCAAGCGGCGCATCCGCGCCGCCAAAGCGGAGCTCGGCCCGAAAGTTCTGATCCTGGGGCACCATTACCAGCAGGACGAAGTCATCGAGCACGCTGATTTGACAGGCGATTCGTATCAATTGAGCAAGCTCGCGGCGGAGAGTCCGGATTGCCGGTACATCGTCTTTTGCGGCGTCCACTTCATGGCCGAGACCGCCGACATTTTGGCAAACCGCCCGGAAAAACTCGAATCGCGCCACGGCGAACGGGTGCAGGTGGTGCTTCCCGACATGGCTGCTGGATGTTCGATGGCGGATATGGCGGCGATTCGCCAAGTCGAATCCGCGTGGGAACAACTCGGCGACGTGATCGACACCAACGAGCTAACGCCGGTGACCTACATCAACAGCGCGGCCAGCTTAAAGGCCTTCTGCGGCAAGCATGGCGGGATCGTGTGCACCAGCAGCAATGCCAAGGCCGTCCTGGAATGGTCCTTCGCCCAGCGCCGCCGCGTGTTCTTCTTTCCCGACCAGCACCTGGGCCGCAACACGTCCCTCAAGATGGGCATCCCCAACACCGAAATGCCGGTATGGAATCCGCACGAAGAGGTGCTTGGAGGCAACACCGCCGAAGCCATCGAGCAATCGCGCGTGGTTCTTTGGAAAGGGCACTGCTCGGTCCACCAGATGTTCCAAGCCGTCCACGTGCATCAATTCCGCGAAAAGATTCCGGGCATTCAGATCTTGGTGCATCCAGAGTGCCCGCAGGAAGTCAACGACATCGCGGACATCTCGGGCTCGACCAGCAAGATCATCGAGACGGTGAAGAAGGCCCCCCCTGGAACCAAATGGGCCATCGGCACCGAATTGCATTTGGTGAACCGATTGAAGAAAGAGCATCCCGAACAAGAGATCCATTTCTTGTCGCCGTTGGTATGCATGTGCGCCACGATGTACCGAATCGATTTGGCTCACCTTTGTTGGAGTCTCGAAAACATCGTCCGCGGAACCGTTGTCAACCAAATCCATGTGCGAGAAGACGTCGCGCGATGGTCGCTCGTGGCGCTCGAACGCATGTTGACCGTGCGCTGAGCCCCAACCCTCTATCCACCTCCCTTTGAAAGTTCTCTATGTTCAAGCTTCCGTATGTTTTGGCCTTCACCGCCATGACAGCCTTCTTCTGGGGCATCTATGGCATCGTCCTGCACAAGGGGACGGCGCTCATGGATCACAATTCGCTCCGGGCGTTTGTGGGTGTGGGGCTGGCGTACTTCTTGATCGCGGTGCTGGTGCCGGTCGCGTTGCTTAATCGCAAGCGTGAAACCGGGTACTGGTCGATGAGCGGGACGATCATGTCGTTGTTCGCCGGCGCTGTCGGAGCGCTCGGCGCGCTGGGCGTTACGTTGGCATTGGCGTTCAAGGGCCAAGCCATCTACGTCATGCCGATCGTTTTCGGTGGGGCGCCCGTGGTCAACACGCTGGTCACATCCTGGCTCAACAAATCGTTCAAACAGATCAAACCTTTGTTCGTCGTCGGCATGCTGATGGTGGCACTGGGAATGGTCGGGGTGTTGCTGACCAAGCCGCAACCCAAGGTCGAGGATGCCGAGGTCGCTGTGAACTGGCTCGCCGTCGGACTGTCGATTGCTATGGCGGTGGTGTGCTGGGGAGCTTATGGCCCGTTCCTGCACATCGGCCAGATGAAGATGGGGGGCTCGCGTTTGCGTCCCTTCTGTTGCGTCGGGATCGCCTACTTCGTCATCGCCGTGGCCATTCCCGTGGTGTTGCTCGAATCGATGGAGCACAGCGGCAGCTACACCATGAGCGGCATGATTTGGTCGGTGCTGGCTGGGACAGCCGGTGCGATGGGGGCGCTCGGAATCATTTTGGCCTTCACGTTCGGCGGCAAACCGATTTTCGTGATGCCGTTGGTGTTCGGGTTTGCGCCGGTCATCAACACCGTGACCAGCGTCATCCTGACCGGCAAGTATGATAGTATCAATGCGTTGTTTGCCGGCGCGTTGGCGCTTGGAATCGCCGGGGCGGTGACAGTGCTGCTCAATGCCCCCAAAGCCAAGCCCCACGGTCCAGCGGCAGCGGCACCCAATGCCGGTGCCAGCCATGGCGCAGCAGCGCATGCACCTGCGGGCCAAACAGGCATTCCCGGGGTCGATCTGGCAACGCCTCAATCCGGCCAACAAACCATTCCCATTTCCGAGGACGAGACACCGCATCCGTAAGGATTGCGACGCGGCACCGCCCGAGCGCCGCAAGCGACCGCGATGGCCCCTAGCCATCGCATGATGTTGATCCGGACGTTTGCTCAACGGACTTCGAGTCCGATCCTTCCATCCCTTCCTTCCCAACGAATGATGCAACCCATGAACGCTTCACGACGCGATTTTTTGACCACCGTATCGGCTGCTGTTGCCGCCGGGATGGCCCAAGGCGGATTCCATTCGGCAGCTCACGCCGCGGAGGATCGCAAGCTCGGCGTGGCACTTGTCGGTCTGGGCAGCTTGAGCACGAATCAAATCGCGCCAGCCCTCCAAAAGACCCAACATTGCAAATTGACGGCGTTGGTGACCGGATCGCCCGACAAAGCCAAAGCTTGGTCGCAAAAGTACAACATCGCTTCCAGCCACATCTACGACTACGACGCGTTCGACAAGATCGCGGGGGACGATGCCATCGACTTGGTCTACATCGTGTTGCCCAATAGCATGCATGCCGAATACACCATCCGGGCCGCAAAGGCGGGCAAGCACGTGCTGTGCGAAAAGCCGATGGCCAACACGGCGGCCGAATGCCGCGCGATGATCGCCGCGTGCGAACAAGCCAAACGGCAACTGGCGATCGGCTACCGATGCCAGTTCGAGCCTCGACACTTGCAATGCATGGAGTGGGCTCGGCAAAAGACGATGGGTGCGATCACCAAGATCGACGCGGGGTTTGGTTTCAAGATCGGCGATCCCAACCAATGGCGTCTGAAGCGCGCTTTGGCAGGCGGGGGTGCGTTGATGGATGTCGGCATCTACGCGTTGCAGGCTTGCCGTTACCTCACCGGCGAAGAGCCCTCTGCGATCATCGCTCAAGAGACCAAGACCGATTTCCAAAAATTTGCCGAGGTCGACGAGTCGATCACTTGGACCATGAAGTTCCCCTCGGGAACGATTGCCAACTGCAGCACGACGTACAGCCTCAACGGCACCAACCGATTCCGCGCCTACTGCGAAAAGGGCTGGTTCGGCATGGACCCGGCCTACAGCTACGAAGGGAATCGGATCGAGACCTCCAATGGCCCGAAGGAGTTGCCAGCCACCGACCAGTTCGCTGTGGAGATGGACGATTTCGCCCAGTGCATTCGCGAGAATCGCACCTCGCGCGTTTCGGGTGCTGAGGGACTCAAGGACTTGATCGCCATCGAAGCCATCTATCGTTCGATCGCGACCCGTTCGCTGGTCCCGGTAACCGCGTGAGGTGGAGCGCATGTCGGGAGACTTGGGCTCAAGCGAACTGCCATCGGATCCTCGCCGGACGTTGCGCATGACACCGGAAGAGGGCGTTCGCGCCGATTACGATCCCGAAGTGCAGCTCTATCCGACGTTTGCCTATCCGATCGATCGGGGGGCGGTGTGGCGGATTTTGGTTCAGGGACGGTTGTGCCAAAACGTTCCTCCGTCGCTGGCCAAGCGGTTGATGCTCAAAACGTTCATCCGGGCCCTCGACATCGAGGAGCAGATCGTGCGCGGACCGGTCTTCTCCGAACGCATGCACGGTTTCTTGGTGGCTCCGATCGCGCGCAGTCGCGTTCAGATCACCATCGCCAATCAGACGTTGATCTTGCCTCGCAAATCGAAATCGAGCGGGCTGTTCCATTGCAAGCTCGATTTGCCTCGCAAGCAACTCGACGGCTTTCGCATCTATAGCGCGGCCTCGCATGCAGCTCTAGGCGCAGAACAAATAGATGCACCGGAGTGCCGCATTCTGTGCGACAACGGCGTGTCGCGGGCGGTGAGCACGGTGTTCCTAGCGGGCGAGCGAGGCACTAGCGTCATCAGCGACATCGATGACACGATCAAGCACACCGACGTTTGCAGCCGCCGACGGATGCTGTTGCGGACGTTTGCCGAACCGTTCGAAGCCATCGAAGGCATGGCGGGCGTGTATCAAGCGTGGGCCGAACAGGGCGCGCTGTTCCATTATGTAAGCAGCAGCCCTTGGCAAATCTTCGACGCGGTCCACGAGTTCATTGCCACCCAAGGCTTCCCGATGGGGAGCATGCACTTGAAATGGTTCCGGCTGCGCGACGAGCTGTTCAAGAAATGGCAGATCGTGCGACGCAAAGGGAAAGCCGGAGTGATCGCCGGGTTGATCAAGCGCATGCCGCACCGCAAATTCGTGCTGGTCGGCGATAGCGGTGAGCGCGATCCCGAGATGTATGCCAAACTCGCCAAGCGATTCTCAAGGCAGATCGTGCGCATCTGCATCCGGCAGATCGATGCCAATCCGATGGATACGTCGCGGCTCAGCAAGATCTATCAACGCTACGGCATGACCGTACCGATCCAAGTCTTTTCCGATCCCCATCAGCTCGGGGACCTGACCGTTTAACTCTGGGCTTCACACAGCGTTGAACTCTTAACGATCAACCAGTCGGATTGCCCTTTAGCCGGCCCGCCGACGGGCAGCTGCCAACCGGGATGCGGGGATAATGCCGCGGTGATGCGCGTGCTGATCGGCGATTTGATCGGTGATCGAGCACGCCACTTCGAGGGCTCGCACACCGTCCGCGCCGCTGACGCGAGGGGAGCGACCGGTGGTGATCGCGTGTACAAAATCGGTGTGTTCGCCGGCGATGGCGTTGGCCGACGCGGGCCGCGTTTCGGTTTGTTCGAGCCAGCGGGAAAAGAGTTCGTCTTTGACTGCGAGGCGGGCTTCGATCGGCAGCGTGTCGGCTTGCAGATCCCCTGCGGCAACCGCTTGTGTTGCGCACGTGCTGGTCAGAACGTTGTTTGCAAAGTCGAGGGTGTGCCAAGCATCTTCGCCGTGGACTTCCATGGTGCGGACCGGTGCTGGCGAAATGCGGCTGGCTCGCAGATGGGCGGTGACGCCGTTTTCAAAGACCAAGTCGGCGATGGCGAAGTCTTCGTGTTGGCCGAGCACGCATCGCCCCGAAGCGCGGATCGATTGCACGGGGCTATCGACCAGGCTCAAAATCAAGTCGAGGTCGTGGATCATCAAATCCAGGACGATGCCGATGTCGGTGCTGCGACCGGTGTAGACGCCTTCGCGGCGGGCATCCAAATGCAGCACGCGATCGGAAGCGACCCGATCCAGCAGCGATTCCCAAACGGGATTGAAGCGTTCGACGTGACCGATCTGCAGGCAGCAATGCGATTGAAGCGCGAGCCGTTGCAAGTGTTGGGCTTCGACAAGGGTGCTGGCGATCGGTTTTTCGATCAAGCAGTGAATGCCGCGTTCGAGGCACCACGTGGCCGGTTGGGCATGCAGGGTGGTCGGTGTCGCGATGACGGCCGCATCGATTTGACCGTCGAGGGATGCGTAGGCATCGCAGGTCGGCAAAGACAAATTGGATTGGATCCAGTCGCGCGAGGGAGCATAGGGGTCGCAGACCGCCACGACGCGGACATCCGTCCGGGCCGCGAGCAGTTTCGCATGGATGCGTCCCAGATGGCCGGCCCCGATGACCGCAACGCGGAGCGGGGCGTTTGGATCGCGAGTCTCACCGCCGATAGCTGCAACAGGTTTCATCGATTCCGTCCCCGCGGAGTGCGTTGTTGGGGGTGAGGTTACGCCGCGGCGCTACGTCGATCGCGACCGCGACCGTGCCGCCCTTCTTGCGAGTTTTCGATGAAGGCGAACAAGGTTTCCAATTCGGGGATGAGGATGCCATCCCCTTCGAGAATTTCGCGGGCGTGCTTGATGCCGACTTTGGATCGATAGAGCAGTTTGTGGGCTTCACCGATGGCGCGAATCGCGGCCGTGGTGAAGTTCTTGCGCTTGAGCGCGACCACGTTGACGCAGCGAGGACGGGCCGGAAAACCTTCGGCAAGCATATAAGGCGCGACGTCTTGCAACACGCGGGACAGCCCGCTGACAAAGCTGTAGCAACCGATCGATGCAAAGTGGTGAACGGCAACACCTCCGCTGAGGGTTGCATCGTGTTCGACCCGTACGTGGCCGCCGAGCATGACGTTGTTGGCTGTGATGACGCGGTCTTCGACGACGCAGTCGTGCGCGATGTGGCTGCATGCCATGAAGTAGCACTGGTTGCCCACCGAGGTGATGCCTTCATCTTTTTCGGTGCCGCGGTTGACGGTCACGCCTTCGCGGAATACGTTGCTGTCGCCGATGATGACTTGAGTGGGGGAGCCTTGGTAGGAGAGGTCCTGCGGATCTCCGCCGATGACGCATCCTGGAAAGAATCGGTTATCGCGTCCGATGGTGGTGTGTCCGGTGAGGGTGACACCATTCTCCAATCGGGTGCCGCGACCGATCTTCACATGCGGACCAATGACGCAGTGGTGTCCGATGCGGACGTCATCGTCCAGCTCGGCCCGAGGGTCAACCACAGCGGTGTGTGCGATGATGGTAGGCATGTGTTGAATCCACCTTCTAACGTGAAGTCAAAAAAATGTAGTGGTTGGGGATCACGCCGCGCGGGAGTGCGACCGCAGTCGCTGGGCGTATCGCAATCTCAGTTGTTCCGCCAATTTGCCGTTCAAATTGTGTCCGCTGCGTCGCGCGATGACGGTGCCGTGCAGGCGCACGCCGCATAGCGCCAAATCACCGATGACGTCCAGCAGTTTGTGCCGCGAGCATTCGTCGGGGAATCGCAAAGTGTTTTCGATCGGGCCGCTTTCGCCAAAGACAACCAAATCGCGGTAGGTCACGTGCTGGGCCACGCCCATGCGCTGCAGCTCGCTGGCGTCGCGCTCGGGCAGGAACGTGCGGGCAGGGGCAATGTTTTGTAGGAATTCATCCGGATCGATCGCGAATCGCGACGTCGACGCGGGAATCGGGCTGTCGGTGCCGTAATCGAGGTGGTAGGCGACCGTGAGTCCATCGCTTTGGCTCGGGATGGCAACGATTTCCGCATGCTGGTCGACGATGCGAATCGTTTCGGTGATGCGGTACTGGCGAACCGGAGTCGCGAGTTGCTCGATGCCTGCGTTTTCGATCGCCAACGCGATGGCCATGGCGCTGCCATCGAGGCCGGGCATCTCGCACGCATCGCATTCCACGATGCAGTTGTCGATCCCCATGCCGTACAGCGCGGCCATGACATGTTCCACCATTTCAACCGCGGCAGAACCGTCGATGAGTTTGGTTCGGAGGTTCGTGTCGACGCGATGGCACGATTGCCCTGCCACTTCAGGGCGATTGGGTAGATCGATCCGTCGAAACACGATACCGGAGTCTTGCGACGCAGGGCGCAACGTCAGGTTGACTGGGTTTCCAGACCAATAGCCCCTCCCGCTGACGCGGGCAAGATGCGCGATGGTGGTTTGCATAGGGGCCGTAGTCATCGTCAACGCTGAAATCCGTTTCTGTGCGTCTAGAATCGCGTTCGGAGCTTCGTGCATCCGAACATCACAAGATCCGATTACTTGATCTTCGTTCCGGTGGGACCGGCAGCCGTTTGGGGAACCTTGGCACCGGCGGTCGGAGCGTTCGGAGCAGCCGGGATGTCCCGCTTGAGCATGGCGATGACCGTGTCGGTCAAGTCGTGCTGGGGATTGAAGAAGATGACTTCGCGGTCGGCACCGATCATGACCGATTGCGGTTTCTTCGGGTCCATTTGAGCTGCTTGCTTGCGGCTGTATCGAACCACGAGATCGTACTTGTAGTACTGAGCGGCTCCGGTCACGCCGGCGACGATGGTCTCGTAGGTGTCCTTGATCAAGCGGGCTTGGCGTTCGCCAAACTCCTTTTCCTTGTTCATGACTTCCAGACGGAGCTTGCTATCGCGGCCGACGAGCGATTCCTGCTTGGTCTTGTACTCGGGAGAATCGGTCGCCAGGCTCGAGTTGAGCTGTTCCAACTCTTGGACCATCGATTTACGGCGACCTTCGAAATCTTCCATGGTCTTTTGGTATTCGGCCTTCATCGCCTCCATTTGGGCCTTGAAGGTCGGGTGGTTGTCGAGGACATGGTCCATGTCGACAACGGCCACAGAGGTCGTCTGAGGTTGTGGGGTTTGCGCTCCGATTTGAGCGAACGCCACGGTGCTGCTCAGGGTGAGCGCGAGAGCGAGGACGGCAGTACGGATACGGAACAGCATTCTTGAGCACTCCTTGCTTTGCATATTGCTGGCTTGCATTCAACGATGGCCGGTGGCAGCCATCTCCATTGCGAGGGGTGCTGCAGGAGCAGGATCCATCGCTTCGGATCTCGACCGCATTCGCCCCTCGGCACCGATCATCCATGTCGGCGCAGACGAGCTCCAGTCGTAGTCCCGCGGATTCTTACGAAACGCGGGACCTGAGTAAATAGAGATCAAGGCATTTCTAGGTGCCAATTTCCGCTTCGAGGACAATTTTTTCTTCGCCTCGTTGGACTTGGACTTTGAGCAGATCTCCTGGCTTGAACTGGGAGAGGGCTTCGTCCATCGCTTCGCGGTCGGCCACTTCGGTGTCGCCGATCTTGAGAATCTTGTCGTCCGGCTGAATGCCAGCTTTCTTTGCCCAACTGCCCGCCAGTACGCGATCGATGACCAGTCCCGGCTCGGATTGCTTGATGCGGACACCGAGGCGGACCTTGGTCGAGGCGCTGCGCAAGAACGTTGGGCGTTGCGGGTTGGCCGAGATGCGATCGGCCAGTTGCACCGTCATTTCGCTGATGCGGGAGATACCGTCGAGGTTGATCTTGTCAAAGTCATCGCTGGGGCGATGGTAATCGGGGTGGAAGCCCGAAAAGAAGTGGAACACGGGGATGCCCTTCATGAAGAACGATTGGTGATCGCTCGGCCCGACCCCTTCGGGTTTGCGTTCGATCTTGAATCCGAGCGGCTCGTTTACCTCGGTGAGCATGGAATCGAATTCTTTGGCGGTGCCCGTACCGTAGACCGTCAAGACGTTATCGGTGACGCGTCCGACCATATCGAGGTTGAGCATCGCGACGGTTTTGCTCAATTCATATCGCGGATGGTTGACGTAGTACTCGCTGCCGATGAGTCCCAGTTCTTCTGCGGAGAATGCGATGAACAAAATGCTGCGCCGGGGTTTGTCGGCCGGTTCGGATTGGACCAAGGCCACCAAGCGGCGAGCCGTTTCGAGCAACCCGACCGTGCCCGAGGCATTGTCGTCGGCACCGTTGTGGATTTCGTAGGTTCCCGGAGCGAGCGAACCCGCCCCACCCATGCCGACGTGGTCAAAGTGAGCGCCCACGACGACCAATTCATCCTTCAACTCGCCTTTACCTGGAAGGAGTCCCAGCACGTTCATCGAGTCGAGTTTGTTGCGGGTGATGTCGGTTTGGCCGCTGGCTTTCCAGCCGGTTAGCGCGAATGACCGAGGTTGCAGATCAGCATCGATTTGCGATTCGATTTCCTCCAGCGATTTGCCGGCTTCTTGGAGCCAAGATGCAACCAGAGCTCGCGAAGCGAACAGCGTCGGAATCTTGTCGTCGCCGGGTGCCGTTCCGGCGCCGGTAACGGGCAAAAGCGATCCCGGACCGGCGGCTTCGGAGGTAGCGTCGTTGATCAGGATCAAGGCGGCTGCTCCATGCTTTGCCGCGTTGGCTTCTTTGCTGGTGAAGAATGCGTATTGGCTCGGTTCCGCGCCATTGAAGATGCTTTTCGGATCCGCCGCTTGCGGCTCTTTTCGCACGACGATGACGACCTTGCCAGCCACATCGAGGCCTGCGTAATCGTCGTACTTGATGGTGCCGTCATCGGCGGTGATGCCATAGCCAGCAAAGACCAACTCGCCGGTAAACGTCCCGTTGTCGCCGAGCGACTGCGGTTGGAATTGATCGCCCAATGCCAGCGGCACCTGGGAGCCATCGGGTTTGGTGATGGTCAGTTGGTTGAAATCGGCAGAGGTTCCTGGGCTACCGTTGATTTGGAAGTACTGGAAGGGTTTGCCGTCGAACAGATCGGTTACCAATCCGAGTTCGTTGAATCGCTTGGAGATGAAGTCGGCGGCCAACTTCAAGCCTGGGGTTTCTGCCGCACGCCCTCGCAGGTCATCGGAAGCCAAGTAGGAAATATCCGAGTAGATGCGCGTTTCGGCATCGGAACGCTTGGCGGTCGAGGGACCGTCATCCACGGCCCAGTTGACCGAGTTGGAAAGAGAGAACGCACCGAGCCCGAACAGAGCCGCGAGCACTGGGCGTCGCAAGACGATTAGGGCGCTGCGTGGAAGACCGAAGCAACGGATGGAGTACCGGCTGAGTTGGGACATAAAGGAAAACCGCAAAGGGTGAAATGGGACCAATTCGAGGGAAAGGCGTGCGAGAGGAGCCCGAAAACGTTCGGAAACGCGCAAACACATAGGAAGTAGAAGTCTGTGCGACCGACCCGAAAACCCGCCGCTGCACGGGTCGACGCAGATCTGACGTGACGCAGGTCTGCAGGAGCGGATTAGCCACGGTAATCTAGGTTTTCGGATCGGCCGATAGTGTATCCGATGCGTCTGCCAGCGTCATGGATCCCGCGAAAGTTCCTGGGTACACCTAGCGGCCGCTCAAGCAATTGGAGTCCAACACGAAAAACGCCAGAATCGTCAAGGGATCCGAATGGAACGCATCGGAGGGCGTCTGCTGCGAGAATCCCTGGGCGGGATTGGCAAGTGTGGATTGCCGAAACAGCCGCATGGAGTACACTTTCCGCGATAGTCGCTCCCACGACAAAGGTCCCTCGAGGATCTTTAAGCACTGGGAAGTCGACGCATCGGGCCGTAGCGCAGCCTGGCTAGCGCGCTACCTTGGGGTGGTAGAGGTCGTGGGTTCGAATCCCGCCGGCCCGATT
>JBKCUI010000213.1:0-5956 GCA_046318495.1 Pirellula sp. | reverse complement strand
ATCCTTCGTCTCGCCGAGATCGAAATCCAATCGATACAACTCCGGCGAGACGATCTTGCGCGTAGTCGATTTCCCAGGCTTGCCATCGCTACCCGGCGACTCCCGATCGATCACCAGCACATCGTGCGGCAAGATCATCTTCCACGGGCCGCTCCGCACCGCTTGCAACTCCCCTGTGCGATAATAGTGATAGAAGACTTCGTGCGGACATTTCGCGCCGGGTTTGGCCAACAGCAAATCGCCGATGTCCAAACCATCGATCGGATGCTCTGGAAGGGGTGCGTCTACCAGCTTGGCAATCGTCGGCAACAAATCGATGGTCATGGCAGTCTCGTGCTGTATCGAACCGGCCGGGATGCGACCGGGCCACTTGGCCACCATCGGCACTCGAACCCCTCCTTCATAGACGGTGCCTTTGCCTTCGCGAAGTGGACCCGCCGTGCCCGCATGATTGCCATACGTCAGCCACGGGCCGTTGTCGCTGGTAAAGATCACCAACGTATTTTCGGCAACTCCGGTTTCCTCAAGCGCCTTCAAGATACGACCGACGGCGTCGTCGAACTCTTCGAGCACATCGCCATACAACCCTGCCCCCGAACGGCCTTGATAATCCGGATGCGCGAAGAGCGGCACATGCGGAAACGTGTGGGCGTAGTACAAGAAGAACGGTTCGCGATGCGCCTGGCGTACGAACTCGAGTGCAAAGTCCGTATAGCGCTGCGTCAATAGTGCTTGATCGTTCGCATCGACATCGTCATCGATCACCTCGCCATTGCGTATCAACGGCAGCGACGGATACGAGCCCGGTTTGGAGCCCGGTCGGTATGGCCACATGTCGTTGGAGTACGGCAATCCGAGATACCGTTCGAAGCCATGTTGCAATGGCAAGACCGGTTCATGGGGCCCGAGATGCCACTTGCCCACCATGCCCGTGCGATCACCTCGCGCCGAGAGCAACTCCGGCAACAAAACTTCGTCGGCATGAATGCCGTTGTTGCTGGCCGGAAAGAGGGCTCCGTGAATGCCAATGCGGTTGGCATAGCAGCCCGTAAGCAAACTGGCGCGCGATGCCGAGCAGACCGGCTGCGACACGTGGAAATCGGTGAAGCGCACCCCATCGCGAGCGATCGAGTCCAAGTTGGGTGTCTTCCAACGCGTTTCCCCATAACAACCCAAATCGCCATACCCCAAATCATCGGCAAAGATCAACACGATGTTGGGACGCTCGGCGGCGCAGCTCGCGGCCGACCATGCGGTCACGCAAAGCATCGAACAGCAACCAGCGAGCAGGCTGCTGCAGCCCCAGAGCGGGACGATGCAGCACAAAACAGCAGAAACGAGGTTGGTCCGAAGTGCATGCAACACGGTAGCAACAAGCCTCAGGCGAGAGTGGTAGGGAAAGGGCTCCAAGGCAGGAGCGGCAGGAGAATGGAGCTTAACCGTCGCTGCGGTGGACGGCTAGCATAGGTCGGCGAGGAGTGGGTTTCGCTTGCGTTCGCCCCGCGAAGGGAACCTCTCCGAGGCGGAAAGATCGATTGGAGCGTTCGAGCAGGCGGGGTACAATTTGCCGCAATCGCTCGAGGTCGACAGGGTCGCAACGACATGTCCACCGATCGCGCGTACGCAGATTTGCAGGAGATCGCTCCGCCCCTTTCTCAGGTGGCGGAGATTTTAAGGAGGTTGGGGAATGGATTGGATTCGACGAGCGGTGGTAGCCGGAGGAATTCTGTGCGCCGGATGCATGGCGGGTTGGATGCTGCGCGTGGGACTGGAACCTGCACCTGCATCGGCAGCCCCCCAACGCGAAGCTCCACGCAACAATCCGCTGGGCAATCCCGTAGGTGGCGGCGTGGTTGCGCCCGTCCAAGCCCCCGCGCAGCAGCCCGGTCCCGTCGTCTTGCCATTGCCAGGGCCCAATGCCGCGCCTGGGCTGCCCGCCGGAATCACCAACGATGGGATCGCGACGACGCAGCCTCCCGCGCTGTCGCTGCCACCAGGCTTCGTCCCCTCCAGTCCCGAAGAAGCCATTCACGTGGCGGTCTATGAAACGGTCAATCGCGGCGTCGTGAACATCTCGACCCGTACGATTCGCCCCGAAGCCTTCTTGCTCGTAGCCGAACTCGAAGGCAACGGCAGCGGCTCGATCATCGATTCGGCCGGCCATGTGCTGACCAACTACCACGTCATCGAAGGAGCCCGCGACATCAATGTCACCCTCTACAACGGCGAATCGTTCCCAGCCGAACTGGTCGGCCAAGATCCCGACAACGATATCGCGGTCCTCAAGATCTCAGCGCCCCCAGAAAACTTGTTCCCGATTCCTTGGGGCGACTCCAGCCAACTTCGGGTCGGCCAGCACATCATCGCCATCGGCAACCCATTCGGTCTCGAACGCACCATGAGCACCGGGATCATCTCCAGCCTCAATCGACAGATCACGTCCAAGACCCGGCGTTCGATCCGCTCCATCATCCAGATCGATGCCGCCCTCAATCAAGGCAACTCGGGAGGACCGCTGCTCAATATGCGCGGTGAATTGATCGGCATGAACACCGCCATCGCCACGCGCAGCGGCGACAACGCAGGCATCGGATTCGCCATCCCCGTCAACACCATGAGCCGCGTCGTCCCGCAACTGATCACCACCGGTCGCGTCGCCCGGCCGACGATCGGCATCTTGCAAGTCTTCGAAACCGAAAGCGGTCTGCTCATCGTCAACATGACCCCCAATGGCCCCGCCGAAGCCGCAGGACTGCAAGGCTCGCGGGTCGAGCGCCGCAAAGTTCGCCGCGGGCTCGGAGTCTTTGAACAGGAATCGGTCGATCACAGCCAAGCCGATTTGATCATCGCCATCGATGGCCAAAAAGTAAAACAAGCCGACGATTTGCTCAGCGTCATCGAAACCAAGAAAGCCGGCGATGTCGTCCGGCTGACGGTGGTACGCAGCGGCAAATCGATTCAAGTCCCCGTGACGCTGGGGTCGGGCGAATGATTCCTTGGGACACCATCGATCGCGCGCAGGCGGTCATCTTCGATTGCGATGGAACGCTGGTCGATTCCATGCCAGTGCATTACTTGGCCTGGCATCGCACCATGACCGACGTCGGCATCACGTTTGCCGAAGATCGCTTCTACGCGTTGGGTGGCATGCCGACCCACCGCATCATTGAAATGCTCGCGCATGAGCAAAACATCCTCGTCGATCCCCATGCGACGGCTCAGCGCAAAGAAGAAGCCTTTCTCGAATTGATCCATCTTCTCGAACCGATTCACATCGTCCTGGAAGTCGCCGAACGGCTGCGCGGCGTCAAGCCGATCGGTGTGGCCAGTGGTGGATTTCGAGATGTCATCCAGCGGCAACTGCGCCAAATCGGGATCGAAGATTGGTTTGATACGCTGGTAACGGCAGAGGACACGGTCAAGCACAAACCGGAACCGGATGTATTTCTGGAGACCGCGCGTCGGCTCGGGGTCGAGCCCGAGCGATGCCTCGTCTTCGAAGACGCCGAACTGGGCATCGAAGCCGCCCGTCGTGCCGGCATGCAGTGCATCGATGTCCGCGATCACTTTCAATCCAAACGCATTCCGATTCCCCATTCATGATCGCAACGCGTTGGATCTGGTTCGCGTTGGCGATGCTTATCGCCATCCTCGCATGGCCCTTGGCTGCGAAGTTGCGATTGGATCGTTCGTTGGAACAGATGTTTCCGCACAACGATCCCGATCGATTGGCCTTCGAACGGTTGGAGGCCGAATTCGGCGTTTCGCATTTCCTGGTTTTCGCGTATCGCGACTCGGAGCTCTGGAAACCCGATGGCGGTGGCATCCAGCGCGCTGCATCGATGCGAAAAGAAATCGAAGCCATCCCCGGCGTGGCGTATGCCCTCGACGTTTCTCGCATCGATGAAATGCTCAGCACGCTTCGGGGTCCCGAAGCCCTTCTCGGATCGTTCTCAGGCAAAAAGCCGATCCATCCTCTGCTCGATCCCAAAAATCAACTCGCCAAAGAGTACCGCGACATGTTCGTCGGTCAGACGCACGCGCGCGATTCCGATTTGGTGGCCATCGGTGTCTTGCTCGACGCCGATCGCGGCGGAGAACCGCTCGCCCAACTGCGAGCCATGACCCAGCGCGTGCCGGGTGGATTGCTCGTCGGGCATTTGGCCATGGTCGATGAAGGATTCCGCGAGATCGAAAAAGATGGACAGCGACTGGCTATGTACTCGACGATCAGCTTGACCTTGCTGATGCTGGTCGGATTTCGTTCGCTGCGATGGGCCATCATCGCGGTGGTCATCGTGCAATGGTCGCTGATCGTCACCCAAGCCATCCTCGTCTGGGTCGATTGGGAGCTGACGATGGTATCGTCGATGCTCTCGTCGATCGTGATGGTGGTCGGCGTGGCCACGACCATGCACTGGATGCTCGGTTATCAACATGACTACGATGCCATCGATCCGAGCATTGCTCCCGCACAGCGAGCTCGCTCGGCATTGGCGTCTTCGTGCGCTCGATTGTGGCAGCCGATTCTCTGGGCGTGCGCGACCGACGCGATCGGGTTCGGATCGTTGATGTTTTCGCGCGTCGGGCCGGTGCAGGATTACGGCAGCATGATGGCGGTCGCATGTTGTGTCGTGCTCGCCGGCATCTTCATGATCTTGCCAGCCCTCGCGCTCGTCGGAACGGGCCGCACGAAATCCCTATTGCCATGGGACACGTATCGCATCGGACATTTTCCGGGCGAAGGGGCATTGTCCAACGTGTTGCAATCGACGCTGCAATGGGTGTGCAAGCATCGACGCGGCGTGCTCTCAGGAACGCTGTTGCTGTTGGTGGTGGCGACAGTCGGTTCGATGAAGTTGCGGGTCGAAACCGATTTCCTCAAGAACTTTCAATCCGATTCCCCGATCGCCGACGCCTATCGAGCGGTGGAATCGGAGCTGGGAGGAGCGGGCATTTGGGATGTGATGGTCCCAGCCCCCCCGACCATCACGCAGGAGTACTTCGACGCGATCCAAGCCCTCGAACGGGATTTGATGCAGATCGAGATCCCGGGCAGAGAGCCGTTGCGGCTGACCAGCGCCTTGAGTTTGGCCGATACCGATCGCGTGGCCCGGGATGCTTCGGTGCTGCGAATGGTGCCGATCGAAGGGCGGCTGCTGGGGATGCGCCAGACGATGGGCAGTTTCTTTGACACGTTGCTGCATACTTCGGAACGCGGTCGGTTCCTTCGGATCATGATTCGATCTCGCGAGCGTTCCGACGCCGAACAAAAAGATGCACTGATCGCAGCCGTGCAGCGAACGGTGCGCGAGCACATGCAACGCCCCGTTTGGCAGCAACTCGAGGGGCGCAGCCAAGCCGCGCTTTCGGGCGAGAACCCCGACTGGATCGTTTCGGGCTACTACGTGCTGCTGACCAAACTGGTATCCAATGTCGTCGCCGACCAGTGGATCTCGTTCCTGGTGGCCACGCTGGGCATTGCGTTGGCGATGGCCATTGCGATCGGTTCGTGGCGGTTGTCGTTGATCGCCATCGTTCCCTCGGCGCTCCCGAATATGTTGGTGTTGGGTTGCATGGGTTGGACTGGGACTCCGGTCAATTTGGGGGCCGCGATGATCGCGGCCGTCTCGATGGGGCTCGGAGTCGATTCGTCGCTGCATTACTTGTTCAAGTACCAAGCCGAGCGCAAAGCCGGGCGATCGGTGATGCAAGCCCTGAGCTTGGCACAAGGAGAAACCGGGATCGCGGTGGCGCTGGCGACTTTGGCATTGGTGATTGGATTTGCTTCGATGTCGATCAGCGACTTTTTGCCGACGGTTGCGTTCGGATCGTTGGCGGCGT
Source organism: Pirellula sp. (assembly GCA_046318495.1). GTDB lineage: Bacteria > Planctomycetota > Planctomycetia > Pirellulales > Pirellulaceae > JBKCUI01. The sequence continues at coordinate 112 of JBKCUI010000213.1, read as the reverse complement.
GGACGATGGTTGGCAGTTTGTTCGGCAATCTGTGCTTGATGCCCGCCATGCTCGTGTGGTTGGAAGGGAGCGATGGGAGGCCAACGGATCGCGAGCTGGAACCGTCCCCTAG
>JBKCUI010000212.1:0-6284 GCA_046318495.1 Pirellula sp. | reverse complement strand
GATGCACGCCCGATCCGTCGGCACGACGCCGTATGAACTGGCTCGCGACCCGTCCAACTACCCGATCGAATCCATCCTCGCCGCAGCAGACCTTGCCTCCCGACTCGATCCTCATTCCACCCCCGACCTTGTGGAAAAGATGCATGACAGGGACAGCAGCGTGCGTTATTGGGCCGCGCTGGGCTTGATGATCCGAGGGAAGGCCGCGGCAAGCCAAGGCGCTGCAGCGTTGAAACAAGCCCTCGCGGATGACTCGCCCAGCGTCCGCATTGCGGCGGCACAATGCCTAGCCCAATACGGAAACGAAGAACAAGCCGCAGTCGCATTGGAAACGCTTGGCAACCTCGTGGATCCGAACCGCAATGGGGTACTCGTCTCCATGTCCGCCTTGGCAGCCGTCGAGGCATTGGGAAGCCAAGCAGCGTCCCTGCATCCCGCGATCGCCTCGTTGCAATCAAGCGGCCCTGCATCCGATCCCCGCAATGCCCCCGATCCCCGGTATGACAGTTATGTGCCTCGCTTGATCGCGAACATCGTTTCCGAACCCGAGTCGACCCAGCCGGAGTCGCCCAAACCCAAGAAGCCCAAGGGCAAAGCTGGCAAGCAACCGTCCAAGTAAAGCGAGCGCAACACATCGCTGCGCGAGACATCGAAGAAACAAACAAAAACGCACCCGTTCTCCATCCGAGTACGCAGCCCGTATCCCGCGGTGGCGCCGTGACGCGGAGAACAAGAGGAGTGCAATCGATCACGCAATCGAATTCCACCCCGCGTGTGCGCCGTTTCGATGAGGCTTGTCCCCGTCGGACGCCAATCGCAACCAAAACTCTCCCCCCTCTGCGTCTCCGCGTCTCTGCGTCTCCGCGTGAAACCTTCGCGCCTTGAACTACGGATGCGCTCCGACGGGCCTGGAGCCCCGTCCTACGGTGGTCTGCTTCGCGATCCAGTCCATCTGTGCCAGGCACCGACCGGTAATTTGCAACTTCCAGGCTTGACGGAGCGGCGGCACAACTGTACTATGACAAGTAGTACGGAAGATACAGGGGGAGCCATGACCTTTACCATTCGAATCGTGCCGGGCAGTACGGCACCCATTTACCGACAGATTGTCGATCAAGTGACACGCGGTGTCGCTGCGGGCAAGCTATCGATCGGCGAGTCGCTGCCCAGCGTTCGTCAACTGGCTCGCGAGCTAGTGATCAACCCTAACACGGTCGCCAAAGCCTACGCCGAGTTGGTGGATAGCGGGTTTCTCGAAACGCAGGCCGGCAAAGGCTTCTTCGTCTCCAAGCGTCGGCAAGTCTACACCAAGGCAGAACGACTGCGGCGACTCGATGAGACGATCGATCAATTGGTGAACCAAGCCGTCGCGTTGGATATCGAGCCCGAGGAAACCGTTCAGCGATTGCAGGAACGCTTTGAAAAGAACTGGAAGCCAGCCAGCGACTAACTCGATGGCTGCGGTCGGCGATGAACCTTCTCTTTCACTTTCCATTCACAACCAAGGAGCGATTCGATGTCGTCGATCGCGATTTCCGCTAACAACCTGACTCGATACTTTGGTTCGTCCCCCGTGGTTCGACAAGTGTCGTTCGAAATCCCAACGGGAACCGTAACGGGCTTGCTGGGACTAAACGGAGCAGGCAAGTCGACCTTGATCAAGATGTTGATGGGGTTGCTGGCTCCGACGCGAGGCTCCTGTTCGATCCTCGGTGTGGACAGCACGCAGTTGACGCCAGCCACCCGAGCCCGCATCGGCTACACCATCGAAGGGCATTTCGCCTACGGTAGCATGACGGTCCGCGAGTCGGAGCAGTTGCAATCCGATTCCTTTCCAAACTGGAACCCCACTCTATTTCAGAACACGATCGATCGATTTGGGATTCATCCCTCCGGTCGCATTCGTACGCTCAGTCGTGGACAGCGAGCCGGTGTATCGATCGCGTTGACGATGAGCAGTGATCCGGAGCTGTTGGTTCTCGATGATCCCGCGTTGGGGCTCGATCCCGTTTCGCGGCGAGCTCTGAATGAAACCATCCTCGAGTTCATGGAAAACGGTCCCCACACGGTGCTGCTGAGCAGCCATCTGCTAGACGACATCGAGCGTGTGACCGATCGCCTGCTGGTCATGGTGGATGGTCGCATTCTGGTGAACAGTTCCGTTTCGGACTTCTTGGAACGCGTCTCCATTTGGACCTGCGACGCCAGCGATGAGCCTCGGCAGCTTCCGTGCGTCCCCGGCTTGATTCATGCCTATCGAACCGGCCGAAAACTAACCATGGCCGTGGTCGACGTCGATCAGGAATCGGAAGCCGCGATGCTGCGAATCGGAGGTGATTCGTTGACGCGAAGGGACTCGTCTCTCGACGAGAGCGTGATTGCATATCTTTCCCGCTCGCGAAGCTCGCATTCATTCTTGGCGAGCAATACTCCAACGACCTCAACCCATTGAGCGGAAATCACGAAAGGAAAAATGCTATGAATGCACTGCTACGAAAAGAAGTCCGCGATGCCTTCCGATGGCTGCCACTGGGGATCCTCCTGCAGAGCTTGCTCCTGGTTTACGTTTGGCGCGATGCCTACGCTCCGACATTGTCCAGTCAGTTGCACATGGTGACTTGGTTCGCCGCCCTACTCTATGGATCGTTCCTGAGTTTGGTGACGTTCCTGCCGGATGAACGCGAATCGGCGCGGGCCTTCCTGATGCATCGTGCGATCGCGCAAAATCAGATCTTTCGCACACGCGTTTTGGTCGGTCTGTTGGTGTACGGATTCGGGATGCTCATCCCACTCGCAGCATTAGCCGTTTACCTCGCTGCCATCGGTCCGCATCGTGCTCCGGTCAGTCCTTGGCAAGTCGTGCCTGCGTGCTTGGCGACGGTGTCGGGTTCCATCTTTTATTTTGCAGGCATCGTCATCGCGTGTCGGCCAGCACATTGGTTCGGGACACGCCTATTGCCATTGGCCGCGGCGATCGGCGGCAGCTTTCTATCGCTGGCCGTTTTGACGGGAGCCTCCCTGTACGTTGCGTTGCCAATCCTCGCCCTGTCGTACTTGTCGGTATTGTTGATGGCATTCGCCGCAAGTCATGCATTCATCCAGATGCCAAGCCAAGTCAGTCCAACTCGGGTGCGTTCCAAGTCGATGGCAATGGTCTCGGTTCTGCTGGCATCGAGCGTTCTGCTTACCGGCGCCATCGGCCTGCTGCCATTGAACTTCATCGGCCAAACGACGTACCGATATCCCACGATCGAGTTCGACAAGACCGGGATGCCCGTCTATGTCGTTCGCGGTTCCATGGTGAGCCGCGATGGTGGGCGCGAAGTCCTAGAGATGCTCCCGATGTCGGATCCATCGGAACCAAAACCCGAAAACATCGAGCTCTCTGAACCGGCAGCCCAATTCATGTTCGGACCGTTGGTGGATTCCCCGAGCAAGTTCGATCCAACAATCGTCCATTCGGTTGGTGATCGTCAAGTGTTTTTCGACCCAGCGGGCTACTTGTTGGTTTACCAAAGGAACATAGGATTCGGGTCGATGTTGGAATATGTCATCGCGTCCGACGCGGTGACGCTCCCCAACGAACTCCGAGGAAGGCCTTTTCGAAAACCACCGCGTTTCCTTGTTTCTCAAAACTTCTATCACTCCTATCCGCCAAGCATTAACAACTTTGGTGTCCCGAACCCCGTCACGATTCCAGTCCAAAGCTTGACCCAGTGGACCATCGCGACGAGCGACGGTTTCAAACAAGTGGACCTGGAAAAAAGGACCATCGCAACCCTGATCAAGGATCCGATCGATTCGATCGCAATTCCCTTTGCTGGCAACCTTGACCGGGTTGCCATTCGGTCGGGGGATTCCTGGCGCGTTTACAAGGGCGGTACGTCCAAACCCAATGCTGAAACGAATCCACTCGCGCTGGAGTCAACGCTCCAGATCTCCACCAATGCGTCCGCAAACCCGGATGCAATTCTCAACTATCAAGACAGCGAGAATTGGACATTCTTGGAAAACGGGACATTCTTGGAGAACAACTTAGCGCAGCGTGAATACCATGTGACCCGCAGTACGGCTGGCAAGACGCGCGCGTACACGTTCACACCACCTCGTGAAACGTTGCATTCCTTGGGAAGGATCCGGAGCGAAGCATCCGTTGTGTTTGGTGCCTTGCCTCCGCTCTTGACCGTCGGCAGTTTGGCCATCTCGCAGACGTTTGCCGACTTTCAAGCGATCGACTACTGGCCGCTGTTGCTCCAGTGCTTGGTTACCATCGCACTGACGGTGTTCGCCGCGCGGTATCGCGGATTAAGTTCCAGGCAAACGGCGCTTTGGGGGATGCTCGCTGGACTGATTGGATTCGGTGTGCCGCTGGCGGTGCTGGCGATTTACCCTGTCGCCATCTATGAGACGTGCAACGCTTGCCAGCGGCGACGGCGAGTTGAAAACGAGACTTGCGAACATTGCGGAGCCCATTGGGACGCATTGCCCAATGAGGGAATCGAAATCCTCGAATCCGGAGCGATGGAAACCATGACAGCGGTCGGGCCAACGTAGGTTTTGCCGGGGGGCTCAATCAGCTTCCGGTACTGACCCGTAGCTAGCACCGCTCTGTTTCGATGGGGCTTGTTCCCATCGGACGGTACTCGCAACCAGCCACGCGTTTCCCCCTCCGCGCGGAATGCGGGCGGGACGCCCGCGCTCCCAAAGGCATTCGCGGTGCATGTCACCGCGCGGACCGCGGGCGTCCCGCCCGCACTCCGCAATGTCTCTGCGTGAAACCTACGCGTCTTGGCTTAGGGATGCGCGTAGACGGGCCTGGAGACCCGTCCTACATCCCTCTACTCTAGCGCCCGTCGATCTCGGCGACGAACTGCTCGATGAGTCCTTCGGGGGCTTTGACCACATGTTCCGGCCCAGGAAATGCGCCGCTCTTGACGTCTTGAATGAAATCGCGAAATCCCGCCACGCGTTCTTCTTGGAGTTTCTGTTCCATTTGGAAGAGGTTGCGGTATTGCTTGGTGTGCCGTGGGTAGGGGGGCGCGTGGTTGCCCAAGATATCTTCGGCGAACATAAATTGGATATCGCCGCCGCTTCCGGCTCCGATGGCCGAGGTGACCAAGCGTGTCCGTTTGGAGATTTCGGTGAGCAGTTCGGCTGGAACGACTTCGACTTCGACGGCCCACGCCCCGGCGGCTTCGAAGGATTGGATTTGTTCGAAGACGTGGAGGGCTTCGTCCATGGTTTTGCCAACGGCACGGAGACCGCCGGTCCAGGTGCTCAAGCGGGGGACGAGTCCGGCGTGGGCTTGCACGGGGATGCCGACGCTGGAGACGGCGTGGATGAATTCTGGCCCCCATTGGCACATGATGGCATCGGCACCGGCTTCCATGGCGTCGAAGCCTGCCCGGACGGCTTCTTGGACGGTGGCGACCTTGGTCAGCGGGATGCAGAAGGTCATGAAGGTGTTGGGGGCGGCTTTGCGGATGGCCTGGGCGCTAGCGGGGTTTTTGGGGTCGAATTTGACTTTGAGCGTATCGATACCGGCTTGTTCGGCGGCTGCGGCTTCGTGGATGGTGAAGGGCATGGTTTCCGTGAGGACGGTTTTGCCTTTCAAGCCTTGGATGTGTTTGACGGTATGGTTGCGGGTGGCGTATTCGCCTCCCATGGTCATGATCCGGTGCAATCCGCGTTGGTGGGCATCGCGAGGGGGCAAGGCATTGGAGCTAGGTTCGCTGGGCCTCATGGTGGTGTGTTTGGTTTCCAGGGGGAGGTGCATGAATTTCCGTGGACGCGCGATCTCAGCAACTCAACAAGCCGCCATCGCTCGCCATCCGCTTGCATGGTACCCCTGCACGCCCCTCCCCGCCACACGTCCCCCGTTCTTGGTCCCCTTTGCCCTGCCCCCTTTTCACCAGCGCGTTCCAGCAGCGGAACTCGATTCGCCAAATCCGATTCGTGCCGTTCTAGCGAGCCAACGATCGCAAGGCATCGACGCAGCGCCCCATCGCGCGAAAATGGAATCGCGATCAGGCATGGGTTGCAAAGGCGGCTTGGCGGATTTCTGAAGCACGATTCGCGAAAGGCAGCCCAACGCCGAATCGCTATACTTGGTAATGGCTCCGCATACGGTTAGACGAAAAAGGCATCAGGCAGTGGATTCGCAATCTCGATGGCTAGCGACATTAGGCAAGCTGCGCGTCAATCGATCACAGGGATTGGCGCCGCACAAGCCGTTGTTGCTGCTGGTGGTACTCGAAATGGTCGAGAATGGCGATCTTCTGGGG
>JBKCUI010000211.1:0-3420 GCA_046318495.1 Pirellula sp. | reverse complement strand
TGTGGCTCCAGTGGCACGACCGTGACTCCACCAGAGAAGTGTTCCGAACCAGGTCAACTGGAGGTGCTCGGTGGAGCGTGGGATAACACCGCAGGAGCAACGGCTCCTGCAGTAAAGCCGCCGCCAAGCAAGTAGATTTGTAGTTTGCCTCAGGCCTTGCCTGACGGCTCATCCAACCCACAAACCCCTCGATTGGAGTTCCATCGAGGGGTTTTTCATTTTTCAACGTCGATGATTTCTCCGAAATCATCTGCAACGGTCTTTTCTGCAGCCGATCCTGTGACGGAATCTATTTCGGCAATCTTCCATGTTAAGCGTACCGCCGTTCGAAGATCCAAAAATCAAGATGCCTTTGCGTTGACCAAAACAACGGCGATCCAGAAGCTAATTAGCAGAAAAACCCATACGACATCCAAAAAGTGCCAGTACAGCGAGCATACTTTCAGCCCAATATTTCTCTCATGGTCGTAGCGGTTCGATAGCGCATTTCTAGCTGTCCACCATAAACCGATAGCCCCTCCGACCACATGGGCTGCATGCAGAAATACTAAGATAAAGGTATAGCCATAGGCACTTTCGTTTCTCGTTTGAGCTTCGGCCAGCCCATCCAGCAATCGCTTCATACCATCGGATTGAATGAAAAGGAACCCGATTCCCATCGCGCAAGCGGCAATGGCCATCTGCTTGACCCGAGCTAGTTTATCGCGACAGGCGGCGCGATATGCTAGCTCTAAGCAGACCGAAACACCCACGAGCAGGATCGTCGAGGGAATGAAGCTCCATGGAAGGATCATTTTTTGGGTGATCGCATGCTCGGATTGGACTCTCATGGCAATATAGACCACGTACAGCAAGATGCTCGATACGAAGAAAACCGCTAGAGAACCAATCAGTAGCCACATTCCTTGAGTTGCTCTGGCATCGGCTGGCAGTGGAGTTCGCCGAGTTGCTGGAACGGGGCTAGAATCAAAATCGGTGGGAGTCATCGTTGGAATATTCTCAGGTGCCGAATTGCTAAGGGATCGTGCAGAACGCTCGGTCGTCACGGTAGTGTAGCAGCAAGGGAAATCGCCTTAATAGAAGGGTTCTGAGCGATCATTCCAGTTGCCTGGAGAAGATAGCGAATATGCGGAATATTCCGGCTGCAATGCTGTCAAATCATGACCAAGCGTTAGGAGAGAACCTACCCGATTTTTCGATACGCTTTACCTAAACCGACTCAATATCAACTGCCCGCCGTTCCGATACTAGCAGCACAAACCGATCTAGTGCGCCTTGTCGAGCCGTGACATGGCAGCGCGTGAACTTTGAGGAACGGTGGGAAATCGACTATGTCCATTTTGCAACGAACTTTGCGAGCGTTTGTATTAGCAGCAGCCGTGATGGCTGGCCAGCTGGGATTCGCCGACAGTGGCTACCATCCGTTCTCGGAGCCGATGGACTTCGATCCAGATTGGCAACTGTTCGCTCCAGTACAACTACAAGACCTCGAGGACTTGACCGCTCGCCAGCGATCTCCATACGGGTTCTACCTGACCTATGACCGGGTATATACCGGCGTGAGTCGACCTGAGAATTCCGGATCCAGTTACATCATCGATGGAACTTGGGGTAACCGCTGGGATTTTGGCTGGATGAACCGCCAAGAGAGCGGGTGGTCCTTCTCCTATCAGGTCGTGACTGGGCCAAACATTTACAATGGCTACCAACAGTTGCGTCTGAACGGCATCACCGATGACGACGACAACGATCTGACCGATCCGTTCTTGCCATTGGTGCTCGGAAACGATCCCTACACGTTGCAGCGGACCTACCAAGTCCAGGACAGCGTCAACGTCGGGAACCTCGACAGCTTCGAAGCTAACAAAACGTGGCGGTTGGCACCCTATCGCTACGGTGGGATTCTGGAGCCGCTAATCGGTTTGCGTTATGTTCAATTCAAAGATACTGCTCGCAGCGACAACTACGGAGTCTTTGACATCTTCGACCCGGCCGATCCGACCACGATCACGGGTCAGGGCGAAGTGTTGCTCAACGACATGGTGTTCACTCGCAACAACATGATCCTCGGGCAGATCGGCTTTCGATACTTCAAGCACTATCGCCGGTTTACGCTGTCCTCGGACTTCAAGGTTTTCGCTGGTCACACCTTCCAAACACAAGAAACGACACGATTGCTGACTACGGCGACGTATGCGGCTCCTGTAGCGATCGGTGACACGCCGACCTTTGACGGTGACCATACCGGAACCACCTTCACCTCGCGTAAGGACAATGCGACTCCTGTCGGATTCGACTTGCGAACCGAAGGTGCTTTCCGAGCGACACAGTACTTGGACCTCCGCGTCGGCTTCCAGTTGGTGTACTTCGGACAAGGGGTTTGGCGGGGAGCAACGCTGTCCTCGGGTGGCAACCAGTTCGAAAACAATCAGCAGTTGGTTATGCCGGGGCTAACCTTCGGGGTCGCGATCAACCGGTAGCGACTATCGGAACCAGAATGGACCAAACGGAAAAAGCGAGCCACACGGCTCGCTTTTTTCGTTTTAGGGGTTGCGCGACGCAAGTTGGCGTTGGCCAGGGGCGCTTAACTGCGGAGAGCTTGGTCGAGGTCTTGGAACAGATCCTCGGTGTCTTCGAGTCCGATCGAGATTCGGATCAACGAGTCGGCGATGCCGGCAGCGGCCCTGGCGGCGGGATCGTAGCTTGCGTGGGACATGGTGGCGGGCTGTTCGATGAGGGATTCGACGGCCCCCAAGCTGACCGCCAATCCAAACAGCTTCGTCGAGCTGCAAATGCGTTTAGTTTTTTGCAGATCCCCATCGACCTCAAAGGAGATCATGGCGCCGAATTGCTCACCGAAGGTTTGGCGAGCGCGGGCGTGTTGGGGATGGCTGGGCAGGCCTGGGTACAGGACGCGTCGCACGTTGGGATGTTGTTCGAGCCAGCGGGCGATTTGGAGTGCTGAGCGGCACTGTTCGCGCATGCGAAGATCGAGCGTTTTGATGCCGCGGTGGAGAAGGAACGACTCGAAGCCTCCGAGCACAGCTCCGGTGGCGTTCTGCGTGAAGTACAGTTTGCGGTGCAATTCTGGATCTTTGGCCGCCAGCACGCCTGCAAGGCAGTCGCTGTGTCCTCCCAGGTACTTGGTTGCCGAATGCATGACGATATCCGCACCCAGTTCGAGCGGGCGCAGGATGCTGGGTGGAACGAAGGTGCTATCGACCCCCAGGAGCGCATTCGCAGATTTCGCGATGGAGGCGATGGCGGGTAGATCGGGGATAGTCATCAGCGGGTTGCCGATGGTCTCGACCCAGATCATGCGCGTTTCGGGGCGGATGGCGCGTTGGATTTGCTCCGCGTCGTGGGCGGGCGCGAGGGTGACGGAGATTCCGGAGCGGTTGCAAATCTTGTGGAGCAATC
>JBKCUI010000210.1:0-40016 GCA_046318495.1 Pirellula sp. | reverse complement strand
GGCGGCCGAAGCGGCGGCGGTACATTTCCAATGCGCTGGCGCTTCGCAGCAGCATGCCCCATTGGCTGATGTCGATCGACGTCCCCACATCGCTGACGTTGGGCAGCAGCAGGAAGTACTTCACATCCAGGATGCGAGAGGTTTTGTCTGCCCGTTCGAGCATCGCGCCCAGGCGTCCGAAGTTCCAGGCTTCGCCGTGGGACATCGTCCCTGAGACCACGCCGTCGATGAGAAAACCGAATTGGCGGATCTTGGTGAAGAAATCGAATGGCGAGTCGATAGCCCGCTGGTCGTTGCGGCTGTCGCGCACGAACAAATAGAACTTATTGAGTTCCTCCCACATCTGACTGCTGAGCATTTCGCGGCTTTGCCGAGCGTTTTCGCGGGCGTATTGCAAGCACGACAAGATCGAGTTGGGATTGGCTTCGTCGAAGGTTAGGAAGCGGATGACGTTTTCTTGCGAGACGTGTTGGTACTGCTCGAAGAACAGGGCATCATCGCCGGTCGTGTAGACGAGGGCTTCCCATTGGTGTTCGCGCTGGTCGCCGAGTCCAAGCGTCAAGTTCAGTGTCACATCGATGAAACGGGCAACGTTTTCGGCCCGTTCGGTGTAACGCCGCATCCAGAAAATGGAATCTGCTACTCGAGAAAGCATGGTTGCAATCGTCCTCTTGGGAAGAGTCTTAGGCTTCGTCTCGCAGAACCCACGTGTCTTTGCTGCCGCCCCCTTGGGACGAGTTCACCACCAGCGAGCCCTTGACCAGGGCCACTCGCGTCAATCCACCTGGGACGATGTAGATGTCTTCCCCGTAGAGGATATATGGGCGGAGGTCCACGTGGCGGCCTTCGAGGGAGTCGCCGCACAAGGTTGGCACGGTCGACAGGGCCAACATCGGTTGCGCGACATAGTTTCGAGGGTTGGCGACGATCTGTTGTCGGTACTTGTCGATTTGTTCTTGGGTCGCTCGCGGGCCCAGCAGAATGCCGTACCCGCCCGACTCGTTGGCGGGTTTGATCACCAATTCGTGCATGTTGTCGAGCACGTATTGGCGCTGTTCCTCGTCCGCGCACATGTAGGTCGGGACGTTGGGCAAGATCATCGGCTCTTGGAGGTAGTAATGGATCATTTGCGGCACGTACGCGTAGACCGCTTTGTCGTCCGCCACGCCGGTACCTGGAGCATTCACCAGCGCCACGCGGCCCGCGCGATAGACGTCCATCAATCCACGCACGCCCAAGCACGAATCGGGGCGAAGCACGTCGGGATCGAGGAAGTCGTCGTCGACCCGGCGATAGATGACATCGACGCGCCGCAGACCTTTGGTCGTGCGCATGTTGACATAGCCATCTTTGACGACCAAGTCGGGGCCTTGGACGAGTTCGACACCCATTTGCTGCGCCAGGAAGCAATGCTCAAAGTAGGCCGAGTTGTAGATGCCTGGGGTGAGGACCACCACGTTGGGCTCTCTGGCTGTGGTCGGGGCTACGTATTGCAGCATCTTGAGCAACTGCTCGGGATAGGTCTCGACCGGGAGGATGTTGCGGCCTTCGAACAGTTGAGGAAAGGTCCGCTTCATGACTTCGCGGTTCTCGATGACGTAGGACACTCCCGAGGGGCATCGCAAGTTGTCTTCGAGGACATAGATTTGTCCATCGCCAGCCCGGACCAAATCGGTACCGGTGATATGGCACCAGATTCCTCGGGAGGGATTCATCCCTTGGAGTTGCTTGAGGTAGCCTTTGCTCGAGGAGATCATGTACTCGGGCATGACCCCATCGCGGATGATGTTTTGGTCGTGGTACATGTCGTCGATGAACATGTTCAATGCGCGGATGCGCTGTTTCAGGCCCGACTCGACGTATCGCCATTCTTGCTCGAGCATGACCCGCGGGATCAAATCGAACGGCCAGATCTTCTCGGTCCCAGCCGCATGGCCATAGACGTTGAAGGTGATTCCCATGTTGAGCAGTTCGTGGTCGGCGGCCCGCTGCCGACGCTGCAGTTCGCCAAGAGGCAGGCTTTCGAGTCTATCGACCAAGAATTCGACTCCGGGCCGCGAACGGCCCGTCTCAATGAACATCTCGTCGTAGAAGCCCTTCGTGTCGTATTGTCCGATCGAAAGCGGGTCGTCAGCGCGGCTCGACGCAGATTCGCTGCTCATCGCAGGAGGATCCCATTGACTAGATTGATGCATGTTTCACGGGCGGTAGATGGCGATAGTTGTACCTGGATTGCAGTCAGAAAATCCAGTGGAAAGTTCGAGCGAACCAAGTCCCTCGGGCGCGATTGCCCAAAAGCGCAGCCCTCTACGGACGCGACATGCCCAGTTAATTCGCATTCCGGTATCGTTTTCTAGGCGCAAGGAGGCCAAAGAGCTAGGAATTCCACCATTGCGGCGGATCGCCGGATGCTGAATCAAGTGGAGCAAATGGCGAGCCAAAAACCAGTTGAAAGCCAAAGCCTTCGGTCATGCGGTCGTACGGAATCGCCCCTTGTGGGAGTTGCGTTGCATGGCTGCTCTGGCGCTGCGATAATGAGTGGTTAGGCGAAACGCATCCCCTACCCTTCCCCTCCCTCCATTCCCTCCCCGTCGGCTGCGCTCTCTCTGAGGCTACCGATCTTTCCCTCTGGGTTATGCAAGCGATGTTCGATCCACGGATGCATGCGACTCCGCATTGCCGAATAGATGTCTCTGTGCTGCCGACCTATTGGCGGTTGCTGCTGGTCTGGGGGCTGGTCGCCTTCGTCATGCTTGGGGGGCGTCCCTTGGTTGCGCAAGACCCGGCCGCACAACGGCAAGCTGCCCTGCGCCGCTATGAAGAGAGCATTCGCCCCGTGCTGCACGAGCGCTGCATCGCTTGCCACGGTGCCCTCAAGCAAGAAGCGGGACTGCGCCTCGATACCGCCCAACGTGCACTGGCAGGCGCCAACGGCAATCCGATTCTCACGCCAGGGGATGCTGCAGCGAGTGCGCTCCTGGCGCGCGTCCAGAGCACCGACCCAGACATGCGGATGCCTCCCGAAGGGGAGCCCCTCAACGCATTGCAGATCGAGTCGATCGCGGCATGGATTGCAGCGGGTGCCCCGGCGCCTGAGGATGAAACCGAAGAGCGCGACCCGCGCGAGCATTGGGCTTTTAAGCCTCCGGTTCGGCCACCGGTTCCGCTTCCTAACAATCCGGATTGGCGCGAGCACCCCATCGATGCGTTCCTGGCGGTCGAGCATGAGAAGCGATCGCTTCAGCCGCTGCCGTTAGCCAGCAAGGCGATCGTTCTGCGACGTATCAGCCTCGATTTGATCGGATTGCCTCCGACGCCGGAAGAGATTGAGGCCTACGAACAATCCGATGCGCCGGAGGCGTATGAGGTGATCGTCGATCGGCTGCTGCAAAGTCCGAGGCACGCGGAGCGATGGGCACGCCATTGGATGGATCTGTGGCGTTATAGCGACTGGTGGGGATTGGGCGAAGAGGTCCGCAATTCGCACAAGCACATGTGGCATTGGCGCGATTGGATTTTGGAATCCCTAGACGAAGATCGTGGATACGATCAGATGCTTCGCGAGATGCTTGCAGCCGACGAGTTGTATCCTACTGATCGCAGTCGTCTGCGAGCCACCGGCTATCTGGCTCGACAGTACTTCAAGTTCAACCGGACGTCGTGGCTCGACGAAACCATCGAGCACACCTCCAAGTCCATGCTCGGGATGACGTTCAATTGCGCCAAGTGTCACGATCACACATACGATCCGTGGACCCAAGAAGACTACTACCGCATGCGGGCGATCTTTGAGCCCTATCAAGTTCGCATCGATCGCGTGCCGGGACAAATCGACATCCAGCGCGATGGCATTCCCAGGGCCTTCGATTGCAATTTACAAGTCGAGACCTTTTTGCATCGTCGAGGAGACGATCGCAATCCGGACAAATCCCGAGCGATCCCTCCGGGAATGCCAGGTTTTCTAGGAGCGTTGCCGTGGGAAGTGCGCGAAGTGGCATTGCCAGTCCACGCTCGTGAACCGGGATTGTTGCCCGAGATCCGCGATTCCTATTTGGCGGCAGCTCAGGCGCGCGTTCGTGCTGCCAAGGAGCGATGGGATGCGTTGCACGCGCAGTGGCTTGCCGCCACGGCAGCGGAGGCGGTTCCCCAAGGGGCCGATGTCACCGCAGCGGATGCCACGGCCTCGCTGGCGAAACTCGAGTCCCTGCGTCACTCGCATCGCGCCGCGCAGTTGGAATGGGAAGCCGCAACGGCCGAGGCCAGATCGATCGAGCCGCGATACGCCGCCGATCTAGCCCGGCATCAAACGCCGCCCCCTGCCGATCTCGCGGAACGTGTTCGCGCTGCGGTGATTTCGGAACGCCAAGCTCAACTCGCCGATGCCCTTTGGAAGCAATCGCAATCGCAAGCCGCTTTAGCCAGTGGGCCGGCGGATCAGCAACCTGCATTGATCGAGAAACTCAAGGCGGCCGATGCTGCTGTCGAAGCGTCTTTGAAACAACTGGCTGCACCGGGGGATGCGTATCGGTCGCTCCGCGGAAGCGAGAAGTCGCTCGAATCGAATTTGGAGTCGGAGGAGTCTCGCGTCAAGCCGTTTCCTGTTGCCAGCACGGGACGCCGCAGCGCGTTTGCGGCTTGGCTGACGGACCGTCGCAATCCGCTTACGGCCCGCGTGGCGGTCAACCACATTTGGATGCGTCACTTTGGCCAACCGCTGGTTCCGACCGTTTTTGACTTTGGGCGCAAAGGGACGCCTCCCACGCATCCCGAGTTGCTGGATTACTTGGCCGTCGAGTTCATGGAGAGCGGCTGGAGCATGAAGCACTTGCATCGGTTGATCGTGACCTCTCGGGCTTACCGGATATCTTCCTCGATCGCCGATGCACCGCCTGCGAATCTCGCCAACGATCCCGACAATCGATTCTTGTGGCGACGTCCGACGCAGAGGATGGAGGCTCAGGTCGTTCGGGACAGTTTGTTGTACTTGGCGGGAACGCTCGACTTGACGTGGGGCGGGCCGTCGGTGCCCACGCAGGACGAAGGCTCGCGCCGCCGTAGCCTTTACTTCTTTCAGTCGCACAATGAGCACCACAAATTTCTTTCGATGTTCGACGATGCGAACGTGTTGGACTGCTATCGGCGAGCGGAGAGCATCGTGCCTCAGCAAGCGTTGGCTTTGGAGAACAGTCCGTTGGTGCAAACGTGTACCGAGGGAACGGTTCGTCAGTGGACCGAATCGCGTTCCGACATGTCCGATGCAGAGTTCGCAACGCTTGCCTTCACTCGCATCCTCGGAACGCGGCCTGGGGAGTTGGAGCAGCAAGCCATGATGCGAGCGATGGGGCAGTGGCGAGCTTCGGCAAGCGCGCGGTCCGCCGATGCTCGGGCGTTTGCGCGACAAGGTTTGGTCCGAGCGCTTTTCAATCACAACGACTTCGTCACGATTCGATAGAGGATGCCATCGATGTCAGATAGAAACAGAATCGTTCTCCCGAAGCGGCGCGCGTTCCTTGCGGATTTGGGGATGGGGTTCACCGGTTTGGCATTGTCGGCGATGTTGGCGCGAGACGGGATCGTGCGCGGGGAGGAGCCCTCGGCGCATGGGGCTCGGCCATCGCCAGGTCCTCAGTTTCCTGCGAAGGCCAAGAGCGTGATTTGGCTGTTCATGAACGGCGGCGTATCGCACATGGAGTCGTTCGATCCCAAGCCGAAGCTCAACGAGTTCGCTGGAAAGTCGATTCAAGAGACTCCGTACGCGGATGTGCAAAGTCCCGAAAAGCTCAAGCTGGCTCGGGTGACTGTAGTCAACGACGCCAATGGTCAGCAGCGCAATCTGCTCTATCCCATGCAAGTCGGCACTCGCAAGTACGGTGAGTCGGGGAATGAGATGAGCGATTGGGTGCCGCACATCGGCAGTTGCGCCGATGATTTGGCGGTGATCCGTTCGATGTGGACGACCGACGATAACCACGGTGCGCAAACGCAATTCCATTCCGGCCGGCATATGCTCGATGGCGAGTTCCCGACGTTGGGGGCTTGGGTTCACTATGGGCTTGGCTCGTCCAACGACAATTTGCCTTCGTTCATCTCGATCGGCAATCGCGAGTACTGGAACGCCAAGGATGGTCATTACCTGGGTCCGGAGCACGATGCGGTGCCGTTGCGGATCGATCCAAATCAACCGCTCGACTTTGGCGCGCGGCCTGCAGGCTGGGATGCGGTGGATCAAAAGGTCGGATTCGATTTGGTGCGAGAGCTGAATGGTTTGCGAGCCATCGAGTATCCGGACGATGCAGCGATGGCGGCTCGCATCCGCTCTTATGAATTAGCCTTTCGCATGCAATCCTCCATCCCGGAGGTCTTGGACTTTGCCACCGAGACCGAGGCGACCCAGGCGCTGTATGGATTGGATCAGCCGGAGACGAAGGCCTTTGGAATGCAGATGTTGGCCGCGCGACGATTGGTCGAGCGGGGAGTGCAGTTCATTCAAGTTCAGCATGGTGCAGGGGGGGCGGGCGCATGGGATGCGCACGGTGGGCTCAAAGGGAATCACGAAACCAACTTCAAGGCGGTCGATCGTCCGATCGCAGGATTGCTCAAAGACCTCAAGCAGCGAGGTCTGTTGGAGTCCACCATCGTATTGTTCGCCAGCGAGTTCGGTCGGACGCCGGGGACGCAAGGCTCCGATGGTCGCGATCACCACATCTATGGCTTCTCGGTATGGATGGCGGGGGGAGGGATTCGAGGGGGCATCGTGCATGGCGCGACCGACGAGATCGGGTTCCATGCAGTGGAGGATCGGCATTATGTGACCGACATCCATGCCACGATTCTCAAGCAGATGGGGCTCGATTCGCGGCGCATGGAAGTCCCGGGGAGGAAGCGACTCGAGATCGATCACGGCAAGCCGATCGATGCGATCATCTAAATGGATCCGTCGTAACCTGATGGGTGCGAGGGAGACCAGTTGCAATCGAATTCGCGATCAGTATCCAAAGCCAGCCCGGAAGACCCAAGAGTCTTGCAGATCCTCGGAGGCAGGCGTGTTGTAGCGGTAGACCAGCTCGCGATTGAAGGCGTAGCCGACTTCGAAGAAGAAACTGCGGAAGCCTTGTCGCAGCAGATCGTTGCGGCCCGTTTCGAAACCGGCCAAGACGCGGATGTCGTTGATGTCGATGCTGTCGTTGCTACCGTCGAGCTGTTCGATCGTCCAAGTACCGCCGCCGTAGTATGCCGTCAGGTACCACCAAACATCGGCGCTTCCGCAAGTCGTCAGGTAGTGTGACAGTTTGGGTTCGGGGAAGAAAATGTCCCAGCGCGTGTCTTGGTTGGGGACCCACAGAACGCCGAGGGCCGGTAGCATTTTGATTTGGTTTCGATCCAAATAGTAGATTCCACCTCTTAGGGTGGAGTTGGGAGTGCATCGCAACCGCGCGAGGGCTTTGCCTTGGATGCGAATGCTCTGATTGCTGATGGCATTGAAGGCACTGAAGACGCCGATTCGCAGTCCAAATTCGCCGCCAAAGGTTTGTTTTGGATCCGATTCCATCGAACTGTCTAGATAGGCGGCAAATGCGTTCGGGGGCAATTGCGGGCCAGGGTACTCTTGTCCATCGACGATGTACGGGTCGGGGGTGACCGGACCGGACCAGAGCGTTTGCACGTAGGTCGGCATCAAGTAAAAGGGCTGCGAGCAACCGAAGCACTTGGGGAATGCGAACACGACGGAGACTTCGGCATCGTTGCTGGCGACTTCGTCGGTGGTGATATGGCTAAAGTCGCTGTTGCCGGGCAAGTACGTGTAGCGAAAGCGGGTTCCTTGGCACAACCGCATGGTTTCTTGCGCTTGGGTTTGGATAGTGCTGCTGGTGTTGTACCACCATGTACTGGAGGGTGAGGTACCGGGCGGATATCCGTAGGGGGTGGGTTGTGCGCCGTTTGGATAGATGACGGGTGGGAAGCTATTCGGGTAGACCGATGTTGGGTAGGCGCCGTACGGGTTGGCTGCGCCATAGGGAGTCATCGCCGGAGTTGCCGAGTACGCGCCGGGGTAGCCCGGGGTAGCGGTCATGGGTTGCCCGAAACCGGTCGGCATGGTCGGGGGCTGGGTCATGTTGGTGTAGCCGGTTGGGGTACCGTTGATCCAATTGACCCAAGAGTTGTAGGCCGACTCGAAGCCGTTGGTGGGGGCGGTGCTGGGGCGAAAGGTGGGCGGGTAGGCGCCGTAGGGAGAGGTCGGCGGATACGTTGGAATCGCGGCGGAGGGGGGTAAGGTCGTTCCGACGGGGGGATAGGTTGGGTAGACGCCTGGCGGTGCCCCGGTGGAAGGCAGCGGCATCGTGGTTTGCGCCTCGCCGACCGTCCACATGCACAACCATGCCCAGCAAGCCAGGAGCAAGCGAATCGGGTTGGTGTGTAGGCGGTTGAGGTTTCGCATCCTGCGCTTGATCTCACGTTTCCGCACCGGAGCGGCCAAACGAGAAGTAGGGGGTAACGGGTAGCTTTGTCGGGAGTCGAGCAAAAAAAGTCTTTTTCTGTCCGCGACGGTCGCGCGGACCGAGAGCAGCCTCCCCTTGCGAGCTTCCTAGCGTGCGTCCGTACCAGCAGGGAATAGCGTGCGCCCTTCGGCGACGTCAAGCTATCTTGAGGCAATCGGCCGAATTCTCCGGAATTTCCGGACTATTCGGAGGAATCCCTCGCTTCTAAACTGCCCATTTTTCGCAAGTTGTTGATATGCCGCGAGTCAGCAACTATTCTTGAAGAGCGTGGAATCTCGGAAGGCTCGGTGGAGTCTGTCCCGGTTCCCGGCCCGTTCCCCATGCAATCGATTCCGTTTCAAGATCGCTTTTCAAGGCGTTTACCGATGCTGTCCATTCATCATGTTCGCAAGTTCAAGCAGATCCTCGTTGCACCCGCAGCGTTGGCGGTATTCGCCTCGTTAGGCGTCGCTCAAGACAATGGGAACAACAATAACAACAACGCCAACGGCAACAACGTCAACATCAACACGGGCGTGGCCGGGGTTGAGATCGATGCTACCGGGGTACTTCGCGTGGCGGAAATCGATGCTCGTCTCGTCTTTGAACAGCGGATGGCTACGCTGCAAAGCTTGGGGCCTCGCGCTGCAGTTGCATCCCCCATGCGAAAGATCTCGCTCAATCGTCTGGAGAAGCATGTTGCCGAGTACCTCGACCAGGACCGTCAAGTCGACGACGAAGCGTTGGCATTGGCCGGATTGACCCGTATTGAGTACGTCTTTTTCCTGCCTGAATCCAACGACATCGTGATCGCCGGTCCGGCCGAGAAAGTGCACGTGACGGCCGACAACCGCTGGGTTGGAATCAAGTCTGGCAAGTCGGTGTTGCGATTGGTCGATCTGATCGTTGCCTTGCGAACCTTTGGACCCGGCCAAGAAGCGACGCAGTCGATCGGTTGCTCGATCGATCCGACCCAGGAAGGCATCAAGCGCATGCAGCGCTACCATTCGCAATTCGCCGGACAGGCGGATCGCGTCAACGTTCAAGAACTCATGATGGGTATGAAGCAGACCTTGGGATACCAAACGGTGTCGATCCGTGGGGTTCCTCGCGACACGCACTTCGCACAGATCTTGGTAGAAGCCGATTACCGCATGAAGCTCATCGGTATCGGTCTCGAGAATCCCATGATCCCGATGACCACTTGGATTCAACGCACTCAGGCAGGGGCCAACGCCAATGCGTTGCAGCGTTGGTACTTCGAAGCCGACTACAGCTCGGTGGCCGTCAATCCAGACGGGACAGCGCTGCGAATCAAGGGCCGCGGTGTCAAGCTGACCGGTGAAAAGGAGTTCGTTGCCAAGAACGGTCAACGCACCCGAGGGGGTGGAGCCGGCGATGCCGCTTCGCAAGGATTCACCAAGGAATTTACCGAGAAGTTCGAAGCCCTGGGCGAAGCGATCCCTGTCTTCAGCGAGTTGCGTTCGCTGTTCGATATGAGCATCGCGGCTGCGTTCATCCAAGAAAAGGATTTGTACAACAAGTCCGGCTGGAATCTGGGCGTGTTCGCCAACGAGGGCAAGTTGAGCGTTACCAGCAACCCCACGATCACCCAAGTTGAATCTGCAGTCAATGCAGTTTGGAAGAACGGACAACTGGTTACCCCGATCGGTGGTGGCGTGCACATCGCAGCTCGCAAACTGGTACGCGACGAAAACACTTCGGTCGACGAGTCGATCGATTCGGAAAACAGCCGCATGGCGGCACCTGCTGACCTCAAAGAAGGTCAATGGTGGTGGGATTGATTTTGTAGAGGAACCTTGTGCATCGGGCGTCGAACGCGTTGAGACGGCTGCTGCCCCGGTTCCCTCCGTCCGAGCGACGGTGTACAACTCTAAACGTCAGGAGCGAAAGTCTGCAGTCAGCCTTTCGCTCTTTTCGTTCCTGGACCTCGTGGCCGCCACCCCTTGACCCCATGATGAATGCTGCTCGCCGGAAGTTGATTGCATGGGGTACGTTTCTTGTGGCGTGGTTGGTCCAGACCATCGCTACGCACTTGCCCCCCCGCTACATCGATGCGGCGGACATGGCTAGGCTGCATGTCAGTGATAAGTCGATCCACTACGTCGTTTTCGGTGTGCTAGGTTTTTTGTTGGCATGGGCATTATGGACGTGGCTGGAGGACGCGTGGCGATCCGGTTGCCTTGCACTCGCCTTCGGGGTGGTCTGGAGTGGCATCGATGAATGGACGCAACAGTTCGTCTATCGGCACTCGGATTGGCTGGATTTTCTGTGCGACAGTTGTGGTATCCTGAGCGGGGTGGCGCTGTTTCACATTGTGCGAATTCTCGTTCTCGCCTGGACTCCCCGAATCCGAGCCTAAGTCAAGATGCTGACGGTCATTGTCCCGCTGTGGAACGAACAAGAATCGCTTGCCGAACTGGTCGGTCAGATGCTGGCGGTACGCGACGGCATGTCCGCTGGTGAATGGGAGATTCTGTTGGTGGACGATGGCTCCAGCGACGGATCGTGGCAAGTCATTCAAGAGCTGTCGCGGCGTCATTCTGCAGTGCGAGGCATTCGATTCCGTCGCAACTTTGGGAAAGCGGCAGCATTGGCGGCCGGGTTCGCATCGGCCCAGGGGGAGCGGGTCGTGACCATCGATGCCGATCTGCAAGACGATCCGCGCGAAATTCCAAAGCTATTGCAAAAGCTCGACGAAGGGGCCGATTTGGTTAGCGGCTGGAAACGCGATCGCCACGATCCGTGGCACAAACGCTGGCCGTCGAAGGTGTTCAATGCGTTGCTGCGACGCGTTTCGGGGTTGCCCCTCCACGATTTCAATTGCGGGCTCAAAGCCTATCGCCACGAGGTGCTCGCGGAGTTGGATGTGTACGGGGAAATGCATCGCTTTTTGCCAGTGCTGGCTGCTGCACGTGGGTTTCGAGTAACCGAGATACCCGTCGTCCACCACCCCCGCGTCCACGGTTCGTCCAAGTATGGTTGGTCTCGGATACCAAAAGGCTTCATGGACTTGATCACAGTTTGGTTCCTAACTCGCTACCGTTATCGGCCCCACCATGTGCTCGGAGGCGCCGGGGCATTGGTCGGAGCGGTCGGATTGTCGTTGATCTTTTTGCTCGCGGCAGCATGGGGATGGAGTCGTTTGGGTACCCAGTCCAACGTCGTCCATTTGCACGAAATCGTTTTGTGGTGCATCGCGTGCTTCATGATCCTCGTCGGAGTACAACTGTTTGGGATGGGGATGTTGGCCGAGATGATTGTGGCCAATCGCTCCGGTCGACAATTGCCGTACTCCATCGCCGAGCGTACCCATTGCGTTTCCTCAACTCCCACGCATGGAACTTAATGCACATGCCATCCATCGATCCTGCAACCCCGCGTTTGGATACGAGATTCCTCGGCTGGTTGTTCATTCTCATCGCGACGGCCATGCAGTTGGCTCGCATTCTCGGCGTGGCAGCACCGCACGGGGAACTGCCGTTCTTGAGCGCCAACGATCGCAGCCGATGGTGCGCGATCGCGGCGCTAACAGAAGATGGAATTTGGGAGATCGACCGCGTCCAGGAAAAGCTCGACAGCAAGGGGAAATCGAGGATTTGGTACTCCATCGATATGGTCAAGCATCGCGGCCCGGACGGTGTTGAGCACAGCTACTCGAGCAAGCCACCGTTGCTGACGTTGATGCTCGCCGCCGTGTGCAAGCCGTTGACGTGGATCGCGGGGAGCAAGCTTACGGAAGAGCCGTTCTTGATCGGGCGATGGCTGCTGGTCGTTGTGAATCTCGTGCCTCTCGCCTTGTGGTGGTGTTGGTTTCATCGCTGGCTCGAGTCCAACGTGTACAACGCTTGGACGCGATTGATGTTGTTGCAAGCATCGATATGGGGATCGTTCATGACGACCTTTGCGGTGACGCTCAACAACCATTTGCACGGTGCGATATTCTTCACCATCAGCTTGGTGTTGGTTCTGCAGATTCTGCGCAATGCCAGAGCAGGATTCTGCACCGGATGGGGGGAATGGCTGAGCTTGGGGGTGAGCGCTGCGATGACTGTGGCTTGCGAGTTGCCGGCGCTGGCTTGGGCTGCTGCCATCGCATTGATTCTGCTCTGGGTCGATTGGAAGCGATGGCTGGTCGGATTTGGGGTTGGAGGCGGGATGGTGGCTGCTGCCTTTTTGCTGACCAACCTTTGGGCGCATGGCGATTGGCGGCCACCGTATTCGCACCGCGGCTTGGGACCTGAGATCGGATTGGTGGCAACAACGGGAGCCGCCGATGCCGACGAGGAAGCGCTGCCGGACGTGCGCGAAATGGTGAAGATACTCGGCGAGCGATATCCGCTTACCGAGAATGCGACCATCGCACCGGCCCGTTTGGATGGGATCAAGCAACTGATCGAGCCTTCCAATGGATTTCGCTTGGCCCTCAAGAGGACCGAACGCGGTTGGGTGGCTTATGAGTGGGATGATTGGTACGACTATCCGAACTCGTATTGGCTGCCGGGCAACAAGAAAGGGGTCGACATCGGCGAGCCCGAACCGGTTTGGTACACGATCCATTTTCTGATTGGGCATCACGGCGTATTCTCGCTGACGCCATTATGGTTGTGGAGCTTGGTCGGCGCAGGGATGTGGATGCGCAGCGGCAAGCGATCGCTCCAGCCCGAAGCAGATCCGGGTGTCTCGCACTTGGGGGCAGGATGGAAAGATTGGTTGCTCAGCGAACGCGGCGTGGCGGCTGCCCTGTTGGCCGTCACATTGGCTTGTACCGTGTTTTACGCCACGCGCGATCAAGTCGACCGCAACTATGCCGGTGTCTCGAGCGGTTTTCGATGGCTGTTTTGGCTAATTCCAGCTTGGCTAATCCTGGCGGCTCCTGCCGTGCAATGGAGTTCGCAGCGCAAAGTGTTTCGGGTGCTGGTGCTGATCGCGCTGACGATCGGGGTTGTTTCGGCAACGATTCCATGGACCAATCCGTGGACGCATCCATGGCCTTACCGCGTGCTGATTTGGAAGTACCCGGATCTGTTTAAGTGATGGAACTCGACGAACGCGGCGCCCCCAGAACTTTTCACGGGGCGTGGCTGTCTTGCATGCAGGCTAGAACGCGGAGCCGGTACGCCGTTCTGCAGTTTCGCTTGAGCCGTCCTTTCGCGATTGCATGATTGGCGTAGAATTTTGGCGATTGGAATCATTCTCTGAAAGCTGTCGAGACTCATGGAAAAACGCCTGTATAACTTCTCCGCTGGGCCTGCCGTATTGCCTGTTCCGGTCCTGGAACGCATCCGGGATGAGATGCTCTGTTTGCCGGGGTGCGGTGCTTCGATTTTGGAGATTTCGCACCGCAGCAAGCCGTTTATCGCGATTCAAGAAGCGGCCAAACAGCGGCTGATTCGATTGCTCAAGGTGCCCGATTCGCATGAAGTCTTGTTCATGCAAGGGGGCGCGCGGCTGCAGTTCTCGATGGTTCCGATGAATCTGTTGCGCGGTCGCGCCACCGCTGCCCATTACATTCTGACCGGCTCCTGGGGCAAGTACGCGCTGGGGGAAGCCAAGAAAGAGGGCAAGATCGCAGTCGCTTACGATGGAGCATCCACGGGGTACTCGGAGTTGCCTGCATGGAGCGATCTGGCGATTCCCGAAGATGCTGCCTACGTGCATTGGACGAGCAACGAAACCATCCAGGGCATCCAATTTCAAAGCGACTTGGATGCGAAATGCCCAGTCGTCTGCGATTGTTCATCGGATTTCCTGTACCGCCCGCTAGACGTTTCTAAGTACGGACTGATCTATGCCTGTGCCCAAAAGAATGCAGGGCCAGCTGGGGTGACCGTGGTCATCATTCGCAAGGATCTTCTCGAGCGATCCGAGGAGCAATTGCCGGGGTATTTGAGCTATCGCAATCATGCGGCCGAGGATTCGATGTGGAACACGCCCCCCACCTTTGCCATCTACACCTTGGGGTTGGTTACCGAGTGGCTCGAAGAGACCATCGGGGGGCTGGACGCCATGCATCGCATCAATCGCGAGAAGGCGTCGGTGGTGTACTCGGCCTTGGATCGGCATCCTAATTTGTACCGAGGGCATGCGCGCACCGATTGCCGCTCGTTGATGAACGTGACGTTCACCCTGCCCTCCGAGAGTTTGGAAGAGCAGTTCTTGGCGGAGGCCAAGCGGCGAGGACTGGATTCGCTCAAGGGGCACCGCAGCGTCGGTGGCATTCGAGCGAGCATTTACAACGCGATGCCGATGGAAGGCGCTCTCGCCTTGGCACAGCTCATGGACGATTTTGCATCGAAGCAATCCTAGATGCGGGTTCCATCTTGGTTCCTGGTATCCAACTGCGAGGACGCCAAGAACAAAGCCCATGAACCAAACTCTCTGTTGGCCTTGGGCTCCTAGGCACGCATCCCTACACCTTACTCACAACCGGATCACACTATGACCTATCGCATCCTCGTCCTCGACCCGATCGCCAGCGAAGGGCTGGAGATGTTGCGAGCGGACTCGGAGTTTCTCTACGAAGAGCGTTTCGGCCTCAAGGGGGATGCGCTGCGCCAAGCCCTCGCCGAGTTCGATGGCGCTATCGTTCGCAGCGGCGTCAAGATCACCGCGGAGTCGCTGGAAGGCAATCGCCGGCTGCGCGCGATCGTGCGGGCGGGCGTCGGCACCGACAACATCGACAAGAACGCAGCCACGCGGTTGGGGATCGTGGTGATGAACACCCCTGCCGGCAACACGCTCAGCACCGCCGAACATACCTTTGCCATGATGCTGGCGATGTCCCGGTCGATCGCACCGGCGTATCAGAAGCTCTGTACCGGTGAATGGGATCGAAAATCCTTCATGGGAACGCAATTGGCCGACAAAACGCTCGGTGTGATTGGCATGGGGCGCATCGGTCGCGAAGTGGCAACGCGAGGACAAGCTTTTGGCATGCGTATCATCGCGTTTGATCCGTTTCTGTCGGATGAACAAGCCGCCAAGATGAACATCGTCAAGTCCCACACTGTCGCGGACATGCTGCCCAAGGTCGATTACTTGACGGTGCACACTCCGCTGACCGATGAGACCAAGTACTTGATCGGGCGCAAGCAATTGCAATCCCTCAAGCCGGGAGTGCGTCTGGTCAATTGCGCTCGAGGCGGAATCTACGAAGAGGCCGCTTTGGTCGAGGGGCTTCAGCAAGGCATCATCGCCGGCGTGGCGCTGGATGTGTTCGAAGAAGAGCCCTGCACCAAGAGCCCGTTGTTTGGAATGCCTGGAGTCGTGTGCACACCCCACTTGGGCGCGAGCACCGAGGAAGCGCAAACGCAAGTTGCGATCGAAGGCATTCAGCTTTTGATGAATTTCTTCAAGACCGGCGAGATTCGGCATGCTGTGAACGTGGCCTCGCTCGATCCCAAGACGCTCGAGTCGTTGCGAGGGTACCTCGATGCGGCCCATCGCTTGGGAGTGCTGATGGCCCAGTGGCACACCGGAACGGTCAGCAGTTGCCAGATGTATTTCCGCGGCGAAGTCGCCGACAAGGATACCAAGCTGCTGTCGGCCGCGTTTTGCGCTGGGTTGCTCGAGCGCGCGCTGACCGATGAAGTCAACATCATCAACTCCGAGATGCTGCTACGCGAACGCGGGATCGAGCTCAAGGAGCACCGCAACCGCGAACTGGGGGCCTTCAGTTCGTCGATCACGGCGGAAGTCAGCGGTAGCGGCCAGCGCGTCAAGGCTGGGGTCACGGTGTTCGGCAACAACATGCCGCGGCTGATCTCGATCGATGATTACCGACTGGAGGCCTACATCGATGGACACATGCTGTTCTTCACCCACTACGACGTGCCGGGGATGATCGGCAAAGTCGGAACGGTGTTCGGACGGCATCAAGTCAACATCGGTCAGATGTCGGTCGGCCGCGCTTTGAACCATCCCGGTGGGCATGCCATCGGGGTGTTGAACCTCGATTCGCGACCGCCTCAAGCCGCTCTGGATGAGTTGATGTCCATCGAGCAAATCGAAAAAGTGCAGTGGATCGAGCTGCCAGCGCTAGGGGTGCTGCCGAACTGGTTGGCGTGAGGACACCCAAGTCCCTGGCTGCAACGCGTTGATGCGCACGATGGCGGTGTTAGGCTTTGGAAAGCGTACGAGCCTTGAAGGCATCGTAGTCTTCGCGCGTGTCGATGCCGCGCGGTGACCTCGGAACGATCCCGACCACGATGCGTTTGCCCGCTTGCAAGAATCGCAATTGCTCGAGCTTTTCGATTTGCTCGAGCGGGCTCGGCGGCAATTCGGTGAGTTCCAGCAAGAACGAGCGTCGGTAGGCGTATAGTCCCAGGTGTTGGAGATAGTTGGGTGGATCTGCCGTTAACAGCGCGTCGTCCCACGAGCGCGGGTGCGGGATGACCGAACGGCTGAAGTACAACGCCGAACCGTCGGATGCGAGGACGACTTTGACGCAGGCTGGATCTTCCAAGTCGTGGCGATTTCGGATGGGTGTGGCGAGGGTTGCCACATCGGCTTCTGGGTGCGACGCGAGGAGTTGAGCTGCGAGGTCGATCGAGGTGCCTGCGATTTCCGGTTCGTCCCCTTGGACGTTGATGAAGGCGTCGATGTCGGGGCGTGCCCGGGCGACTTCGGCCACGCGGTCGGTGCCTGAGGCGGCCAGCGGGTCGGTCCGTTGCACGTGGGCACCAAAGGATGTGGCCAGCAGAGCTAGGCGTTCATGGTCGACGGCGATGGTGATGCCGACGGGCTGCTTGGCCGTTTTCGCCGCCAGGTAGGTATGTTCCAAAACGCTTTTGCCCGTTTCGGCGAGAAGCAATTTCTCGGGGAGGCGGGTGGAAGCGAGCCTCGCGGGAATGACGATCTCCGTTCGCATCGATGGGGCCTCCTGCCTGGCGCGAGTTCGATCAAAGGGCAACGGAATAAACAAAAAAACCCCAGGGCGTTTGCCTCGGGGTTCTTTGTGGGAGAGGCTCCGGTGGGAGTTGAACCCACGCGTGGCGGATTTGCAATCCGCTGCCTTAGCCACTTGGCTACGGAGCCTGCTTGCGACAGCCCCGAATCGGGGCGGTTGCGTGCCAGCAAGTCGGATGTCTTACTGGCAGGAGGGCGGTTTTAGTGAACTTTTTCCGACTGGTCAAGACGAGTCAAGAACATGAAGCCGACGAATCTTGCTGCGGCGACCGCTGCGAGGTCGCGCGGCAAGTTACTGGTCCACGGATACTTGGCCCGCGCCGTTGTTGGCGGCTCCTCCTGTGGGAGGCTGATTGGGTTGGCCGCCGGGAGGCAGCGAACCGGGAGCGCCCCCGGGGGGAGGGAATCCAGGCCCTCCTGGCGGGCCAAAACCAGGACCGCCGGGCATTGGCACCGCTTGTTGCAGGATGTTTTGCAGTTCTTGAAGGTTGCGATCGAATTCTTCCTGGGTTTTCGAGTTCTTCAAGTTGTTGAGGGGGGCGTTGAGCACGAACAAAAAGCTCGAGACACCTTGGTGAATCATGTCGGGATTCATGATGCCGATCATGGCTTTGGCTTGCTGCATCCCGCTCTCCCAGCCGGAAACCATGTCGGTTGGCAGCCAGCGACCTTCGGCTAGGGTGAGGGAGACCGGCGGTGGGTTGCCGTTGGGGGCCCCTGGGGGAGGTTGGAAGGTGATTTCGGCTTTGGTTGCCGAGATCTGGTTGACCTCATAGGGGAAGCCGCCAACACCAAAGGCTTCCAGGCGCTTGATCTCTTCCTTCATGGGATTGTTGTCAGGCAAGGATTCGACCAAGGCTTCGGCGGAAGCTTGAATGTTTCGGAAGTACGGATCGAGCAGCGATCGGAGGTCCCCTTTTTGCAATCGCTTGCCATCGAGGAGTTCTTTGGCCAGATAGCTTTCCAGTAGTGCGATGCCTTGTGGGTAGCTGCGTTCGATATCCGCCTTGGCTTCGGAGGGGATCTGCAGGACGCTGCTGTTGAGGATGAAGGGCTTTTGCTTTTTGAGGATATCAAACACGGTGTTTCGGGTTTTGCGCACCATGTCGAAGGTTCGAGAGTCGAGGCGTTTTGCAAACGCGGTGATAACGCCTTCGACATCCTTTTGGTAGTTCGGAGGGAGCGCATCCCACAGGATGATGGTGTTGCCCGACTGCAATCCATCGCGAATCAAATCCATGAACGCCTTGGCATCGGCATCGGCTGGGAAGCGGGTGACGGGGGTGCTGCCTGTTGCCCCTGCTTTGGGAGCGGAAGCGGACGCCGATGCATCGCTACCTTTGCCCATCGATTGCGCTTGCTTCAAGCTCTCTGGGCTCAAGCGGTCGAAGGGGATTTTGATTTCTTTGCCGTCGGTCCGCTTGAGAACGACTTGGGTGCCGTCGAGGCGAACGAATTCGGCTTCGACTTTGAATTTGCCGGTGTTGTCGACCCACTGCATGGCGCGGTCTTGAGCCTGCGCGGTGCCGAAACAGAGAACGCCGATCGCCGCTGCGAACATCCATTGAACATGGAGAGTGCTGCGTCCGGAGAGGACGCGAACCGACGAAAACATAACGGGAGCTCCTGGAAGAAACGGGGCCAGACTGAGGCATGGCCGGTACAAAAACGCTCTTTTAGGATAACCCAACGAGCTAGGCAATGCGCCCGAGAATGGGGGGCGAAGCCAGACTTTTTGCACGGGATTGCCCGGCCGTTTTAGGTGGCAGGAGGCACGTTGGGAGGGGGGGGCAAGGTTGCAGAGGAGGCGTCGGCTCGCCATTGGCTAGGGTCGCCGTAGTCGAAGAACCCTTTGCCTGTTTTGACCCCCAAGTGGCCGGCATCGACCAGGGGTTGGAGTTGCTCGAGAAGTTTTCCCCAGGCGGCATCCCCTTCCACAAACCGGGCGTGGGACATGGTGTGCTGGATGATGTCCAATCCGATTTGGTCCATGATGCCGAACGGGCCGGTAAGCATTCCGGTGGCGATTTTCCACGCCATGTCGATCTGGGAAGGGGTCGCGACGTCTCGATCGGACAGTTGCAACGCCGATTGCAACAATGCCTTGAGCATCCAGTTGAACACGTACCCGGTGTTTTCGGTTCGTTGGATCAGCGGGGTTTGCCCAATCCTTTGCGCCAGATCGGCAAGAGAAGAAAGGGTCTCCTCGCTGGTTTCGGGGCCTGCAGCAATATCGATGAGCGCGGCGCGCCAGATCGGGACGTGGAAGTGGAAATGGGCGAATCGCTCCGGTGCAACAATGTGTTTAGAAAAGGTGGAAGGAACAAAGTACGAACTGTTGGATGCCAGGATGGTTTCGGATCCGTAGCGTTCGGCATAGCTGCGTAGGATTCGTCGTTTGAGGGCGACTTGTTCCGGCACGCATTCGAGCACCAGACCGGGATCCTCCAGCGTTTCGCTCGAGGGATTGGCAGTGAGCAGTTCGAGCCGTTCTCGGAGTTGCGATGGGGTGCACTGGGGCCAGAATCCGTCGCGATGCAACGGTTCCAATTGCTGCTCGATCCAGGATTGGGTGGCGTCGAGCGCAGCCCGCGAGGGGTCGATCACGCGCACGCGGATGCCATGGGTCACCATCTGGCCCGCGATTTGTCGCCCTGTCCAGCCGGCTCCGACGAGGGTCACCCGAGAAATTTGATTCTCGCGCGGGGGTGGGGAAGATGGCAATCCTGGCGGGTTGGACGAATCGTTTTGCATGTGCGTTGAAGCTGGAACCAGGGGATGGAGGCCGTTGTGCGAGCCGGCGAGCGGCATTCGGAGCGAGGCGATGGGCATGGAGCGTCCATCCGGGGCATCCTACTGGATGCGGGGCGCACGATTCCAGACAAACGGGCTCGGTCCAATGATGAAAACACATAGAAAGCCATCCAGAATCGCGGTTGTCACGCGGGATTTCGAATTGACGAAACTCGAAATGTCGATGTAATTTGCGTTTCCGAAAGGGTTTCACGGCTAGCTCAACGGTTGAGCGAGCACGCAGAAGCCCGATTCCATCGATTTCCGTGATTGCCGAAGGCGAGCCGCGATTGCGAGCCGCCTGTGCTCACCCGCTTTGCCAGCGGGCGTCGCATGGTAGGAAATCGCCAGCCAAGGAGATACCATGGCCAACGAACTAGTAGGCAAACTGATTGAGGCCGGCGCGCACTTTGGACACCGAGTCAGCCGCTGGAACCCGAAGATGGCGCCGTACATTTACGGCCGCAAGAATCTGATTCACATCATCGACATCCGCGAAACGCTGCGCGGGATGTTGCGAGCTAAGAAGTACCTGAGCCAAGTGGCTGCAGGGGGTTCGCTGGTGCTCTTTGTTGGAACCAAGCGACAAGCGTCGGAAGTGATCCAGCGCGAAGCGACCCGTTGCGGTATGCCCTTTGTCAGCGAGCGCTGGCTGGGCGGTTGCTTGACCAATTTCCGCACCATTCGCGATCGGATGGGACGATTGGAAGAGCTCGAGTCGATCATCAACAGCGATAAGATCAACGGCTACTCGAAGAAGATGCAATCGGCGTTGAACCGCGAGTATCGCAAGATCTACCGCAACTTGAACGGGATCCGCACCCTCAACCGCATTCCCGAGTGCTTGGTCATCATCGACCCCAAGAAAGAAAAGAACGCCATCCGCGAAGCCAAGTCGCTGGGCATTACTACGGTCGCATTGATCGACACCGATTGCGATCCGACGCAAGTCGATTTGCCGATTCCAGGCAACGACGACGGGATCCGTTCCATCGACTTGATCGTCAAGCAATTGGCCGATGCCGTTCTGGCGGGCAAGTCTGACAATCCTGAATTGATGAAGACGGTTCCTCAAGCCAAGGTTGCCGGCGATACGGTTTCCGAAATGGCTGAGATGGCTGAAAAGGCCGACATGGACTGAGCCCCAACGTCCCATCCCACTTGTTTAGCATTTGATATTGGAGAACGATGAGCATGGCAGACATTTCTGCTGGAGCCGTGAAGGCGTTGCGTGAGAAGACTGGATTGCCTTTGATGGACTGCAAGTCCGCATTGACTGAAGCGGGCGGCAACGAAGCCAAAGCGATTGAAATCCTGCGTGAGCGCGGACTGAAGTTGAGCGAGAAGCGATCAGACCGCGAAACCGCCTTTGGTCGATTCGGCATCTACGCCGGTTCGGACAAAGCAGCCGGAGCCATGGTCGAGCTCAAGTGCGAAAGCGCTCCGGTGGCTGGCAACGAAGAATTCATTCAACTCGCCAACGACTTTGCACAAGCCCTCGCGGTGAGCGATGTGAAGACGGTTGAAGACTTGCGCAAGCAACCCTCGCCGTCGAAGCCTGGAGTCACCGTCGGCGAGCAGTTTGATGAGTTGTTCAACCGCATTCGTGAGAAGTTCGAGATCGGACGCATGATCCGTCTCGAAGGGGGTAGCAGCGGCTATAGCCACAATTCGACGACCGTCGCCGGTGTGCTGTTGCAAATCCAAGGCAGCAACGATGCTGCAGCTCGCGACATCGCCATGCACGTGGCCGCCATGCGGCCGTCTGCATTGAAGACCGATGAACTCGATCCTGCGTTGGTGGATGCCGAGCGCAAAGTCCTCCGCGAGTTGGCGCTCAAGGAAGGCAAGCCCGAAGCGATCGTCGACAAGATGGTCGAAGGCCGATTGCGTCAGTTCTTCGCCGAAAAGGTTTTGCTCGAGCAGCCTTTCGTCAAGGACGACAAGCAGAGCGTCGGGCAGTTCGCGACGTCCAACGGACTCCAAGTCCAGCGCTTCGTGCACTACGTGTTGGGCGAAACCTCCGCGTAACACGCTCCGCCCACTCGAGAGTTGCCCGCACGGCGACTTCAAAGAACCTTGCAATGCGGGACCCCGATTCACTCGGTGTCCCGCATTTTTTATTGGCCGCTGGCACGCCCCAGCAACCGCCTGATGTAGGGCTTGAACTCCAGCATGTCGTCAGGCGCGTCCGGGCCCAGGATGATCGGGCTGTGCTCTGGGGGATTCGAGCGGCCGTGGCTGCCCCCGACGAGGCTGGGATCTAGAGGGATCACGTCCATCTTGTATCGCATGCCGAGTTTCTTTTGCAGCAATCGAAACGCGGCTCGGACTTTCGAGGTGGCGAATAGTTCGACCGGGTCGTAACCCGGTTTGCGGTGGATATCGACCGTGCGCGCGAAATCGGGCGCGAAGGCATCGTCCAGCCAATAGTAGTAGTGAAACCATGCATCCGGCTGTGCGATCGCGATCCAATCGCCGCTGCGTGGATGATGCAACTGCAACGCCTCGGGAGGCAGTACCGATTCGACTCCGTCGATGCCCTCCACCAATTGGCGAACGTCGTCGCGTATCTCAGGTTGGTTGACAACGATGTGTGCGATTTGGTGGTCGACCACAGCAAATGCGGCGCTATCTCCGGGGATCAGCATTTCCCCGAAGGGACCTGAGCGGACCGCCAGCAGTCCGTTCTCTCGCAAGATGCGGTTGATGCCGATTGCGCGCCGCACTGGGACCAGCCCGTACTCCGAGATCACAATCGGGATGGCGCCGATGTCTTGGGCTGCATCGATCACGCGGCCAGCGCATCGATCCACTTCGCGTACGCGTTCCATGTCCGGCTGAGAGAAGCGTTGCCAGTCGTAGTCCAAATGAGGGAGGTAGGTCAGTGTGAGTTCCGGTTGATTGCTGCGCATGACCAATGCGGTTGCGTCGGCGATCCAGTCGGTAGCTGGCAATCCAGCATTCGGTCCCCAGAAGGTGAAGAACGGGAATGGCCCGAGATGCTTGACCAATTCGCATTCGGTGCGATCGATGATGTCGAAGACCTTGGAACCATCGCATCCGTAATGCGGCTTGGGTGTCGCGCTCCAACGCACCGGTGCATGCTGATTGAACCACCAGAACATCTTGGCGGTTTCAATCCCTTCGTAGAGCAATTCCCCGGTGATCAAGCGATTGGATTGTTGCCAAAATCGAATCTCTGCGGAGCTGCGGTCGTACCAACCATTCCCGACGATTCCGTGATCGCACGGCATCGTTCCGGTAAGCCAGGTCGCTTGGACGGTGCAGGTGACTGCCGGTATGGGCGGTTGCCACACGCGATGCGCTCCCAACTCTCGCAAACGCGGCGCATAGGCGAGCAGTTCGGGGGTCAATCCGACGACATTCAGGATGCAAACTTTGGTCACGGGAAAAACTTTGCTTGCGGGCCAACGGAGGCAGAAGCCACGGGTACAAGTGGGGGGCGAAATGCTTGGGTGGCGATGCTGAGATTGTACTAGCTGCGATTAAGGTAGTGCGTTCAGCCGGCCGTAGAGTTGCTGTGCAGTCCGTTGGACTTGCTCGTTGCCGGGCTCGGCGCGTTCCAGAGAGCGAATCGCTTCGCGGGCGCCAACCACATCGCCTTCCGCGATCAATCGATCCGAGAGGCGTTCCAGCAGCTTGGCGTCGTTGGGCTGAAACTGCAGGCAGATGCGAAGGTAGTCGATTTCCAATTGCGTTTTGCCCGCCTCGCGGGCGACATCCGCAATCCATAGCGATTTTTTGAGGGTCGGCCATCGCAAGTCCGCGCTCGTTTCGACGGTGAGTTCACGAAGTTGGCGATGGGTGTTGGGGAAATCGACTGCAGTGAAGACTTCCGATGCCAGACGCCGTAAAACGGGAGCGGATTTGGGAAAGAAGTCGACGGGGACTTCGTCATCCCGATACATCGTCGCCATGACTTTTCCAACCTCGATGGCCGAGGCGGGCTGAGTGCGGATGGCGATCGTCCAGAACTTCATCAGCTCCTCGCGATCGAGGGTCTTGCTCGCAAGGATGCTGGCGGAGGTCAGGGTTTGAGGAAGGTGGGCCGCGGTTCGTTGAATCACTGCGGTCATCGATGCGATGTCCGAGGAGGGGCATTGAAACGACGTGGTGGCGCGACCCAGAATGAGTTTCCAGTCCAGAGGCGATTGCGATTGTCCGCGCGCGTACCAAAAGCTGGCGCGTTCGTACGTGTCGATGGCGATTTGTCCTCCTAGGGATTGGATCGCATCGTCCCGCTCGCTTCCCTCCAGTCGATCCATAGCGATCCGAGTGAGCAGTGGCGAGGTTTGATTCCACGATTGCTGGGCATCGGCGGATAGGCTGCGACGCGACCATTGCTGATGTCGCACGTCGTAGGAGATGGCGTCGCCTAGAATCCGGGCCATGCCTGCGGTCGCGTCGAGGCTCCCATCGAGCTCTGCCAGTCGTCGTGTGACGTATTCGACACGATTCGCCATGCGCTTTGCGAGCGGTTCTCGCGAGTCGTTTTCGAGTTCTTTTTCGATGCGGTAGGCAATCCCCAGATCCCGCAATGCCGGATAGCAATACGCCATGCACCCGAGCGAAAGCAATATCGCAGCGACGCTTACATAGGTCGTCATGGGGTTGGCCTGCGCCGGCCGGCTTTTCGAGATCGGATGCGATTGCGAGAAGGCGTCCGAGTGGCTGGAGGCGCGCCGTTTCTGCCTGAGCCAAGCGATCAATCGATGCGATTCTTCGGAGCCGCCCGCTGCGGCACCCAAAATCAACACCGTCGGGACGTAGACGCCTGGCAAAATCATTGCAAAATCGACGGCGGAATGGAGCGTTTGAGAGATCAGCAAGTACGCCGCCGAGACTTGCAACGGCGCGAAATCGCGAAAACGCTCCGAGACATAGATGCGCGATACCAAGACAAAGCAGATGCCGCATGCCAGCAACGCCCAAATCAAACCGAGGTGGCCGAGGGTGACCCATATCTCAGCGAATAGGCTCTCTGCGTGATAGAACCATCCATTGAACGTTGGGCGTTGGAATGGCAGCGAAGCGAAGTGAAACGTTCCGAGTCCGCTTCCTAACCAACCGTAAACCTTGGCAGCCTCAGCGCTCACGCCCCAGATGTAGAGCCGTCCTCCTCGCACTTCCGATTCGAGGTCCAACTCGCCGATGCTTTCCAGGCGGCTAAGGACGCGCTCGTCCAATTGCAAGCCAACCATCACCAGCAACGCGATCACCATGGCGATGAGCACGGCTGCAGCTAAGCCCATGGAGCGTTTCCCCGGCATCGCGAGCCATACCGCACCGACTAAACCTGCGACTGCGCTCAGGGCCGCCCCGCGACAAAGGCTAAAGACCAATGCCAGTCCCAGAATCAACAAGGCCCCGATCGATACCAACTGCGCTAGATCCAATCGCGCCAGCCACTTTTGTAGTGCCTCCGCAGCTTGAACCTTCCATGGGAGCTCGACGTCCGTGCGCAGATTCTTTCGCGATTTGCTCGGAGGGAGACGGTACATAGACCATAGCAACATGCCCAAGGCTGCGGCGATGGCGGTGTTGAGAAAAGCTCCAGCGGAGTTCTTGGATACGAACACCGAAAACGAGGTTCCGTAGGTAAGTCCCAACAGGTTCGCAGTCCTGGGGGTTGCCGCTCCGATCAATCCATACAACCCCACAAAACACCCTGTCAGGGTCACCGAGGCCAAAAGGATCGGAAAGTGTTCCCGGCGACGAAACACGCAGCCCGCCACCCAGGCCAAGATGCCGGCGAGGAACAGATTGCCAGCGGCCCCGCGCGTGGTTTGGGGTTCCAAGCTAATCGCAAGCCGACGCTCGCTCTGGTCGATCGCTTGCAAGCCACATGGCAACTCGGTTTCGGCGTTGCCATGGCTCGGAACTTCGATCAGTCCCTCTCGAATCGCAGTAGGGGCTTCACCAAGTCCCAATGCCCAGCGCTGCATCGCAACCGAAGGCGGAACGCTCCCGGGACCTGTCCAGGGGTAGCGAGTTTGCGATTGCAGCAGCGAGAAGCACCCCAGACCGAGCAACGCCCAAACGATAGCATTGGGTTTCCAGTCGGCCTGCCCCCGATTCCAGTTTCGGATAACGACGATCCCCAGCAGCACGGCCATGACCATTCCGCCGGCCAGGAGGAGTCGTTGCTCGTTCCAGCCGACCGATCCGAAGAACCATGGGCTTGAAGCCATGAGCAAAAGGGCTGCGAATCTCAATAGCCAGCTTAAACGAGGGGCGAGTTGCTCTCGGGAATCAGGCGATGATGGCATTTTCATCCTTCAACTCGGCGAATTCCGGTCGGAACGTGCGCATAGGAACGCGAAAGGGAATGCATGGCGGATGAGGAAAGCATCGGTCGCTTGCGCGTCGCATCGCAGTGATTCTAACCGTCTGGCTGCACTTCCAGGCCATGCGCGTTGGGTTGTTCGATTTGAATCATCTGCAACCCGATGGAGCTTGATGGCTTAAAGCGATGCATAACCGTCGGAATCGGCTCCTTCGGTCCTTCGCAAACAATCAAATTTCCCATCCTCTCCGGCACAATCACTAAATTCGGACCGGCAACAGGGCGATAAACGTAACAGGGATAACTCTATCCACGCCCGCCTGGATTGCGCGGCTATCGCGCGGCGCAGGTGGTTTAATCGCATTGAGGGAGAATCGTCGATGTCCATCGATCGAGTCGCTGCCGTGCCGAACGGCCGTCGGGGAAACACCTTGCGTCACCGCTATAGGACCCTGGTTGTTCTACTGGCCAGCTTTGGGTTGGCGTCATTCAGCGGTTGTACGGCCATGACGGGCCTCAACAACTACTGGGCGTACAACAGCTACTGGAACGAAGGCATGATGGGCTTCCGAAACGGCTCATATGCCCATAAAGCATGGCATGCTCGCAAGCATAGCTTTGCCAGCCAGCAGTACCTCAAGGACTTCCAGCGCGGCTTCAAAGCTGGCTACATGGATGTGGCCAATGGGGGCAAGGGATGCACACCGACCTTCCCGCCTCGCGAGTATTGGGGGTGGCGTTACCAGTCCTGTGAAGGGCAGGCTCGCGTTGCTGCTTGGTTCGCTGGCTTCCCGCAGGGCGCTCGAGCTGCCGAAGAAGATGGCGTCGGACAGTGGCACCAAATCCAGTCGGCTGCACACGTACAACAAGAGTATGTCGATCATGGGCTGATGCCCAACGAATACAACGGAATGTATCCCGTTCCGGACATTCGAAGCCCTTCGGCGTTGCCCAACGGCACCCTTCTGAATCGTGGCGCGATGCCTGAAGTGATCGAATCCGAAGTCATCGAAACCGGCGTGATACCGATTCCGCAATCGCCAGTTACCGCACCGATTGCCAACCCGCTTGGTAAATAACCCATCCCGACGTAATGCGGGACCAGGCGAGACTGGGACGCGTTTTTCGCACGCATTACCAACCATTCCAGACCCGACCCAATCTGAACTCTGCACGTGGCTTGCGAGGTAACGAACATGTCTCAAGACAGGAATGCAACGACTCCCATGGAGAGAATCCGAGTTGCCGCGAGGCGCTGGCTGCATCGCATCTCATGGACGGGGCTGCTCATTGTAGGTGGATTGAGCACCGGTTGCTCCAACCTGACGCAGCCTTTGTCGGGTATTCCAGCCGGTAGATTGCCGCCGCAATATCAAGCCCAATCCAAGGCCAGTTTGGTTCCGCTGGATCCATCGCGCCTCGCTCAAGAACCTCCGCGTGAGTACTTGCTCGACGACGGCGATATTCTCGGCGTGTACATCGAAGGGATCTTGCCCTTCACCGCTCCGGACAAGCCGCCCGAGCCACCACCGGTGAACTTCCCGGATGCAGAGAGCCCTCTGGATCCTTCGCTGGGATTCCCGGTCGCGGTCATCAACGACGGTACGATTCAGTTGCCATTGTTGGAACCGATCAAAGTGCGAGGCTTGACGATCGAGCAAACGCGTGAGTTGATCCGCAAGTACTACCTGGATTCAAGGATCCTCAAGGATTCCAGCCGATTGCGACCGATCGTGACGCTGATCAAGGAGCGTACGTACAACATCGTGGTCGTCCGACAGGACTTGGGTGCAGGCGGTGGACAAAACGCCGGCACGATGGGGGGCCGGATAGGTGGTTTCACGCGAGGAGCCGACCAAAGCGCTTCGGGCCGCATGATCAAACTCCGCGCCTACCAGAACGACGTGCTCAACGCTTTGATGGCGTCGGGCGGGTTACCGGGTGTGAACGCTCAGAATCAAGTGAAGATTCTGCGCGCCTCGCGTGCGGACCAACGCAAGCGAGATGAATTCGTGCAGCAATTCTATCAACAGTACTACTCCAACCCAGATCCCTGCAGTTGCCCTCCGCCGCTCCCAGACGATCCATCGATCATCAAGATCCCGATGCGTTTGGCCCCTGGAGTCATCCCAAGCATTCGTCCCGAGGACATCGTTCTCGAAGATGGGGACATCATCTACATCGAATCGCGAGAAGCCGATGTTTTCTACACCGGCGGATTGCTCCAAGGGGGAGAGTTCCTGTTGCCTCGAGACTACGACTTGGACGTCCTGGGTGCGATGGCGCTCGCCGGTAGCGGGGTGGCTTCCAATCCCATGGGTGGAGGTGGTGGCGGCGGTGGCGGTATCGGCGGCGGTATCTTCCAGTCGATGCTCGTCCCACCTGGAATGGTCTACATCCTGCGCAAGACTCCTTGCAATGGACAAATCACCATCGAAGTCGACCTAGCGAAAGCGACAAACGACCCGACCCAACGACCCTTGATCATGCCAGGAGATACCCTCATCCTGCGATACAAACCTTGCGAAGAGATCCTCAACTTCACGGTTGGTGTGTTCTTCACGTTCGGTATCCAGTACGCATTGGGGGGAGGCAATAGGCGGTAGTGCCCACCGGAGACTTCCGTCTGGTGCATCCACAGAAAAAGCCCGGCCATCGAGCCGGGCTTTTTTCTTTTTCAGATCGATTGCAACGACCAATCGCTGTGCATTCCGACGCGTTACCGTTGGCGTTCCGACATGGGCTTGGATTGCTGCATGATGGTATAGCATTCGCGTCGATACGGATCGTCCAGAATGCACTCGGCCGCTCGGCTTAGCAATCGGTCCCAGTCGGCACCGGGTGCCCATGGGCTGTGTCGCAGCAACAACCCGAACTCCGCAACGCATACCGCCCATTCCAAGTCCGCTTGCTCGCGGCCCACCAGCTGCGAGTCTACATCCTTGAGCAGAAACTCTTGCTTGGTGCTTTCCGAAGCTTCCGGTTGCTTGGAGCGGATCTTCAGCAGCATCCATTCATCCGCATGTGCGGATGGATTGTCCGAGTCGGTGGTAGCTTGTCTGGCATCGGCAGGCTTGTCGTCGCTGGCAACTCCGTAACGCAGTTCGATGTTGCCAGGAATCGTTCCTTCTTTTCCAACCGGTACGATTTCGTAGAGAGCGGTGACCCGGTGCCCTGCCCCGATCTCTCCTGCATCCTTGCGATCGTTGTCGAAGTCCGCTGTAGCAAGCTTGCGATTCTCATACCCGATCAATCGGTACGATGCGACTCGGGAAGGATTGAACTCGACTTGGATCTTGACATCCTTTGCGACCGTCATCAGGGTGCCGGACAATTGCTCGACCATAATGCGGCGGGCTTCGAGTTCGTTGTCGACCATGGCATACGTTCCGTTGCCTTGGTCGGCGATCTTTTCCATCATCGAATCGTTGTAGTTGCCGATGCCATAGCCCAAGCAAGTCAAGAAGACATTGCTCTTGGCGTTCTCCTTCATCATGGCGACCAATTGATCGGTTCCTGTGACCCCGACATTGAAGTCACCGTCGGTGCACAAAAGAACGCGGTTGATGCCTTCGGGAATGTAGTTGTCCTTGGCGATCTTGTA
The DNA here is from genome assembly GCA_046318495.1 of Pirellula sp. GTDB lineage: Bacteria > Planctomycetota > Planctomycetia > Pirellulales > Pirellulaceae > JBKCUI01. The sequence goes on along the minus strand of JBKCUI010000210.1, from coordinate 9,901 downwards.
GGCCAATTCGATTCCTTGACCGCCGTTGGTGGATCCACCCGATTGCAGTTCGTTGATCGATGCCAAGATCGCTTCCTTCTGCGCGCCCAGCGTGCTGGGCAACACGCATCCGGCTGCCCCTGCATAAACCACGATGGCGACGCGGTCATCGGGTCGCAGTTGCGATGCCAGCAAGGTCAACGTCCGCTTGACCAGCGGCAGTTTGTTGGCAGCCGCCATCGAGCCGGACACATCGATCAAGAAGACGAGGTTCGATGCGGGACGCGATTCGGTATCGACCTTCTTGGCTTGAAGCGCGACTCGCACCAATCGGTGTTCTGGATTCCAGGGGCAATCCGCCAATCGCAAATGGGCAGCGAACGGCGAGCCATCGGTTGGGCCTGCATAGTCGTATTCGAAGTAATTGATCAACTCTTCGAGTCGGAGCGAGCCCGGTGTTGGCAACGTGTGTTGCTCCAGTACGTATTGACGGAGCTTGCTATACGACGCGGTATCCACATCGATCGAGAAGGTCGAGAGCGGTGCCTCGGCGACTTTGGTGAAGGGCATCTCCACCAACACATCTATGCGATCCCCGGTGGGCGCGGGATTCATGCGGCGTCTGCTCGGAACGTTTTGGCGCAGCTCGTCGGGAAACTCCCCCGAGGAATTAGACGCTTGCTTTTCCCGGTCGAGCCTGTACTTCTTGCCCATGCTCAATCGAAATCGATCCTCGGATTCATCCTGGTCCCCGCTAGGGGGATTCAGTTCGCCGAATTTGGAATCGCTTTTGCTTTCTTTCGCGTTCAACGATGGCGTGACTGGGGCCGATCCGCCGAGGGGCAGCGAGGCTAAATTCCGAGATGATTCGGTGGTTGTTGGCATGCCACCCATACCACCCATGCCACCACCACCCATCCCACCAGCTCCACCGGCGAGCCTGTCACTGCGACCGCGTATCGCTCTTCCGCCGTCTGCTGAATATCCGGCAGGTGGTCCACCGGAAGGCATGCCTCCTCCGCCGAGGTTTTTACCTGACGCAGGGTTTTCAGCAACAGCGAGCGACAGTGAGCTCGATGGAGTCTTGCTTTCTATTGCCTTTAACTCGTCGGCCAACACGACTTGTTCGTTCTCAGCGCCGACAGCGGCGCGTTGCGATTGTCCTTCAAGCGATTTTACTGCATCCATTTTTGAATTCCTCTCTTCGCTGAGAGGCTGGTTGTTGGACGCTTCGAGAGAGGACTTGCGACGCGCTTCGCCGTCGAAGTCCTTGACTGCGTTGTGTTGGAGGGGGCTTGCGTTGGCCGAAGCCATCGAGGCGTCGGAGGAGCGTTGCCCAGATGTCGGCCCGGTATACTCCCGAACCGAAGCCACCGTTTCGACGGTCGAGGCAGATTCGGATTCACGCGCGAATCCGTAGGCTTCCCTCGTCCCCGAGCCAATTTCGGTCTCCGATCGAGTCAATACGTGTGAGGTATAGGTCTTCATGCTTGGGAATACGAACATGGCGACGAGGACCGTGGCAGCCAGTGCGCACAGCACAGTAGCCGCCGTTCGCCCACGCGTCCATCGCGATGGCTGCGCAGGATTCGACTCGAGCGAAGTCGCATGCAAATTGGTTTGGACTTGATGGGCGCGTTGTGCATCCAAGGCCATTCCCCTCGTCGAGGAGTTGAGTTGCTGCCGCAACGTCTCGGCCACGTTTTGGATTTGCGCGATTTCGGCCAAGCATTCGGGATGCACGGCAATGTACTGGGACACGCGAACCAAGTCCTCGCCCTCGAGTTCCTGGAGTGCGAACGCGGTCAGTTCCCACGGTTCGATGAAGGGTTGAAAATCAGGTTTCGGAGATTGCATGATGGTTTTGTGGAGGTTTGGGCCGCAAGAGCCTAGATGGTTAAGGGAGTGCCTTAGGAAAGGGATGCGTTGGATGCCCGATCGCTATCGCCAGCGATGGCTCGACGCAGTCGCATCATGGCTTGATGCAGCAACACTCCGACATGAGACACGCTCAAGTCGGTCACTTCGGCAATCTGCTTGTAGGACAAGCCTTGACCCAATCGGAGCAAGACGACTTCTTGTTCCAGTTTGGGCAGGTTCGCGATCTCGCGGTCGATCCGGCGATGTTGTTCGGCATCGACCGCTTGCTGTTCGGGATCCCGTTCGCGCGACGACAGCGTCGTGAGCGCGGGGGAATCGGTTTGAATCGTCATTCGTGCCTCCTGGCGATGTTCATCCATCGCTCGATTGCGACATGTCTTGAAGAGCCATGCGTCGACATGCGATTCCACGCGTTCTCGAGGCTCGCGACACAATCGCATGAATGCCTCTTGCACGCAGTCTTGGGCTCGGTCCCAATCGCCTCCGAGCAAGCGGTACGCGTACCCAAGCAGAGGTTGCTGCAACCGGTCGAAGACCGATTGCAACCACTCCGCGCGGTCCTGCGGTGGTTGGCAGGGCGAAGGTGCGTCGTCCGTGCTGTTCAAAATGCCCTCGGGGGAGATTCGGGATATGCCGACACCATCACGACGGCGTGAGGGCGAATTTCTTAGGGATTGTTTCGGGGATTTTCTCAAGTTTCTTCAAGGTCGGGGGAGCTGCGGTCTCGAAGCGTTGGAAATCCCTTGTTTTTCGATACCCATGGAACGGCTCGCATCTGGGCTCGCCAACGGATCGGGAAATGCGCACAATCGTTGCGCGGATTCGTCCGAATCGGAAGCATGGCGTTCGAACGCCTTCGCAGGCTCGACGGTTCTCGCAGGAAAACGACGTGTGTCCCTCGGAAAGCACTTGCCACTCGCATTGGAGATAGCCTTGCCCATGACTGCAGCCCAGCCCTCATACCCCACGCTTCAAGGTCAAACGGTCATCATCACCGGAGGGGCGACAGGGATCGGGTTCGGAATCGCGGAGGCCTTTGTGCGCCAAGGGGCGCATGTTGCCATCGGATCGCGTCGTTCCGATGTCGTGCAATCCGCTGTGGCGCAATTGCAGTCCGTGGCGCAAGCGTTGAATCTTTCCAACTCCATTCTCGGCTTTCCGTTGGATGTCACCGATCGCGAGAGCGTGCATGCGTTTTTTGCTTCGGTTGCAAAGACGATCGAGAGCATTGACATCCTGGTCAATGGTGCTGGGGTCAACATCAAGAATCGTTCGATGGCCGAGATGCAGCCGGAGCAATGGGACAGTGTGATGGCGATCAATGCCACCGGCGCCTACAACGCGATCCACGCTGTGCTTCCTGGCATGCGGGCTCGGCATTCCGGGCTGATCCTCAACATCTCGAGCGTCACCGGCAAGCGTGCTTTAGCGCTCGGCGGCGTGGCATATGCCGCGAGCAAGTTTGCGATGACCGCATTGGGGACGTGCGTCGCAAACGAATTCGGGGGCGAAGGGATCCGCGTGACGAACATCTATCCGGGCGAAGTCGATACGCCGATCTTGGAGCAGCGTCCGGTGCCTGTCTCGGCGGAGCAGCGCGAGAAGATTTTGCGACCTTCCGATGTCGGCCAAGCCGTCGTCGCGTTGGCCGCTTTACCGGGGCGCGTTCATATCCCTGAGTTGGTGATCAAGCCTGTGCACCAACCTTACTTCTAGCCAGCGTTCATCGCGAGTGCAGCCGCACGTAGCACTGCTGTTCGAGGATTGCGGCCGCAGCTCGATAGGTCGATGACACCTGGAGCATGGCTCCGACGCGATCCTCGGGAGGGTCAGGCGCGGGCTGCGTGCGCGTTGCGCAATGCTTCGATCATATCGAGGGTTGCTTGTCGGACCGATTGTGTCCATTTCGATGATTTGTACTTGGGCTGTTCGTAGGCGAAGATGATCCCGCGCGAACTGTTTACGATCGCGCCGTTTCCTCGCGCATCCATGCCTCGCACCACATCCGCTGCACCGCCCCCTTGCGCTCCGTATCCCGGGATGAGGAGCCAAGCATTCGGCATACGATCGCGGAGCGCTTCGAGCTTTTCTGGATACGTAGCGCCGACGACTGCCCCCACCGATCCATAGCCCGCAACACCGGTTCGTTCGGCGGCAAGCAATTGGATTGCGTTGGCGATGGCATCGGAGACATCACCCACTCCCGGGACGTGGACTTCTTGGAGAAAACTGCTTCCAGGATTGGAAGTTTTGGTCAATACAAAGATGCCAGCGCCGCTTGAATCGCAGCGTTGAACGAAGGGGGTTAACGTATCGAGGCCAAGAAACGGATTGACCGTCAAGGCATCGGCCCCCCACGGACTGTATCCCGCGCTCCCTTCCATCCCCGACCCCAGATGGGCATTGGCATAGGCGTTGGCGGTGGCTCCGATATCTCCCCGCTTGGCATCCAGGATCACGATCAGTCCTTGCTGCGTCGCGTAGCGGATGACTTTGCCCAGCGCCCGCATGCCATGAGGACCGAGTTCTTCAAAGAACGCGGCTTGCGGCTTCACCACGGGAACGAGGTCCCGGATGGTGTCGATGATCTCAATGCAGAACTGCTCGAAGGCCAGGGCTTGTTTCTCCAGTGGCATGAAATGAGTCGGAGCAATAGCTTCGGGGAGCGAGCGAACGCGAGGGTCCAAGCCGACACAAACGGCGTTCTTTTTGAGCTCGACGGCTTCTGCGAGGCGCTGTCCGAATCCCAAGCCGTTGCCTGTAAACGTGATGGTTTCGCTGGTTGTCACAAATGGCTCCATGGGTTGCGTGAATGCCAAGCCTGTCCTGGCTTGGACGTTGTTTTTTCTGCATCGGGTACGGCCACATGGCATTGTCCAATACCATCAAGCCGACCGTTGGATACGACGTCCGCTGCGCCTCGGCGACGCGGATGGACGGGGCGATGAGGTCTTGCGTGGCGGCAGAAACTCGTGGATGCGATCCGACACGGGTGCGGTCATGTGTGGGGGACGAGCTGCTTCGTCCGAGTTTGCTCCGGTGTCGTCGGAGTGCGTTATTTCTTGGCTCGCTGGTTTCGTGGTCGGAGTGGTTGGCTTGGCAGGGACCGAGGAGGGTTCCGCTCCCAGATAGGGGGACTCATCGCTCAGGACCAAGACCAATCGGATGGGCGTGTTGCGTTTGGGGATCCGGTCGGTGAAGGCTTCGAAGACCAAGCCCGAATTGGCTGCATCGCTTTTCACCGCCACATCCATGGTGGATGTCATGAAGTTCGCAACGCATACGAGTTCACCACCGTTTCCCAAGTAGGATTCTTTGCCTGTGTCTGGGTCTTTGTAGATCTTGCTACCGGCGAACACCCAATCCCATACCATCGGGCGCTCTTTGCCCGATTGGCGAATCCAGTTTTGGGCAAGCGTTCCTTGCGTTTTGCCTTCCGCGTCATGCCAGAGTGCGTAGATGCGGATCGTCGTCCCACTTGCAGGAACAAATTTCGGTTCGAAGGCAACGGGTTTGCCCGGGACGCCACCCACGGCTAGCAGCGCAGCGTGGACAAACTGCGATTTGGCGAACACGGCGACAATCGATTCATGTTCTTTGGTGCCGATCGGACACGCGAACATTTCCAGGGGCGCGTTGCGTTGGCAGATGTATCCGTCGACGATCACCGCTTGCTCATCGCGATGGATCCAAACGCGTCCCTCGTCCAACAGCTTCGTCGTTTGAGGCGGATCTGTGAACGACTTTTCAACGCGGGATTGGATCTCCGACAACTCCATCCAGCCATCCTCTTGAGCATGGCATATCGAGCACAGCCAGAGGGTGACGACGCATGCATGCACCCCCCCTAGCAAAGGGAATGAACTTCGCGCGCGGAACCATTCTAAAATCATGATCCATCCTCAACAATCAGTTTCCCAGTTTCCCTCAGAACATCCTTGCATCTTGAAAATCAGCAACAACAATTGGCGTTGCCTGAAGCGTCCATCACGATCAGAGCGAATGCAACGTAGCTCTTGCGAGGCTAGGGTGAGTGTCCCGGAGATCCTCGGACGCGCCCAAGCACGCAGAGCAAACTGCAAACCGCAGGGCACTCTGCCGAGTGCATGAATGAGTACACTGCTGATTGCACTGGTGGTTGCACCGCTGATTACACTGCGGATGGTTACACCGCTGATTACACTGCGGAGTGCATGGCCCAGTACACTGCTGTACCGGTGCTGTGCAATCGCAGCTATGGTATCCTATCACTTTTCCATTTTGCGGACGAGAGACCTATGGACTGGGTGAAGCCCAAACATCGATCGCGCCGACTGAAACCGGACGAAAACGTCGAAGTCGAAAGTCAATCCGCGATTCAATGGCTGGAGAATCTGTGCGAGGAAAACGTCGCGCTGCTCCAATCCTCGCTTCCGATCGAAGCCCCGGCTTCGGGCAAACGCGATTCGGTTGATTTTCCAATCGCTCGCTACTTGAAGGCGATGCTCTGGGGAACGGCGCCATGGGAAGTCGCCAAGCCGAGCCACCGGGAATTCTTGCACGATTTGGTGGAAGCCTTTGGGGCTGTCCCTTTCGCAAACACATCCGCTGCGACCAAACGGAGCCGGAAAACCAAGATCGTCAGCCCTGAGATCCGAGCCCAACAGATCGCGCATGCGACCAAAATCGGCAAATGGATCACCCAACAACTGCCGAAATCAAGCTACGACCCGTACGTTGCGTTGACGTGTGCAGGATGGTTGCACGCATTGCCTGAAGTCGGACGGGATATTCCGCCAGCCCTTTGGATCGAGGTCCTGCAATCGACGCTTACGCAAGTGGATCGGGCGTGGGCACAAGGCCATGAGGATGGACTGTTCCCGTGGGTGATTTGGGCATGCGAAGTTCCATTGGCCCTCGCCAATCAGCTGTCTCAACTCGGGGGTAAGGATCGGATCGTCAGCGAAACGCTGAATCGTATTGCGCTGCTTCTCGAACAAACCGCCGAAGACCCCAGTCCATTGTTGGCGTTTCAAGCCCAGGACCTGCGAGCCTTCCTCGCGTGCATGGTCCGCAGCCGTTGGGCCGCGAACCAAGTGGGCGCGCGCAAGTGGTATCCACCTCAACGCAAGGCGCTGGCCAAGCTTCTAAGCCTAGCGTTGCATCTCTCCGACGGCGAAGGGCATGCCATGCTGGCCTTGCGGGATGCCACGTCGCACGATGCGGATTTTTGGTCGTCTGCGTTTGAATTTTGTCCTGGCGAGAAAAAGGCTTTGCTCGCAGCCACCGTGGGTTTGCCCGATGACGTGGGGAAGCAATTCGGTTTCAAACCATCGAAGCTGCGCAAAGACAAGACCAACGACGCGGTGCTGCCCAAGCCCAGCGTCTATTGGGAGAAGAGCAACATCGCTTGCATGCGCCGCACCTGGCGGGACCGCGGTTCGCGCGCGGTCGTCGATTTTTCCAGCGATGTGATTTGGCTGGATATTGCGGACCAGCATGGTCGTCGATTGTTCTCCGGAGATTGGGATCTCCAACTGCATCGCAACGGGGGCCCTGTGGAAATCGACGTCGCTTGGTCGGAGGTCTGTTGGTTTACCGATGACGATGTGGACTACTTAGAGCTGGAATGCGATCTGGAGAACACCTGCACCATCCAGCGCCAAATCATGTTGATGCGAGAAGAAGGGATCGTGATGATGGCCGACGCGGTCATCGCCCATCCCAAGACCGCAAAGGACTCGCAATGGTCTCTGAAGTCCTCATGGCAACTGGATGCGTCGGTCGCTTTGGCACCGCAACAAAAGTCGACCGAAGCCTTTCTCGAGCGCACGGTCGACGACGGAGCATCCAAAGGGCCGATCCCGGCTGCGCTGTTGTTGCCTGTGGCGCTTCCAGAGTGGCGGCGAGCTGCATCGAATGGGGCGCTCACCGGCAGCGGGAATCGCATCGCGTTGGAAGCCAACTCCGATCAATGCCGCGTTTACAACCCGTTGATCGTGGCGCTCCGCGGAGTGCAAAACAGCTCGCAGTACACATGGAGGCATTTGTCGGTTGCACAAGACCTGCATCTGGTTCCCAAAGAGACTGCCCAAGCCTATCGCGTGCAGATCGGCAAAGAGCAATGGGTGTTTTATCGCTCGTTGACAGCCTGCACGCGTCGCACCGTCATGGGATTGCATTTGAATACCGAATTCTACGCAGCGCGTTTTCAAGCCCGCGACGGTTCGTATGAGCCGTTGATCGAAGTCAATCCAGCTTGATCGGCTCGCACTGTTCCTGGATGGGATAAGGCCATGTGCGGACGCTTCACGCTCAAGACGCCTGTGTTCGATTGGCTCGTTCATTTTTTGCCGCAGTATCGCGAACATTGGCAACATGCTTCGCGGGCTCTGCTCGATACCTCTCCTCGTCTCGCGTTGCCCCGTTGGAACATCGCGCCAACGCAGGACGTTTTCATAGTGAGTTCTGGCGGCCTGGGGCAACCTCCAATCCTCGCCAGCGCGCGTTGGGGATTGGTCCCAGCCTGGTCCGATTCGCTGCGAGGTGGTTACACCATGATCAACGCGCGCTCCGAAACCTTGCACGAGAAGCCGAGTTTCAAGTCGCTCTTGGCCAACCATCGTTGCGTACTGTTGGCGGACGGCTACTACGAATGGCAGCAGTCGTCGGTCAACCATCGTGCGCAGGCTGCGAAAACACCTTATTGGATTCACCCCAAAGGCGAATTGCCTTTGGCCATGGCGGGCTTGTGGACCGTCAATCGTCGGGCGGTCCCAGGTAGCGAGTTGCGTTCTACCACGATCGTCACCATGGCGGCCGACGAGCAAACGCAATCGGTCCACGATCGCATGCCGGTCATGTTGCCAACACCCGAAGCGGTTCAGCAGTGGTTGAACCTCGAGATGCCGGTCAACGCGCTAGAGACTTTTTGGAACCCAGAGGCCGGTTGCAAAGTCGAGCTCGAATTGCGGCGCGTATCCGCCGAGGTGAACTCGGTTCGCAAGGACCATGCCGCGCTCATTCACGAGGATGTTCCGACCAGCTCGAGCACGCCAGGACCATCTGAGGAAACCTGACGCGGAGCGGCCTATTCCCATTGCAGCCTAGCGGGCCGCTAGCTTGCTCGCCGGAACTGCTGAAGCGCGATGATGACTTCGTAAAGATCTCGGGTCACTACCACGGGGTCGTCTTGGAAATCGTCGATCCAAGCCAACTGCTTCATCTTCGATTGCATCAGCGCCATCAGCAAATCGCGAAATCGGAGGGTGACCGGCTCATGAGCCGCATTGGATTGCGACTCGGCGGTGGGGAGTTGCGACTCGATACACGGTTCAGAAATCGCTCCGATGGTCATCGGAGTGTCGCGGTAGCACTCGTCGCAAGTCGAATGAGCTACGGAGATCACGCGCAAATGGAAGTCTGGCATCGGAAGCTATCGGGAGTGAGTGGTTGACGGGATAGCGAAGCGACAGTGCCCCGTTGGCGTCAGTGATCGGCCCGATCCTTTGGGTGCCTTGAACGGTTTTCTTGAGAAAATCGATTCGGCCAGCGCAGGTTTCGCTATCCTCCCTGGCTTACCAGATTTTGAGCTCTTTGCGGCATTCCACCAGGAACAACTGCTGGGGGCTTCCGCCTCGCAAAAAGCCCTCAGCGGCCGGTTGGTTGTCTCGGCATCCAGCGTACGTAAGACGCTGCCATGATGTTGCGAGAGAGGGCTCGCGAAAAGGCGAGGATTGGTAGCGTGATAGCGCGCCGCCAGCCCGCCCGCTGCAAAACAGGGACTGCATGGTCGCGAAGGTTGGGATCGCGGAACGACGCTTCGTTGGAGGGAGACCTTGGGGAATCCTCGGATCGGATGAGTTCGTGCTAGCACCGGGCACGGTCCTGCGCAGGAGCAGTGTTCCGCTCCGTAGCGAAAGCTCCCGCCTCGCACCTGCTCTTGCGAGAGAACGCTGTTCGATGCTTGACAATCAAGGGTCCCTCCCCTAGATTCGCAAGCTTTGCCTGTTCGGGCAAACGACCCATGTAAACGCCATTGAGACGATTTTTCCACCTCCTC
>JBKCUI010000209.1:0-6163 GCA_046318495.1 Pirellula sp. | reverse complement strand
GCATCGACGCGGGCTTCTGCGGCGTAGTACTTCAGAAGCTCATAGAGCTGATCCCGTGTTTGCAATCGATCCAAGATGGCGGCTTGATTGCCGTCGCGCCGGATCGTGTTGTACGCCAATTGGGCGGCTGCGTTCATGGCTCGGAACGCAGTCAACGGATAGAGGACCATCCGGACACCGGCTTGTTGAAACGCATCGAGACTGAGCATCGGAGTCTTGCCGAACTCGGTGAGATTTGCGAGCACCGGCACGCTGACCGATTGCGTGAATGTGCGATAGTCTTGGGCGCTGGTGATGGCTTCGGCAAAGATCATGTCGGCTCCCGCTTGGACGTAGCGTTGCGCGCGTTCTATGGCGGGCTGGAGTCCTTCGACGGCCACGGCATCGGTGCGAGCCATGATCGCGAACGAGCGGTCGGTGCGGGCGTCGACCGCGGCGTGGATTCGAGCGATCATCTCGTCGGGTGCAACCAGTTGTTTTCCTGGTCGATGTCCGCAGCGCTTGGCCGCGATCTGGTCTTCCATGTGGACGGCTGCGACGCCCGCGCGCTGCAATTCGCGAAGGGTGCGGGCGATGGTCCCTTCCGTTCCCCAACCGGTGTCGATATCGACCAGCAACGGCAAAGCGCATGCGCCGGTGATGCGACGGGCGTCTTCGAGTACATCCTCGAGATGAGTGATGCCTAGATCGGGAAGCGCGTGCGATGCGTTGGCCACGCCGGCGCCGCTCAAGTAGATGGCGCGGAAGCCAGCGGCTTCTGCCATCAACGCGCACAACGGATGGATCGCGCCGACGATTTGCAACGGACGTTCGGCATCGAGAGCGCGCCAGAATCGCGCGCCAGCCGATTCGCCGATCGCGCGAGGATCGGTGCCCGGCGGGTTGGAGGCCGCATGGGAGGCATTTGTAGGGGCGTTGCCTGGAGAGGAAGCGGAGGGAGCCATAAAGCCTTTCTCGTGCGAGGAGCAAGCGTTTGCTGCGCTGGATACCATCGTAGCGTGTTTCGCCGCCCAAGGGGATTTGCGCATCCAGAAGCTTGCTGCGACGGTCGAATCCGAAGACGCGAGACTCCCCACGCGGGTTGCGAAATCCAGTAGACTGACGGTGCGTATGATTCTCTCCCAGCGCACATGCGGAGCTGACGAGGCCCACTGCTTATGAACTCTTCGGATGCCCAAGATCTAGGCCCTATCGACGCGATCGTCGGAGCGATTGCAGACTACGTCGCAGCGCCGCCTGAGCCGAGCGTCGAAGCCTTGACTACGGCGCGCTATTGTTTGCTCGATAGCCTCGGCTGTGGGCTGCTGGCGCTGCAGTATCCTGCGTGTACCAAATTGCTCGGGCCATGCGTTCCGGGTGCGGGGTTGTGCGGCGGGGCACGCGTATTCGGAACTGCTTGGCAACTCGATCCGATCACCGCAGCCTTCAACCTCGGGACGATGATCCGCTGGCTGGATTACAACGATACGTGGTTGGCTGCCGAATGGGGGCATCCATCGGACAACTTCGGGGCCATTCTTGCGGTAGCCGATTACTTGGACCGCAATCCGAAACAAGGCTGGCGGCCTGGCCACGCTTGGACGATTCGAGACGTGCTGCGGGCGGCGGTCCAAGCCTACGAGATCCAAGGCGTGCTCGCGCTCTCCAACAGCTTCAATCGTCGCGGGCTCGATCACGTTCTGTTGGTTCGAATCGCGTCCACGGCGGTCGCTTGCGGCATGCTCGGTGGCAGCCAACAGCAGATCGCAGCCGCCGTTTCTCAAGCTTGGCTCGATGGCGGAGCGCTGCGGACCTACCGCCATGCCCCGAACACGGGCTCGCGCAAAAGCTGGGCGGCGGGAGATGCAACGCGGCGCGCGGTGCAATTGGCATTATGGACCATGCAGGGTGAGCGGGGATACGCATCGCCGCTGACCGCTCCGCGATGGGGATTCCAAGACGTTTTGATGGGAGGTGCTCCCATCGATCTGTCCCGGCCGTTGGGTTGCTACACCATGGAGAACATCTTGTTCAAGGTCTCCTTCCCCGCCGAGTTCCATGCTCAGACCGCCGCCGAAGCGGCCATCCAGCTCGCGCCTGCCGTCCGCGATCGGCTCGAAGACATCCGAGAGATTCGCATCCATACGCAAGAATCGGCGGTGCGTATCATCGACAAGCAAGGAGTGCTGCGCAACCCGGCCGATCGAGACCATTGCATCCAATACATCGTCGCCGTGGCCTTGATCCACGGATCGCTGACCGCCGAACATTACGAAGATACCGCCGCGCGCGATCCTCGCATCGACGCGCTGCGTAACAAGATGGTCGTCGTCGAAGATCCCAAGTACACCACCGAGTATCTCGATGCGGACAAGCGATCGATCGGCAATCGCATCGAAGTCTACTTCGTCGATGGCAGTCGCACACCGGCCGTCGAAGTCGAGTACCCGATCGGGCACCGTCGTCGACGGCAGGAGTCCGTTCCGTTGCTGATGGACAAGTTTCGCGAGAACTGCGCTCAACGCTGGTCTCCCGAGCGCGTGCAGCAAGCGCTCGCATGGTGGCCAGACGAAGCGTCGCTCGGCTCCATGCGAGTCTCGCAATGGATGGATGCCGTTTCCGAAACCGCCCCGGCAGCCCACGCATAACGCCCCTCCTCTTCTCGGACTGAAACCATGTCGACGTTACGCGAGATCACCGAATCGGTCTTGGGCCACGAACGCGTGCTGGCGCAAGGGGGCGGCAAGTCGGGCTGGGAACGCCAGCGCAAACTGGGGCGACTGCCGGTCCGCGAGCGGTTGGAGCAACTGCTCGATCCGGGCCGACCGTTCCTAGAACTCGGGCTGTGGGCGGCGTACGGCATGTATCCCGAATGGGGCGACATCCCGGCAGCGGGCGTGGTGTGCGGGATCGGTTGGGTAGAAGGCCGACCGTGTGTGGTGGCTGCCAACGATGCCACCGTCAAAGCCGGTGCGATGTTTCCACAGTCGGTGAAGAAACTGATCCGCGCCCAAAAGATCGCGTATCGATTGCAATTGCCGATCCTGTACCTGGTCGATTCGGCAGGCGTGTTCTTGCCGCTACAAGACGAGATCTTTCCCGATGAAGACGACTTTGGCAGGATCTTTCGCAACAACTCGATCCTCTCCGAAGAAGGGATCCCGCAGATCGCGGCGGTGATGGGGAATTGCATCGCCGGGGGCGCGTATTTGCCGGTGCTGTGCGACAAGATCTTGATGACTCAAGGAAGCCAACTGTGTTTGGCAGGCCCAGCGCTGGTCAAAGCCGCCATCGGACAAACGGTCGATCCGGAGGAACTCGGTGGCGCGTCCATGCACTCGGAGATCAGCGGCACGGTCGACTTCCATGAACCCGATGATGTCGCTTGCCTGAAGCGATTGCGCAGCCTGGTCGGGCTGATTCCTCAAGTCGAGATGAAGGTGACCTCCGTGCCGCCCGCGCGTGCCCAGAGCGATGTCTACGATTTGGTCTCCGCCGATGGTCGCGGTGAATACGATGTCCGCGATGTGCTGCAATGCATTGTCGACGGCGAGAGCTTTCAAGAGTTCAAAGGCGCCTACGGCAAAACGCTCGTCACCGGGTATGCGAAGATCGATGGCCACCCCGTTGGGATCCTCGCCAATCAGCGCAAACGGACTCAGACCTCGCGCAAAGAAGTCCAGATCGGTGGCGTGCTGTATGGAGATGCAGCCGAAAAAGGAGCTCGCTTCATCACCGACTGCGATCAGAACCGCGTGCCGATTGTGTTCTTGCAAGACGTGCAAGGCTTCATGGTGGGCAAGTCGGCGGAGCAGTCGGGAATCATTCGATCGGGGGCGCAACTGGTCCGCGCGATGAGCATCGCCACGGTTCCGAAGTTCACCGTCATCATCGGCAGTTCGTATGGCGCGGGCAACTACGCCATGTGCGGACGCGCGTACGATCCGGCATTGATCTTGGCCTGGCCGCACGCGAGGTTCGCAGTCATGGGGGGGAATCAAGCGGCCGATACGCTCCTCTCGCTGCGCGTCCGCGAAGCGGAGAAATCGGGGAGCGGTTTGAGCTCTGAAGCCATCGAAACCATGCGCGATGCGATCCGCAATCAATACCAAGAACAAACCGACATTCGCTACGGAGCTGCCCGCGGTTGGGTCGATGCTATCATCGCGCCCGATGCGACGCGGCGATGGTTGGGGGCGGCGTTGTCCGTTACCGCCTTGCACCGGCAACGCGATCCTCAGAAACCGGTGAGGGACGTATGAGCGATTGCGTTCGAATCGGCAATGCCCAAGCCTTTTGGGGAGATCTGCCTTCGGCGGCCAAGGAACTTCTTGCGCAGGTTCCCGAGCTCGATTACTTGACCATGGACTATCTGGCCGAAGTCTCCATGTCGATCTTGGCCATCCAGCGGGATCGCGATCCGAGCAAAGGCTATGCGCAGGATTTTGTGGAGGTCGTTCGCGGATTGAGTCCGTATTGGACGGCGGGTGGTCGTTGCCGATTGATCGTCAATGCCGGTGGCCTCAATCCGATGGGCTGCGCGGTGGCTTGCCAAGCGACCCTCGAGCAATCGGGTTGCCGCAGTTTGAAGATCGCTGTGGTGCATGGCGACGATGTGCTGGCGATGCTTCAGCAGTCCGATGGCACCGAGTCGCATGCCGCGAACCTTGATACTGGGCAATCCATCGACAGCGTGCGCGAAAGGCTTTTGACGGCCAACGCCTACACAGGCTGCGCGGGAATTGTCGAGGCATTAAGCAAAGGGGCCGATATCGTCATCACCGGACGGGTGGCGGATCCTTCGATGGTCATGGGCGCATTTGCGCATCACTTCAACATCGCGTTGGATGATTGGGACGCGCTGGCGGGTGCCACGGTTGCAGGGCACCTGCTCGAATGCGGCACGCATGCCACCGGGGGGATCTCCACCGATTGGCTGGAGGTGCCCGATCCGACCGATATCGGCTTTCCGATTGCCGAGTTGGCTCGCGATGGATCATGCGTTATCGCGAAAGGTCCTGGTACCGGTGGTCGCGTCACGATTGCCACGATCAAGGAGCAATTGCTGTACGAAATCTCCGACCCGAATCGGTACATCAGCCCGGATGTGATCGTGTCGTTCTTGAAACTCGGCGTGGTCGAAGTGGGTAGGGATCGTGTCGCAGTGCGCGGTGCCATCGGTTCGCCTCGACCGGAGACGCTCAAGGTCAGTGCGACCTATCGCGATGGGTATCGCGCTGCGGGGATGCTTACCATCCTCGGTCCCGATGCGGTGAGCAAGGCTCGTCGGTGCGGTGAAATGGTATTGCGCCGTCTGGATCGGGCCGGTTGGCAGTATCGCGATCGGATCGTCGAGTTGTTGGGAGCCAACGCCAGCGTCCCGGTCTATTCCAGCGAGTTGAACATGGATGCGATTTCGGAGATCGTGCTTCGGATCGCCGTCGATTCGGATTCGAAAGCTGCCGTGGAGGCCTTTACCAAGGAGATGAGTCCTTTGGTAACGGCGGGCCCGCAAGGGACGACCGGCTATGCCGAAGGACGTCCTGCGTTGCATCCTGTCGTGCGTTACTGGCCGTGTCTGATCCCCGCCGAACGCATCGGGTTGCACGTGGAAGCCCTGGTTACGCGCGACACGCGAGCCGACCACTCAAGGCCTCCCGTGTGGCCACCTCGCTTCGCATCTGGGGCGCTATCGCATGATGCAATTGCAAGCTGCGTGCATCCACCCACCGATTCGAAAAGTCGCACGTCGGTGGAACACTCGTCGAAGCCAGCGCGAACAGCCGTTGGCCGGCTGCGCGACATCGCGTTTGGGCGCAGTGGCGATAAAGGAATGAACGCGAACATCGGAATTCTCGCGCGCGATCCTGGCCAGTACGAAGCCTTAAGACTTTGGCTGACCATCGAACGCGTCCTCGGGTTCTTTCAACCGATGGGAGTCGCTCGGGTCGATCGCTACGAAGTCCCGAATCTGCATGGGTTGAATTTTGTTGTCCATGGAATTTTGAAACGTTCCATTCGGAATGATGCGCAAGGCAAAGCGCTTGCTCAGGCCTTGCTCTCGATGCCTCTGGTCGATTTTGACGCAGAGCCGCAACGCGATTGAATGGTTGAAGTTGTCACCTCTTTTCCCTCCCAGGCGACCATGACCAACAGCTCCGACAGCAACGAACCTTTTGAAATG
>JBKCUI010000208.1:0-21212 GCA_046318495.1 Pirellula sp. | reverse complement strand
GGTTCTTACCGTCTGGGTTCTTACCGTCTGGGTTCTTACCGTCTGGGTTCTTACCGTCTGGGTTCTTACCGTCGGGGTTCTTACCGTCTGGGTTCTTACCGTCTGGGTTCTTACCGTCGGGGTTCTTACCGTCGGGGTTCTTACCGTCGGGGTGCTTACCGTCGGGGTTCTTACCGGCGGGGTTCTTACCGTCGGGGTTCTTGCCGTCGGGGTTCTTGCCGTCGGAGTTCTTGTTTTCTTCGGATTCGTTGTCGGCCTTCAAGTCGGATTCGGACTGTCCGAGTTGTTGTTCGAGATCGCGTTGGTCGTTGGCGGCGTCGTCTCGATTCTGTCCTGCTTCGGTGCGTCCTCGGGTAGCCCGCTGGATGTTTTCCACACGTCGGATGTCCTTGAGCACATCTTCAAGTCGTTTGCGTTCGTCTTTGATGCGCGACGAGCGATTCTCGCTTTGAAGCAGTTCGAGGAGTTTTTTCAGGTTCTCGCGACTGGATTCCAGTTCCGGGATCGCCCGGGAGAACTGGCCTTTGCCGAGCAAGTCGCTGGCTTGAGCCATGCGTTGTTGGGTGGCGAGTTGCTTGCTGAGCTGGGCGGCTTGCATGAGCAATCCAGCCCGCGTTGGGTTGGAGGCGGCTTCGAGCTCGCTCATGCGCAGAAACATCTCTTCGAGCTTGGCGTATTGAACGGCCAACTGCTTCTGTTGTTGTTCGAGTTCTTGGTTCGTGCTTGGCGGAGCTGGGGTTTGCGCAAAGCACGCGCCGAGAGAGCCCATGGCAAGGACCAGACCGAAAAGGGCTAAGGATAGCCTATTCCAACTCCTGGCCGATCGTCGGGTTGGCAGAGCATCCACGACGAAGTGAGGCAAAGCCATGCTGAGTAAGGTTCCGCGGGGCGCGCTGGTGGCGATGGGCGGCTGCATGGTGATTTCCTTAAGCGAGGTCAACGGACCGAAGGGAAGGCAAGTTACTTGAGGATGTCGAGCACGCGCTTCTTTTGTTCCTCTTTGGCCCGATCCAGGACTTTCCCTTCGTTCTCAAGCAGCCCGCGAACTTGATCGATCAGTGCGTTCATGTCTTGGATTTCGATCATGTCGCCGAGGATCGCTTGCAGGGCTGCGATGATTTCATTGTTTTGGGAGATGGACTGTTCTATTCTAGCCGCGATGGTCTCGGGGGGCTCTTTCGCAGCGCCGATTTCGAGGGCGTGGAGTTCGGCCGGGAATGGCGGCCAACGTTCTTTGAGCAATGCACCGAGCGGGGTTTTGATTTTGGCCTCGAGCCGCTCGCGGCGGTCTTGGCTATCGATGCGGTTGTTGATCAATTCAGCCAGGATTTGCGTGATCTCGGTTTGGACACCTTTGAGTTCACCTTCGGATTTGGCGGCTTGCGTGGAGGCTTGTTGGGCTCGCAAGACAAGCAATCGAGTGCGCTTGGCGGCAGCGTCTTCGCTGGGCTCCGCGCCGTTACCGGTTGGCGAAGCTTCGTTCGAGGACGAGGCGCTGTCGTCAGCGGGTTTTTCCGCATCGGGAGGAGGAGTTTCCGCAGCCGCGGGCGCGTTGGTTTTTCGCATCAGCACCAGCAGATCCCGCAGTTGGCCCAGTTCGCTGATGAGTTGTTCGACGCGGGCCCGCATGGCGGCTTCGCGGCGATCGAGCAAGATCAGCAATTGATCGACGGTGACCACGCTGAGTTGGATCGGCGTCGAGCGTCCGACGTGGGGCGTCGGTTGAAAGTCGAGGTAGTCCGAAGCGGCCACCATGAGAGCCAGCAACGAGCCGACGGCAGGAGTGGGTTCTCCCGCTTCGCGCATGGCCTTGAGGTCCAAGTCGCGATTTCCTTCACCGGCGGATGATAAAACGATGTCCGATTGCTGTAGCGGTTCCTCGTTGATGACCGATTCGAGCCATGCGCGTTGCAGATCGTAATCGTCTTTGATTTTGCTGCGCACCGGCAGAATCGCGTTCTCGGTAATGGATGTGCCGATTCCTTCGAGAACGAAATCGACGTTGGGAGGCATATCGGCGATGGCGGCAATAACAAATTGTTGCACTCGAGTTGCGCACAGTCCCAGTTCATCCCAGGGCCGCAGTTCGACCAGCACGTTGCCATCGAGTCGGCCTAAGGGAATCGCAAATGCTTCAGCGGGTTGATCGAGTTCGACGGTGAATTCGCGACGAGGGACATCCGCACCGTCTCCCGATTGCATGACCATGACGTCGCACTTGGCGATCGGGCGGTTGGCTCGAACCCAGAATCCCAATTGAGAACCTTGGGGCAAACGAACTCCGTTGCGGTAGGGCAGGCGTTCCCGGCCCCAGGCAGTCTTGGTCGAGCGTTGCAGATAGGCGGGATAATCGACGTCCAACTCGGTCGACATGGCGATGGGGGCTTCGACCGCCTCCAGCACCAAGTTGGATATGCGAGCATCGCCGCCCGTCAGCGTCAGCCACAGCGAGTCGCTGATCGATTCCAATGGAGGACCGTCGAGGACAAAGTCGCGCGGATTGGTATCAGAGGTGCTCAGCATGCTCGCGCGGCCTCGATTGCCATCGCGGTCGCGGTATTGGAGGGTGCACACGTCGTAGGGGGCGGCCGTCAAGTCTCGCGCCCAAGCGCGCAGCCGCGCGGAGACTCCTTTGGGAACGCGCACGGTCTTGTCTTGGAATTCGATCACATAGCGTTGACGCGAGGATTGGTTGGTAAAGGCTGGAACGTCCAGTTCCAATCCGACCAATCCCAAGGTCGTGGTTCTAGGCCACGGAGTTTCCGAGAGTGCGAAAAGACGCTTGCTCCAGTGCGAAGTCCAACTCGGGGCTAACATCACCAGCACGGCGCTCACCGCGGCGGCGGCTCCAAAGATCGCCAGTTCCCATTGTAGGGTCTTCATGCGAATCAGTGCATTGACATCGAGCGATTGGATCCTCTCGACCGCTTGGCGGCTGGCCAACTCGATCATGCCGGGGCGGACGGGATGCTCGACCCATTCGTTGTCGCTCGCGAGGGTCGGTTGCGACGGTTGGGCCGCTTGCACGGTGGTGACCAGTGCGCTTTGGAATTCAGGGTGGCGCTGTTCGATGGCCAAGGCCAACGTCGAGTCGCTCCATCGCACCATCCAGCGGCTCCAAAAATAGTGGTACAGGATCGCCAGGACTCCCATCGCCAGGACGGCCAGCATGATGATGCGCACGGCGCGAGGGGATTCGTCCGCTCCGAATCGCGCAGGGAGATAGTCGAGCAATCCGAAGACCCAAAAGGCGATCAGCAGCCAACTAGCGAGCACCACAAATCCTTGGGCTGCGATGGTTCGCCCGATCAGGCTACGAAGTTCCGACAGCTTTTGGCGGATCGGTTCGGGCAATGGGAATCGGGACGTCGGCTTCATGTCCTTAGTTGTACCAGACGGCGAGGGGGTGGATAGCCAGGCGATCGGTGTGTCGGTCTCGCGCCAGGGCCTGCGGAGCACATCGAAAGATCATCGGCCGAAAGACCGATCAACGGCCAAAAATCGTTTGAAGCTTGGCTTCCAACCGCGGTCCGCGGCAGTTGACGTCGATGACCTTGCCATCGGGGCCGATCAGTAGCAGGGTTGGGATCGCCCGAATGCCAAACTTTGCCGACATCGATTCGGGGTTTTGAGGGTGACGGTCAGCGACGACTTGCCAAGGTGGATTCTCTTTGGTGAGGAAGCCTCTCAGGTCGTCCAGGTCGTCATCGAGGCTGATGGCGATGACTTCGAAACCCGCTTGATTGTACTTGGCATAGTTCGCGAAAATGTTGGGCATTTCCCGGATGCAATTGCCGCACCAGGTGGCACAGAAATCTATCAGCACGACTTTGCCTCGGTAGTCTTGCAGCGAAACCCGCCTGCCATCGAGAGTCACTCCAGTGATTTCGACGTTTTGTCCGATCCATTCACTCGCCGGGTCGCGAGGCTTCTCCTCGGCCGAAACGGGCTTTTCGAAATCGATAGCCGAGTCCTCGTCGGCACCCGCGGCGCTCATGCGCAGCAGTCGCCATTGGTCGTCGATCTTCCTCCACAACAGCAGCGAGCGACGCGCGGATTTTTGCACGACCAAATTACACACCACGGTGGCTTGCTCCCCTTTGATTTTGGGAACGCCGATGCGGATGGCTCGGCTCTGGGGATCCGGGGCTGGCAAAATCAGCAAAGCCGATTTTTTGTCCTCGACCAGCTTTTGGGCTGCGTCGGTCAGCATCGACGCGGCGGTGGTCCGTTCGGTGGTCCTCAAATCATCAAAGAACTCGTTGGCGCGCTGTCGGATTGCATCCGCATCGGCATTGGCCGGCGTGTTGCGGGCTGGCGTCGCGCGGGCTGCAGGTGCCGAGGACTCCGCGCTGTCGTCGGTTTCGGGCGTCGGTTCGCTGGTGGCATCCATGGAGGATTCTCGCAGCGATTGCAGATAGTTGCGATCGTTTTCGCTCAATCGCGATTTGGCGACTTGTATCTCTTTGCCATCGCGATTGCGAAGCACGATGTGCGTGTCGTCTTGAGATAGGAGAACCGCTTCCACTTGAAACTTTCCCGTCGCGTCTTTCCAGATGCGAAGGTCCTCCTCGGACCGAGCGTCGCAAGAAAGTAAAAGAACCGCAACCGCTAACCACAAACCCACAAGGCTAGCGCGAAGCGATACGAAGCAATAGGGACTCATGTTGGCGTGAAACTCCATGAGGAGGAGTCAAGACTGGAAGGGACGGGCGATCGCGGGCGCAATCATGGTCATCAACATACTCCCGAATCGCGCCCGGTGCGACAAGGAAGTTCGGGACTAGCAACCGCGCAGGGCAATTTCAGGGGGGCTGACTGCGCTGGGCATCCGCCGGCATGGGGGGGGCAGGCCTAGAATGGCGCTTTTGCGATAGTTCCTCAGAGCCTAGGCGCGCAAGGGGCTAAGGATGAAGTCGGGCCGTCCGGGGACGCGATCCTTGGATGCCCTCGCCACGCAAAGTTGGCTGCAATTCAGCTAGGCCGGTTGCAATCAATTCAACCAACAAGTGTGGGCGCGTCGAACACCGGTTTGTCGGTGTTTCATGGATCGGGATAGAAGATTTGCCACTTGGATTTGGAAGCCACAGACGTTGGTATTCGCCGCAGTTGGCGACCGCGCAACGGGCCATCGATGGCTTCCCCGGTTCTGGGGTCCCAGGTGGATTGCGTTTGTTCATCGAGGATGGAATTGTTTTTGGTAACGAACGTCAGTTCGCGATCTTCGAGCACTCTCGAATAGACGCGCGACGCTCCTGTCTCTTCGATCCGTGCAATCAGCAGGGCTTGGCCTTTCCACGTCTCATTGAGGATCGATTGGCTGCGCAACTCGGACAGTTCCCACACGCGCGAGCCCTCTTCGGAGGCAAGGGTCAGAGCTGGAGTGATTCGGTTGGAGGTCGGAAAGCGGCTGAACTCGTCGGTGGTTCGCGAGAACATGGCAATCGTGGTTTCTGGATGCTCTCGCTTCCATGCGTTCCAAGTCATGACATCGCTCGCCAGCCGCGTGAGCTTGGTACCCTGCAGCGGACCGGACATCGCTTCACCGCGGATCTGGCTCCATAGCGATTGGGTCTTGGTGTCGTACATCACCATGTTGTCGTGCCATAACGAACCGGCGATGCCGAGTTCGAGCAAACCGGATGGGGTTTGGCGATCAAAGACGACCGCGGAGAAGCACAGGCTACACCATGTGACAGCGATCGGCGTTCCTCCGACTGAGTCATTGAGAAGTTCGCGTTTGGGACCCGATATCCGATTCAAGGGATAGGCTCTCGCCTCGCCATCCAAGGCGACACCGAGCACCAGCTCTTGATCGCGGATTTCCGTATTGGCTTCGGTGATGGTCGCGATGCGATACTTGTCAATCAGGATCGGATCCTGCTTGGACATCATGCGCTTGGGTGCAAAGGGGACTTCTTTTGACGTCTGCTGCATCGCCAAGCACAACGACGGCACGAGCAGCACGAACCAACAGCCCAACCGAAAAATCATTCGATTACCAGATCATCACAGAGTGCGCGAACGAGCATGCGAATGGTGGCATGGCGTGCGTTCGACCGATATCGGGGCTCGACGAGGAGAAGATAAACCCCACGCCGTCACTATAGAGGCAATCGGGTTGATTCGAATAGTGCGATCGTTATCAACTAAGTGATTTGTAACAATGTGTCCTCTGTAACGATTGGATACAACGAAGTTACAAATGGCATGCGCTTCGAGGATAACCTAACGAAGCGTTTAATCGGCATCGGACGTGTCGTACCCAAGACAAGAATGCGGAAAAGGCTGATTGTGCTTTTGGCGCGATGGCGATGGCGGAATTCGCTGCTCTGTGGACGCTTGCGATCGGGAACGACGGGAATCCGCATTGCCCATGGTCCTCGATTCGGAAAGCGGCCCACTATATTCATGAAAGATTTTCTATCTCAAGCTGGAAGCTGCGAAGCGAGTTGCTTAACTTTGGCGTTTGATTTACCTCGCGCGAACGACTTGCCTGAACCGAGTTCCACACAATATTCGAACCATGTCCACCTCGTCCTCTCGTCCGGCAGACTTCCACAGCAATCTTCGTTTTCACCGAGGCTTCACGCTGGTGGAGTTGCTGGTGGTGATTGCGATCATCGGAATTTTGGTGGGGTTGCTTCTGCCGGCTGTCCAAGCGGCTCGCGAGTCGGCCCGCCGCATGCAGTGCAGCAACAACTTGAGACAAAGCGGGCTGGCGCTTTTCAACCACGAAGCTGCATTTAAGCGATTCCCCGCTTTGGGAGATTATCAGTCTGCAGGGAACACGGTGTACTGGAGTGCGCATGCTCGGCTGTTACCGTACTGCGAGCAGTCCCAACTCCATCGCTTGATCGATTTTCAGATTCCCATTGCGCAGCAGCCGACGGTGGCTAAAGTGCGAGTCCCTCACTTGCTCTGCCCGAGTGAAGTCAACGACCGGCAGCGGCCCGACGGTCCCACGTTTATTCATTACCCGCTGACGTACGCATTCAATGCGGGGCTATGGAAAATCTACCAACCCCCGATAATCCCCGGCACTGGAACCGGTGTGTTCCTGGTGAACCAACCACTTCGCATTCGCGATATCACCGATGGATGCAGCAACACGTTGGGCATGTCGGAAGTCAAAGCGTTCACGGCCTACGTGCGCGATGGTGGCAATCCCTTGGGCGAGGCGCCGGTTCCCGCGACGCCGGAGGCGATTGGTGGCTATGGGGGGGAATTCAAAATCGATTCGGGGCACACCGAGTGGGTCGATGCCCGGGTTCATCAAACCGGGTTCACCACCACTTTTCGCCCCAATACGTTTTGCCGGTTCGTGTATCAGGGCAAGGAATTCGATATCGACTTCAACAGCATGCGCGAAGGCCGCTCGAGCTCGATTCCGACGTATGCAGCCGTGACCAGTCGCAGCTATCACGCGGGCCTGGTGCATGTTTGGATGATGGATGGAGCGACGCGGAACGTATCCAATGCGATCGAACTGGGAATTTGGCAAGCCGTCGGGACACGCCAAGGCGGAGAAACAGCCGCTCTCGAAGAGTAGCGTCCTGACGCGAAGTGTACCAAGTTCCTCGGTGCGCTCTCGCGTTTTTCTATTCCGACGCAAATGCTGCTGACGAGCATGCTTCGGAGTCACACCCGCCTCCGAATCGTTGGAGTGAAATCGCACTTCTCGGCAAATTTGCTATTCTGGTGCTGCCCAAGATCGCGGTCTGGCTGCAGGGGCGCCGCAGGGCATCTCGGAGGTTCCGAATCGAAGGTTCCGGGATCTTCTCTTTCGAATCGCCTTCAAACAACTTCATGGAATCGTCGCAGCCGGAACCGATCAATCCTTATGCGGTCACGGTTCCGTACGACATGGTTGCGCCGGCGAATCTGCCTCGGCCCCCGCGCGCGGTCCGTTACTCCGGAACGGTCGAAGCATCGCATCTTGGCAAGTACTACCACGAGCCCATGCAGTTCGGCTGCGCCATGGTGGTGTTGGTCTCGACCATGATTGTTTGGATGGGGCTGTTCGGGGTCCTCTTTGGCATCGTCGCGGTCGGCGCGATCGCTTTCATGGGGTTTCTGTTGGGATTGTGGATGGGCAGACGCTATCTATCCAAATCGAGGGTCGTTCGGTGCATCGAGAAGCGGCCATGGCTGGTGGGCAAGACGCGCGGCGTGATCTCGGGATCGCGCTGGACCGTATGGAATGACGATGTGCTCATTCAAACCAACGATCACACGTACTTCGATGAAGCCTTCAAAGGCGCCGTGCTCTATCCGCGACAACCCTATCCCATCGCGTTCGCACCCAGCGAGTGCTTCTATGAACAAGAATGGCACGAGATCTACGAGGACTATCGTCGCGACCGATTCATGCCGCTGGTCGTTGAAGCGCCTCCCGCAGATGCCTGCGTGTGTCGGATCGCGACCCATCGGATCCCGGTGCTCGAAGACCGGTCCATGGCCATGCGCGGGCGGTTGTCGCAGAATTCATTCTGGATGGCAGTGGTGTTCGGAATGCTCCTGTTCCTCTTCTGGCGCATCCACGAGTGGATCGGCGTCTGGGGAACGATTGGCCTGCTTGTGGCGACTTGGATCGGGTTCGAAGCCCTACGCTTTGGCTGGGCGTGGAACCGGCTGCATCGACAGTTTCCCGCCAACGGCGCGGGATATCGCGTCCAGCAATTGGCAACCGACCCGCGGATTCCGGCGTCGGAGCAATGGTTTACGCGCGACACCATCCTTTCGACCGACATGAGCCATTGGATCCGCATTCCAGCGAGTTACCTGGAACGCGTGCAAATCACCCCCATCGCCATCGAGTTCTACATCGGTGGGATGCGATTGGCGTTCTTTCGCGAAGGCTTTGAAAGCGCTTCGGCCTGGGAGTCCGCTTGCCAAGTCGCCAAGTCGATGGACCCTCGCCAGCGTCGGGCTTAGCCGGTAGCTAGCAATCGCCCTGGGCACCTGCGTCTGCCATGCGGGGTGGTTGTCGATGGAGACTCCTCCGCATAGGCTGGCAGCATCGGTTCTGTTTCAAGCATGTCGGGTGGATGGAAGGCGAGGTCGTTGTGGCAGAAGCATTGCGTAGCGCGAGCCCATCAAACAGCGCGGACGCTCCGGTCGTTTGGGTCACCGGGAGCGGTGCGCCGCGCGTTGGCCGGGTAGTGGCCCAGCACTTTGCCGACCACGGCTATCGCATTGCGCTGCACGCGCGAAACGCGATGCAAGAAGTTCGAGCCGTGGAAGAGGCAATGCAAGAGCAAGGGACCGACGTCTGCGTAACGTTCGGGGATGTTCGCGACTGGCCGGCGATGGATCAGTCGGTAAAGCACATCCTGTCGGAATACGGACGCCTCGATGCGGTGGTGCACTGCGCGGCGGTTTGGGATTGGAAGCCGCTCGAAGCAACGACCCATGAAGACGTGAGCCGCCAATTGGAGATCAACACCTTGGGAGCCTATGCGGTGGCTCGCAGCGCAGGTTTGGCCATGGTGGGTCAGGCGTTCGGTGGGGCGATCGTATTGATTGGGGACTGGGCGGTGGTACGTCCGTACCCGGACTTTAGCGCGTACTTCGCGGGCAAGGGAGCCATCGAGACGTTGGTGCGGTCGATGGCCGTCGAATTGGGGACGCGAAATCCTTCGGTACGCGTCAATGGAATCTTACCCGGTCCCGTGCTCTTGGACCCTCAGATCACGCCGCAAGCCTCCGAGGCCGTGCGACGTTCTGCTTTGGTGAACAAGCACGGCCGACCCGAGCATGTGGCAACCGCAGCGCGATTCTTGGCAGAGCATGAGTTCATTACAGGCGTGTGCTTGCCCGTCGACGGGGGCCGTTCCATCTGGGCTGGCAACGATACCGATCGCATCGCGCATCCCAGCTATCCAACCAATCACGGCAACGCGGGGGCTCGCGCTCCCTCTCAAAACGCCGACTGATGCATTGGGAATCGGGCGCCTGAGCGCTGGGGGAGGTTGATCACCATCCATGGCGAGTCCGTCGCGAGCAATACATCGAGAGCCTGCCCATTCGATGATTGGGCGCATCGCGCATCGCATGTACCGACGCTATCTGTGGGCCATGGCGTACTATCCGATGGTGGTGCTGTTGGCCATCGTGTTGATTGCGATCCGCTTGACCGAAGCATCAAAGGGTTTGCAGTGGTTGGTGTTGCCGGCGGTCGTAGCCCTGGGATTGGGAGTATGGCAAGCGTTCGAACGAACCCGTCTCAAGGCAACTGTGGGAGCGACCGCAGCCACGCCCTGGACGCCGTTGATTTGGATGTTCGTCATCGGAGCGGCGTATGCGATGGCCCACGATCGGTTTCGGCATCGCATCGAATCGCAGCTCATCGAATGGAATCGATGGCGCGATGCAGAGAGCTCGAACAACTCGCTCGAGCGTTGGCAGCCGGTAGCCGTGCGAGCCACGCTCGAGGAGCCGATCCGCTTGCGTCGCGCCACCCATCCGCGCGGGGCGCGCACGATCGAAGAGGATGCATCCGATGATGTGTCCTCCGATGCGCCCATCGCATGGCAGAGCTTAACCAGGGTGACCATCGATCGTATTCGGAGCGGCAGTCAGTGGCGCGAGACGCATTTGGTCGCTGCGGTGACCATCGATGAGAAGCTCCGCGGATACTATCCGGGCGATACGGTGGAGATCTACGGGCAATGGCGGTTACCTCCCGAGCCCTCCAACCCGGGGCAATTCGATCAGCGCCGACGCTTTGCGGAACTCGGGATCACGGTGCAACTCAAGGCTGAATCGCAACGGCAGGTGCAACGCGCGGGGACGCAATCGGTGTGGCGGCTGGACCGATGGCTGGCGATGGTCAGCGAGCGCGCCTTGGATGCGATCGATCGCTATGTGATTTTTGGCCAAGCACCGATGACGGCAGCGTTGGTATTGGGGCAACGCGAACAAGCCGATTGGCAACTGCAAGAGGAGATGCTGGCCACCGGAACGATTCACATCCTTTCGATCTCGGGTATGCACATCGAAATGGTGGCGTTCTCCTTGCTCGCCTTGGGGTACTTGGTGCGATTGCCTCGAGGTTGGCTGCTGCTGGGGACGTCGGTCTTTTGCGTGCTGTATGCGCTGTTGTGCGGCGCCAATCCGCCTGTGGCCCGCGCGACGTGGATGCTTCTGGGGGGATGTGTGGCGCGATGGTTTGGTTGGAGTTTTTCGAGCTTGAACATCCTCGCGCTGGCAGGCCTGTTAATCTTGACGCAGCGCACCAGCATCGCGTTCGAAGTCGGCACGCAGCTATCGTTCTTGACCGTGGCCGTGCTGATTTTGACGATCCCGATCCTTCAGCAGCGACAGAGCCCTTTGGAGCGATTGATCGAGTCCAAGCAGACGCCGTGGCAAGCGTTCCGCAAATGGTTGTTGCAGATGATATGGGAATCGATCCGAAGCAGTTTTTGGGTTTGTTTCATCTCGGCACCCTTGGTGTGGCATGCGTTCCACATCGTCAGCCCGATCGCGATTGCATTGAATCTCGTTCTCTGGCTGCCGATGTTGATTGCGTTGCTATCGGGATTGATTCTGGTGGTGGCGTTTTGGTTGCCGCCGGTGGCTTGGTTGATGGGAATCCTGTGCGGTGGTTCGTTGGCGTTCATGGCGGGCGTGGTCAAGGTTGCCGAGCGGGTTCCGGGTGGGCATTTTTGGTCGGCTGCGCCACCGATGTGGTGGATGTTGGTGTTCTACGGATTGGCGTTGGCGATCGCATGGTGGCGAGGCACGCGGCGCGAGGGGGCGCGGCGATGGCTGCTGGGGATTCTGGGGGGATGGTTTGCGTTCGGGGTCGCGCTGGAACCGAGCGTGCAATGGCTGGCGCTTCAGACGCGCCCCGCATCCGACCGCACGTTGTCGGTGACTTGGATCGATGTTGGCCATGGCACCAGCGCGGTGTTGCAACTGCCGAGCGGGGAGGTTTGGGTGTACGACGCGGGTCGGTTGGGGGATCACGAGCGGAGCTATTACCCGATCGTGCAGGCGTTGTGGGGGATGGGCATCTCGAGGCTGGATACGCTGGTCTTGTCGCATGCCGATAGCGATCACTACAACGCGATGGAAGGGGTGCGGCAGCGGTTTTCCCCAACGCGCTTCATCACCACGCAATCCGTACTGGAGCATCCGAGCGAATCGGTGCAGCAATTGGTGCGAGGCATGGAGCAGGATGGGCTACGGATCGATCGCTGGGGGCGAGGGGCGCGCCATGTCGATGCCCCGGGAACGGTTCTCAGCGGGTTGCATCCATGGAAGGAGAACGAAGGGCGCCGGCGGGTTTCGGACAACGCGAAGAGTTTGTGCTTGTTGATCGAACATGCGGGCAGGAGCATTTTGCTGCCGGGGGATTTAGAGCCACCTGGCACCGAGCAATTGACGTCGCTACCACGGCGCAGGGTCGATGCGTTGATGGCACCGCACCACGGATCGCTCTCGGCGCGCATGGAGCGGTTGGTCGATTGGTGCCATCCCGAGACGATCGTCGTAAGTGGATCGTGGCGGATCGTGACGCCGCGCGTCATCGGCAGTTATTCCAAGTCGGGCAACGCGCTGTGGATCACGGCCCGCGATCACGCGATCCGTTTAGAAGTCTCCGGCGATGGGACGATGCGCTGGCTGCACTGGAACGAAGGAGGGTGGCAATCGTTGCCCGACGCAGAAGGTCCTCGTGAATGACCCGGCGCGAGGGGCTACTGTGCGGACCGTTTGTAGGGAGCCATGATCGCAGCGAGAACACGGTTCGCGTCCAACACTCAAGCAACCTGCGGGCGGGACGCCCGTATTCCGGCAGAGTTGCGTGGAGCGCGGGCGTCCCGCCCGAATTCCAGCGGAGCTTCATGGAGCCCGGGCGTCCCGCCCGCACCCTTGCAGCGAGGGGTGCAAACGAAATCCGTTAGTTGTTTTGAGGGTCGCGCGGGTTGCTCAAGTGCTGATGCAGATAGTTTGCACGGAAGGTGTTGCGAGCGCTGACGGAAAGTTTTTCGCCGCAGAGCTTCTGCAAGTGGGCCGGTTGGGTGTGGATGAAGAGTTTATTGACGGTGGGGATGGGGATGTGTTCGATCAATCCAAGATTGACCCCCATTCGTACTTTGCTCAAGTAGTGCATCGTCTCTTCGCTGCTGATCTTTTTGGCGGTGCACAAGATACCCAAGGCGCGGCTGACGTGGTCGTTGAGATCGTCGCGATCTTCGTTCAGCAGAAACTCGCGGGCTTTGCGCTCGTATTCGATCAGTTGCGGGACGACTTCGCTCACGCGATGCATGAGGGTCGTTTCGTCTTTGCCAAGCGTCGTTTGGTTGCTGACTTGATAAAGGTCCCCCATGAATTGGGAGCCTTCGCCAAAGAGACCGCGCACCGCAACGTTGATCTTGCCGAAGGCCCGAAAGACCTTGTCGATTTGCTTGGTGGCCACCAGCGCGGGCAAATGCAGCATAACGCTGACGCGCAGTCCGGTACCGACGTTGGTGGGGCATGCGGTCAAGTAGCCGAATTTCTTGGTGAAGGCGTAGACGAGTTTGCTTTCGAGCAGATCGTCCAGTTCGCTCATGCGTTTCCAAGCCGCTTCCAGGTCGAGTCCGCTTTGCATGACTTGCAATCGCAGATGGTCTTCTTCGTTGACCATGATGCTGAAGCGCTCGTTGGGATCGAGGATCACGGCGCGGGCGCCTTCGGCTTCGCTCAACTCGTGGCTGATGAGTTGACGCTCCATCAGGAACTGGCGATCGAGGTCACCGAGTTTGGCCACATCGACGTATTCGGTTTCGGATGCCAGAGGAAGGGCATCGATGGCGCGTCGGACCGAGTTGGCGATGCCCGTTCGATCTTTGTCTTCGCATTTGCGCACGAAGGGGAAGCCTGCCAGATTTCTGGCCAACCGGACGCGGCTGCTCATCACGATGTCCGATTCAGGGCCGTTGCCCCGCATCCATTCACCGGTTTGTTGTGCTAGATCGTCGAGCTTCACGTTGGTCGTCGTTCCGAGTCTGGGAGGTTTTGGGGCGGGGTGAGTCGAAGCGTTTTTTCCGGGGAGCAATCTCCGCGGGAGGGTCAGTCTTCGCTGGGGGGGCGGTTGCTCGGCGGGGGCGTCCCATCGTCCTCGCCGCCGTCCTCGGGCCCATCGATGGCCCCGTCGATGTTTCCGTCCATGGGGTCGGATTGGAACGCATCGCCAAAGTCATCGAGGACGGTCTCGTCCGCCCAATTGGCTTCGTCGGTGATTCCCGATTCGATGGCAGCGATGCGATCGCGCAGCTTGCCGGCTTCTTCGTATTGCTCGCGGGCGATGGCTTGTTGCATTTCATCGCGCAGTTGTTTCAATCGGAGTTGGCGTTGGGGCGAGCCGCTGAGGTTCTTTGGCGTTTTTCCTGCGTGGACTTCGGCTCCGTGGATGTTCAAGAGCAGCGGGGTCAGATCCTCTTCGAAAGCGACGTAATCGTAGGCGCATCCGAGTCGGCCCCCTTTGCGGAACTCGGAGAACGAGATGCCGCACATCGGACACTTCTTTTTGTCCGAAGTGGCAAGGTCTTCGTTCACTTTATCGAGTTCGAGTTGCTTGGACAGCATTTTGCTAAGAGCTTGCGACGGGTGCTCGGGACCATCGTGATGGAAAAACGAGCGGGCATGATCCTCGCACAGATGCAGGACAACCGGACCGTTGGGTTGCGTCAGTTCGGTGATGTGAAACGTTGCGGTTTTTTCGCAGTGTTGGCACTTCATGGTCAAAAATTCTTTCACCGATTCGCGGTTTTTAGCAAGGGTGATAGTATAAGCAGGTCGGGCCCATCGGGCGATGCGGTGCAGACGACGAATCTTGAGACTCTCGGACGAAAAAATCGGAATGAGTGCATTTCCCGACCTTCCCTCCTTTGAAGATCTGTACCTTCGTTTCGATGTGGTGCCTGTCTATCGGCGATTGCTAAGCGATCAATTGACGCCGGTAAGCGCCTTTCGGCTGCTCGACAATGGCGAAGGATCGGCCGGATTGTTCGAGAGTGTGATCGGCGGCGAGAAGATCGGCCGCTACAGTTTCATCGCCATCGGGCCGAGAGCCCGGGTGGTGGCTTGGGGACCGCGCGTTCAGTGGCATGCAGGGGGCGAGGTGGTCGAGTATCACCGCGAAGACCCGCTGGCTTTCTTGTCCGAAAAAATAGGGCAAAGGAAAGTCGCGGAGTTGCCCGATCTGCCGCCGTTCTTGGGCGGAGCGATCGGCTATGCAGGCTATGACGTGGTGCGCTACATCGAGCATTTGCCCAACCCTCCTCGGGACGATCGCGGTCTGCCCGACTTGGACTTCGGGTTCTACGATGAGTTGGTCGTGTTCGATAACGTCAACAAGACGGTGACGGTCATCGCGTTGGTAAACGCAGCCGCGGAGACCCCCGCGCGCGAAGCATACGACCATGCCCTCGAGCGCATCGAACAACTCGTCGCGCGGCTGGAACGCCCCTTGGCGAATCACGGATTGGCCGATATTCCACTGCAAATCGCCCCGACTCTTGCGACCCATTCCAACTTCACGCGAAGCGACTTTGAGTCGGCGGTCGAGCGGTGCCGCGAGTACATTCAAGCCGGCGATATTTTCCAAGTCGTCCTCAGCCAGCGATTCGAGGTCGACTGCGACTGCGATCCGCTCGAAGTTTACCGATCGCTTCGAGTGATCAATCCCAGTCCCTTCATGTTCTTCTTGAGAACGCCTCATTGCACGCTGGTGGGTAGCAGCCCAGAGATCATGGCGCGGGTATTCGATCGCGTGGTGACGGTGCGACCCCTAGCTGGTACACGGCCTCGCGGCAAAACCGCAGACGATGACGTGCGCTTGGCCACCGAACTTCTCGCCGATCCCAAGGAGCGGGCTGAGCACGTCATGCTCGTCGATCTCGGGCGCAATGACGTGGGTCGGGTCGCGCGCTTCGGTTCGGTTCGGCTGACCGATCTGATGGTGGTCGAGCACTACTCGCACGTCATGCATATTTCTTCGAGCGTACAAGGCCAACTGCGAGACGGGCTCGATGCGATGGATGCCTTTCGAGCGTGCTTGCCCGCAGGCACGGTCAGCGGTGCTCCCAAAGTGCGAGCGATGGAGATTATCGATGAAATGGAGCCAACGCGCCGCGGTCCCTACGCGGGTGCCGTGGGGTACTTCGATTATCGAGGAAACATGGACACGTGCATCACACTGCGGACCATGGTGATGTGCCAAGGCAAGGTGTACTTGCAAGCAGGCGCAGGGTTGGTGGCCGATAGCGACCCGGCTTCGGAGTACCAAGAGACGGTCAACAAGGCCAAGGCGATGCTGGCGGCTATTCAAGTCACCGTGGCGCGAGCCAGCGCGCAGGCGGAGGATCGATCGGCGTAAACATGAAGCGGATCCTTCGGTGGTGTTTTTCCGGCTCGATTGCCTGCATGCTTGGCTCCGCTTTCATCCGGCCACCGGGTCGCATCGGGCTGCTTGGTTTCAACCGTGAAACGGGTGCGGTGCGATGAAAAACCATGGTCGAAAATCCGGCTGAAAAACCCCGGGTACGACGCGTTGCGGCGATGGAGGTTGAGATTATTTCTGGAGCCCAGCCAGAGCCGTTGCCGAAAACACGCGGCGAGGTCGCGTGGAACCGCATGAAGTTCCATGCGCGCACTGGCACTGGAATCGCTCATCCTCGGTTGCGGTTACGCATCGCGAGCGGCGATTCCAGAACGGATTGTGGGTCCGTCAAGCCATAAAAGTGACGTCAACGCGACACGCACCTGTGTTCAAAATGACACCGCGCCCTTTTGCACTGGCTGCTAGCAAATCGCGTCCCCCTTCGAAGAATCTGCTCGAAATTGAGGATTTTTTGCTTATCGTACAGAACGGCCCAGGATTTGCCGTTCCTTCCTATGGCTTCGTGCCGAGTGGAAACGGTCGTTTCCCTCACTCCTCTCCTCAATCTCAGCCGACTCCAGTTCTGGAGCAGCTTCGTGATCGCAGACACGCGCGGTGGTCGTCCCGAAATGGGACGTGGCTCCCGGGGCGTGGCGGTGTGGGTAGGAAGGCGAACGAAGCGAACGGCGCGAATCACTCCTGGAGCGGGTTGGCGTCATCCCTCTCAAAACAATTGGTAGATCAGAGGAAGTTATGAAGATTCTAAAGGTGAACAAACTCCGAGGTCCGAACATCTGGGCGAACTACCCAGTGCTCGAAGCTTGGGTTGACCTCGAGGAGCTGAAAGACACTTCTTCGGAAATGATTCCGGGGTTCAACGAGCGACTGATGGCATGGTTGCCAACGATGGTCGAGCATCGCTGCAGCATCGGCGAGCGAGGTGGTTTCTTTGTGCGCCTGCGACGCGGGACGTACATGGCCCACATCCTCGAGCATGTCACGTTGGAATTGCAATCGCTGGCAGGCACGCCTGTCGGGTTTGGTCGCGCTCGCGAAACTTCGGTCGATGGCATCTACAAAGTCGCCATTGCCTACAAAGAAGAGAAGTTGGGCTTGGTCTGCATCGACAAAGCCTTTGAACTGATCATGGCAGCGATTCACGACACACCCTACGACATCGAAGCAGTGGTTCGCGAACTGAAAGAGTACGCATACGACGTGTGTCTCGGACCGAGCACGCGCTCCATCGTCGATGCAGCCAAGGCCCGTGGCATTCCCTGGCGACGCTTGAACGAAGGCAGCCTCGTCCAGCTCGGGTACGGGGTGCATCAGCGCCGCATCTGCACCGCGGAAGCGGATTCGACCAGCGCGATTGCCGAATCGATCGCGCAGGACAAAGATCTGACGCGCATGCTGCTGCGATCGATCGGCGTGCCCACTCCCGAAGGACGCCCCGTTGAGAGCGCTGAGGATGCTTGGGAAGCCGCCGAGGACATCGGCTTGCCCGTCGTGGTCAAACCGCAGTACGGCAATCATGGTCGCGGTGTGGCCACCAACTTGCAATCGCAAGAACAAGTCATCGCAGCCTATCACGCAGCCCGCGAGGAGGGCAGCTCAATCGTCGTCGAGCGCCATGCACCAGGCGATGATTACCGCATGTTGGTGGTCGGAGGCAAGCTCGTTGCGGCGGCTCGTCGCGAGCCGGCTCACGTCATCGGCGATGGTCAGTCGACCGTTCAGCAACTGATCGACAAAGTCAACGAAGATCCCCGCCGCAGCGACGGGCACGCCACGTCGTTGAGCTTGATCAAGATCGATGCGGTGGCGCTCGGAGTGCTACTCGATCAAGGCATGACTCCCGATACGATTCCGCCTGTCGGCAAGAAGGTCTTGATCCGCCGCAACGCCAACCTGTCGACCGGTGGTACCGCAGCCGACGTGACCGATATGGTCCATCCCGATGTGGCCCGCCATGCGATCGAAGCTGCCCGCGTTATCGGACTGGATATCGCAGGGGTCGACATCGTCGCGCAAGATATCTCGCAACCGTTGCAAGGTCAGCGAGGTGTGATCGTCGAAGTCAATGCGGGTCCTGGATTGCGCATGCACATCGAACCTTCGTCGGGAACGCCTCGCCCAGTCGGCGAATCGATCATCGACATGATGTATCCCGGTAACAGCAACGGTCGCATACCGATCGTTAGCGTCACCGGGGTCAACGGCAAGACAACGACCACTCGATTGATTGCGCACATGATCGCCAGTACCGACAAGAAGGTTGGCATGACGTGCACCGATGGGATCTATGTCGGAGGGCGTCGTATCGACTCCGGAGACTGCAGCGGACCTCAAAGCTGTCGCTCGGTATTGATGAATCCGTTCGTCGAAGCCGCTGTGCTGGAGACCGCTCGCGGTGGGATCCTTCGCGAGGGGCTCGGTTTTGATTACTGCGACGTTGGGATCGTCACCAATGTCGGCGAAGGAGATCACTTGGGATTGTCCGACGTCGAAACCGTCGAGCAGTTGGCCCGAGTGAAACGCTGTATCATCGAAGCGGTCCACAAAACCGGCTTCGGCGTGCTCAAGGCCAACGATCCTTTGACGGCAGAGATGGCGGAGAAGTGCAAGGGCAGTGTCATTTTCTTTGCAATCGACGAAAACGATCCGGTGCTTTTTGCGCACCGTTCCAAAGGCGAACGCGTTTGCTTCATTCGCGATGGCATCATCGTCATGGCCGAAGGGGGCTCGGAAGTCGGTTTGACGAC
The DNA here is from genome assembly GCA_046318495.1 of Pirellula sp. Taxonomy (GTDB): domain Bacteria; phylum Planctomycetota; class Planctomycetia; order Pirellulales; family Pirellulaceae; genus JBKCUI01. The sequence goes on along the minus strand of JBKCUI010000208.1, from coordinate 2,075 downwards.
GTTGGAGAAAATCCCGTTGACGCACAATGGGCGGATTCAATTCCAAGTCGAAAATGTGCTGGCTTCGGTGGCGGCTTGCTGGGGGCTCGGAATGACCAATCAGCAGATCGCGTGTGGGCTCGAGTCGTTCTCCGCGCACATGGACAAGGTCCCAGGACGATTCAATCTGCTCGAGTTTCACGGCGCAACGGTTATCGCGGACTACGGCCATAATGCATCGAGTTTGCTCGCCATCGTCGACGCGCTCAATCAGTTTCCGCAAGGACATCGCACGGTGGTCTACTCGGCTGCCGGTGATCGCCGCGACGTCGACATGATTCGCCAAGGCGAAATTCTCGCCGACCACTTCGACCGCATCATTTTGTACGAAGACCAGTACATGCGCGGTCGCAAACCTGGCGAGATCTCGGCCATCTTCAAGCGGGGAATGGATCACGGCAAACGCGTCAAAGAGATCTACGACATGAGCGGTTGGGAGAACGCAGTCGATCACGCGCTCAAACTCATCAAGTCGGGCGATCTGATGCTGTTGCAAGCCGACTCCATCGATGCGACGGTGCAGTATCTGCAGCGCTCGATCGAACACGAGAACCTCGGGCGCGAGATCGATTTGGATTCTGCATTGCAGACCCAATCGACCGGTAGTGAGGCTGCTAAGAACGTCGACGCCCCGACACTGAGTTCGAACAAATCGCCTGCGACGCGTTGAACCGCATAGCGACCAATCGAAGTGAAACGCGAAGTGCGGCACCTGCGAAATCAGGTGCCGTTTTCGTTTGAAGCGTGGGGGGCAAGGCTCGATTCGTCCCGACTCGCGGCCAGCGCGTCCTCGATCGATCGTGTCACATTGCGATGGATGAAGTAGACCAACCCAAACATGAGCACGAACAGAATCCATTCCGCAGCATGCATGACAGACAACGGAAACAACGGAGCATTCGGCTCGAGCATCAGCCAATGAAAGACGAGACAAGCGATCGCATAATGGGCAACCCAAAGGGCAATGCCTTCAAAGGGGAGCAATGCGATGCTGGCACCGACGATGCAACCAAAGAGGCCATATAGGATGGCAACGAATCCGAATTGGCCGAAATTGGCCATCGGCCTGAGGGGTGGGCAACACAACGTATCGAGCAGCCCCGCTAGTACCATCGATCCCCAAAAGCTTAGCATTCCGAAGCCGAGGCATCCGAGGAATCCGCATTTGATGGCGAGGCTGACGAGCAGTTGGGTAGGAGGCTCGGTCGATCCGGCGTTCAGATCGGAGTCAGTATCCGATCTGAGATCGCGAGGTTCGTACGGATTCAGCATGGCGGCGGCCACATCGTCGGGAGCATCCAAAGTGCACAGGGACTTGTGACAGTGTAGGCGCATCTCCCCAAAAACAATACGTGCCACCCACCTATTTGACTGTCCGCGCGGATCTGGTAAGCTTTTTGGAATAGGAGATCCCTCAAATGCCCAGACCTCTACGCGCCGAACTATTCGAACCCAATAAAGTCTGCATCGTCCACTGCATTCAGCGCTGTGTCCGGCGTGCCTTTCTGGCCGGCGAAGACGCCGTCACAGGCAGAAACTATGACTTCCGCCGAGAATGGATCCGGGAGCGGTTGGAGTGCCTCGCCTCTGTATTCGGGCTCGATGTGCTAACCTACGCCATCCTCTCGAACCATATGCACGTCATCTTGCGCACTCGCCCAGATGTGGTGGCGACTTGGTCCGATCACGAAGTCGCCAAGCGTTGGCTGCGCTTGTTTCCAGGCCAACGAGTCGATGAATTCCTGGGGCAACCCACCGAAAGCCAGATCGAGGCTATGTTGGCCGATGGTGCCAAGATGGAAGCCATCCGGGAGCGGCTTAGCAATCCTTCGTGGTTCATGCGGGCGCTCTCCGAGCCCATCGCACGGTTAGCCAATCGCCAAGACGAATGCACGGGGCGCTTTTGGGAAGGCCGATTCAAAGCCCAAGCGATTCGGGACGAAGCGGGTTTGTTGGCTTGCAGTATGTATGTCGATTTGAACCCGATTCGTGCGGCAATGGCGACGAAACCTGAAGAATCCCGGCATACGTCGGCA
>JBKCUI010000207.1:0-21592 GCA_046318495.1 Pirellula sp. | reverse complement strand
CACGCAGGGACGCCTGGTGCAATGAGTTGTTCCACAGAAGGACCTTGGGTGTATTTGGCGTAGAGTCCATGCCAGCGCGATTCGATCTCCCAGGATGGCAAGCGGATGATTCGGTGTAGTTCGCGAAGGATCAAACGATCGATTTCCATATTGTCGAATGGTTCGACATCGTCGTCGTATTCATGCGAGTCCCCCAGAACCACGTGTCCCGTATGATTCTGGGAAGCCATGACATGGATGCCGTAACGGTCCAGTTCAGGACGCTCGCTTGCAATGCGGTCGATCAACGGTTGCAGCGAGGCGCAAACGCGGAAGTTCGGGTAATGCCGCAATGTTAATCCGCCAGCTAAGTGGGGCCCAAGTCGCCATTCCGCAGATTGTGGATGCGTTCGCATCATATGGAGTTTGCAAGTGCGGATGGATTGCCCGGCATACATGTCAGGTGCGAGGGTAACCAAATCATCGCCGGAACAAATGATGATGCGGTCGGCAGCGTGCCGTTTACCATCCGAAGTGAGCAATTCTCCTGGTTCGGCGCGTATGGCAGCGCTCCGAAACTGAAACTCCACGCCGAATCGCTGGTGTAGCCAGTCCGGCAAGCTCCGGACAGCCGACGGCGGATCGACGCAACATTCAGTTTCGCTCCAAAGACTCCCGAGCAATCCATCGGGGTTTGCCGCATGGGCGCGTTTCAACGTCTCCTCAGCGGAGAGCAATTGCAATCCACCGCCTCGCGGGCTGTGTCGATGGTGTTCGACGAACTCTTGCAGTACTTGCCATTCATCAGGATGGTGTGCCAAGTGCAACGAACCGCACGGCTGTACCCAGACGCCAGCTTCGTTGGCTAGCCGCAGCCATTGCGCGCGAGATTTCATTGCAATGGGCTGCAGTTCATCCGATTGTCCGATCACCCAGACCATTCCGAAGTTTCGGATGGATGCACCGCTGGCGCGAGGCGATCGTTCGATGACTGTAACCTCATGACCTCGTTCCGCCGCCGACCATGCATGAGCAAGTCCAACAATGCCCGCGCCGACTACTACAACTCTTTCGCGTTGCATCGTTGTGATGGAATCCAAAGGGTGTGGATGGAATGAGCGAGAGGATGGCTGTCGCCGTATTCCGTACGACCCGGGACCACTTTCCGCTCGAATGGATTCCATCGTACGTATCTCTCGATCTGTCGACAACCTGAGTACACTTGCAGCGGGTCGCGATCGTACGGTGCGCCGTCACATCGGCTTGTAGAAATGAATCAAGGTGAGAAGGTGTTTCATGGCGAAGTCGCTTGCTGCTGTCTTTTCCGGGGTCGGAATGCCGTGGGCGTTCGTCGAACAACCGATACCGGATCTGCAAACTCATGAAATCTTAGTGAAGACTCTGGGTTGCACCGTTTGCGGAAGCGATCTCCACAGCATCGATGGACGGCGCAACGTCCCTACTCCATCCGTTCTCGGGCACGAAATCGTCGGCGAAATCGTGGCCTTTGGCCAAGGTGCGCCGCGCTTCGACGCATCCGGAGAATCGCTGCACCTTAGAGATCGTATTGTTTGGTCGGTGGTTGCTTCTTGCGGAGATTGCTTTTACTGCCGACACGAACTGCCGCAAAAGTGCGAGCGGGGATTCAAGTACGGGCATCAATCCTGCGATGCGAACCGAACGTTGTCGGGAGGTTTTTCTGAATACATCGTGCTGGCTCCAGGAACGGCCGTCGTACGACTCCCTCCGGAATTAAGTCTCGAGGCGGCTTGCCCACTGAGCTGCGCCACCTCCACCATCGCCGCTGCGATAAGGCTGTTGCGGGTTCGATCAGGTGATGAAGTGTTGGTGGTGGGGGCCGGATTGCTCGGGTTGACCTCCTGCGCCATGGCCAGCGACTTGGGTGCGCGTCGTATCGTTTGTGTCGACATGGATGCAAATCGGGCTCAGAGGTCTCGGAGTTTCGGAGCGCACCATGCGTACATCCCCCAGCAGAGTGACTCGTCGTTTCGAGACCAGGCGCAGCCGCACGGATTTGATATCGCGATCGAATGCACAGGCAGCAATCAAGCAACATCCATGGCTTTTGAATCGCTTCGCATCGGAGGTCGGTTGGGACTCGTCGGAGCGGTCTTTCCGACTCCCGAACTTCCGTTGGCAATGGAGCGGATCGTGCGGCGCCAGTTGCTCGTCCAAGGCATCCACAATTATGCTCCAGAGGATTTGGTTGCTGCCGTGGCATTCATGGCCAGAGTTCATCAACGCTTCCCATTCGCGCAACTGGTCGGTCCCAGTTTTCCGCTCACGCGAATCGACGCTGCCATCGACGCAGCCCGCAATCCAAGTCACATACGCGTCTGCATTCGGCCTGACCAACCCGGGTAGCTCGCATAGTCCTCGCCCAGTAGCAGAGGGTCGGCCTATGCTGCGGATCAGTGCGCCGTGCGCGGGCTCCTTTAGGCTGCGTCCGCGATCACGCTCCGTCCGCGATGTAGAACGGGCTCGTGAGTATCCAAACTCGGGATTCTCCTGCAACCTCCAACCAGGCTTCGACGCGATGGATTCCGGGCTCTTGGAGAGGCATTTCGATTGCATCGCCATCGGCCTCGAACACGATCGCGCCGTCGCGAACGACTTTCCAGTGCGCGGCGAGCGGGGCATGCGCCACGAGCTTGAGACCGCTTTGCCAGGCGATCTGGCTGCCGATCTCATGCTGCGTGCGCGATGATGATTTCGGCTGAGTGCTATCCGGCTGATGCGAAGTTGAAGGGGACGGCTCTTCGATGCATGCTTCTTCGATGCACGCTTCGAAGCCGCGTGCATCGGCGATGCCATCGAAGGCGACGAAGGTTCGCCCCGATTCGAGCGATTCCCAGACCCCTTCGCGCGTGCGTTCGCGGACGAGCAGGTGCGTGCCGACGTGCCGCAAACTGTTTTCATACGGATCCAGTTGCAGTTGGAACAGCGTGTCTCCCGGTTTGGCATCGCTGGGAATCGCGAGCAATGGAGCGACCAGGAGTCGATTCAATGTGGCGAGTTCCTCGCCGAGAGCGTCGACGATGCCAACGGTGGTGGGATCGCGCAAGGCGATCCGCACGCCGATGTTTTGGTGCGCATCGTTGGCTGCGACGGCGGTATGTGGAAACCTTTGGCATAGCGTGTCCCAACGCGCGAGGTAATCGTCGGGATAGGTTTGCATGATGGTGAAGACTTCCTGCGGGTACTCGCGGATCAGTTCGGCCGCCTTTAAAAGCCAGAGCGGATTCTTCAGAGAGTCGACCAAGCGCTTTTGCTTCTTGAAGTCGGCATGCGTGTTGTAGATTTCGTTACCGGTCAGGGCGGGGATTTCCCAATCCATCCGTTCCTCGAGGTGCGATAGGAAAGCGTGGCCGCCGCGCTCGCGCACCCAAGGGACCAATTCGCTGGGTGGAGATTGCTCGAGGGAGCGCACGCTCTGCGTCGGGTAGACAAGCAGTCCCTTCATTTCTGCTCCTGGGATCAGCAGGACGCCATCGAGCGATCCGGTATGGCCATCGGTGAAGAAGTCCTTTTCGGCGGAGGGATGTTCGGTGAAGAGCAAGGCTTCGGTGCCGGCGCGCTTGGCTGCTGCGACGATGTCCGCGATTTGGCCGCGGCTGTCGTGAGAGAGTTCGGAGTGAACGTGGAGGTTTGCGCGGATCTCAAGAAGCGGGCTGCGTCGCGGTGGCTCGCGGCGCTGTTGGGCCAATCGCTGGGTGTCGGCGCGCAATCGCGATAGGAATTTGGCATTCAACCGATCGACGGCGTCCTCCGCCCGACCCTCGGGGGCGATGAGCCGCAGCAAGACTAGAAACGACATCGCCAGCCAAGGAAGGCGCCAAACTCGGGGTAGCATACGAGGCGAGCTCCAATCACGCGGGAGGATGGGTAGGCATCGCGCACGCGCGACGACCGGCTTCCTTAGCGTAGTGGAAACGCATCTGCCATGCAGGCAGGTGATCGATCGTTTGCAAGCGAGGTGACTATTCTTTTGCGGCGATTTTCGCCCACGAGTCGCGGAGCGTCACGATGCGGTTGAACACCGGTTGTCCCGGTTTGGAGTCCTTTTCATCGATGCAGAAGTAACCATTGCGCTCGAACTGCACGCGCGTGCCCGGTGCGCATTTGGCCAATTCCGGTTCGATGACAGCTTGCACGACCGTGATGCTGTCGGGGTTGATGTTGTCGAGGAAGGTTTTGCCTTCGGGGGCTTCTTCGGGGGATTCGCTTTTGAAGAGCCGGTCGTAAAGACGGACTTCGGCGCAATGGGCGGTCGGTGCGCTGACCCAGTGGATGGTCCCTTTGACTTTGCGCTCGGCGGCGGCACCGCTACCGCTGCGGGTGTCGGGATCGTAAGTGCATCGCAGTTCGATGATGTTGCCAGCCGAATCCTTGATGACCTCGTCGCAGCGGATGATGTACGCGTACCGCAATCGGACTTCGCCACCTGGCTTGAGCCGGAAGAACTTCGACGGAGCATTCTCCATGAAGTCTTCGCGTTCGATGAATAGCGAGCCTGAGAAGGGGAGAACGCGCGAGCCCGCGTTGGGATCTTCGGGATTGTTGACGGCTTCGAGCGACTCGGATTGGCCTGTTGGGTAGTTGGTGATGGTGACCCGGATTGGATCCAGGATCGCCATGTAGCGATTGGACGCGCGATTGAGGTGTTCGCGGACCGCATTCTCGAGCACCAGCACATCGATGGTTCCATTGAAGCGAGCCACGCCGATGGTCTCGCAGAAACCGCGAATGCTTTCGGGCGTGTAGCCGCGTCGGCGCAATCCGCTGATGGTCGGCATGCGAGGGTCGTCCCAGCCGGAGACATGTTTCTCGGTCACGAGTTGCAGCAGTTTGCGTTTGCTCATGACCGTATAGGAAAGGTTCAATCGAGCGAATTCGATCTGGCGAGGGTGGAAGATGCGGAGCGTCTTGCAGAACCAATCGTAGAGCGGGCGGTGGTTTTCGAACTCCAGGGTGCAGATCGAATGGGTGATGCCTTCGATCGAATCGGATTGCCCGTGGGCCCAATCGTACATCGGATAGATGCACCAAGCGTCGCCGGTGCGATGATGATGGGCGAACATGATGCGATAGAGAACGGGATCGCGAAGGTTCAAGTTCGCGGCTGCCATGTCGATTTTCGCGCGGAGCGTGCGGGTTCCTTCGGCGAACTCGCCGCGTTTCATCCGCTCGAAGAGGTCGAGGTTTTCTTCGACGCTGCGGTCGCGATAGGGGCTGTTCTTGCCAGGTTGCGTGAGGGTGCCTCGGTACTCCCGCATCTGCTCGGCATTGAGATCGCAGACGAAGGCATGCCCTTCGCGGATGAGTTGGACTGCCCAGTCGTAGAGTTGTTGGAAGTAATCGGAGGCGTAGAACAGAGCATCCCATTCAAAGCCTAGCCAGCGAACGTCGTTCATGATCGAATCGACGTACTCTTGGCTTTCTTTGCTAGGGTTGGTGTCGTCAAACCTCAGATTGCATTTGCCGCCATAGCGTTTGGCCAGACCGAAGTTCAGGCAGATGCTCTTGGCGTGTCCAATGTGCAAGTAGCCGTTGGGTTCGGGAGGAAATCGGGTCTGGATGGACCGCCCTTGCAACGCAGCTTTCGCGGCGAAGTCTTTTTCGACTTCGATCTCGATGAAGTTCTTGTGGCTGCCGTCGTTGGCGTGGTCTGCTGGTTGATTCACCGTGGTGTTCACTCCCGAATGGATGGCAAGTCTGGGCGGCGCGCGAAGCGGTCGTACGAGCGATGCGGGCTGCGCGGATGTTCTCGGATGGGCGAGCGGTTAATGGCTCCCATCTCGAAGTCGCCATTATGCCTTTTCTATGGAAAAATGCAGTAGCAGGTTCTCTGGCAGGAAACGCCAGAGCGGACGGGAGTCGATGCTAGCGTGCGGCAGGGGCTGCGTGGCCGTTGCGGCAGCGGTGCTGACTTACGGTTGGGGCGTTTGTTGGTACACGTCCGGTCGCAGGATCTCCATAAAGCCTTGCGGTTTGGCCAACGGGGTGAATCCAAACCGTGCATAGAGGCCATGGGCATCGCGCGTCACCAATACGAATCGTCGAAGGCCTTGCAAATCGGGATGGGCCACGACGTGTTCCATGAGTTGCCGGCCGATGCCCTGTCCGCGGTACGCTTCTAGGACATAGACATCGCACAAATAGGCGAACGTTGCGCGGTCGGTCACGACGCGGGCGAACCCGACTTGCTGCGAGCCATGGTAGGCTCCAAAGCACAGCGAGCCCGCGATGGCCTTTTGCAAGACGGCCAAGGGCAGTCCTGGAGACCAGTAGCAATTCGACAGGGTCTGGTGGATGGCGAGGACATCGAGCCGCGTCGGATCGCAACTGATGAGGATGGCATCGCCAGGCTGTTGGGAGCGGGGAGATTCCGTTGGTTGCGACATGAAGGTTGCCGTCTTCTGGAGGCGAAAAGAAGGGAGAAAACGGATCGGGAAGTGTCCGAACCCTTGCATTCAAGGGAAATCGGGGCGGCTGCATTCCAGGAGGGATCTCGGTCTCCGGAGGTTCGAACCGGAGTGCCAAGGGAGTGCCTGGCATGCGGCGTAGATGGATTTCGGCTAGGGTTTTCGGGGGTATTAGTTACACTAGCGGATTATGAATCCAGATGAAACCGAAGACGCATCCGCAGCCGCATCCCCGACCGATCGCACCTTGCCCGTGTTCCGCGGCTCCGAGTCCGAACTGATCGACGCCATGAAGCGGTTGGCGGGCGAACTGCAGATCGAATCCATTCCGCAAGAAGCATGGTCACCCCTGGCCAAGTACTGCTTGCTGGTCTGGGATTGGAACGCCAAGATGAATCTGACGCGGCACACGACCCCCGAGCTTTTCGTCAAGCGGGATCTGCTCGATAGCGTGGAACTGGCCAAGTGCTTGCGGCCCAACGAAGAAGTGCTCGATATCGGGACCGGGGGTGGAGTGCCTGGCGTGCTGGTCGCGATCTTGCGACCCGATGTGCAAGTCACGTTGTGCGATAGCGTCGCGAAGAAGGCCAATGCCGTCGAAGCCATGGTGGATGCCTTGGGATTGAGCGTTCCGGTGTATGCATTGAGCGTCAGCCGGGTGCTCGAGGATTTCCGCTATGACACGCTGTTTGCCAGGGCCGTGGGGCCGCTCGCGAGACTCTGTGGATGGCTCAAGGAGGATTGGCACAAGTTCGGCCGGCTGCTTGCGATCAAGGGACCGCGTTGGCCTGACGAGCGCGGAGAAGCTCGTCATCGCGGATTGCTGAAAGGGGTCGACCTGCGTCGCTTGGTCTCGTATCCCATGCCCGATACGCAATCGGAAAGCACCATCTTGCAGCTATCGCGACAAGCAGGTGCCAAGCCCATCGACGAAGCGTGATCGCTTACTGCATCACCAACTGCATCACCTTGGGACGGTCGAACATCGACTCCCCGTAACGGACTTGATACTGCTCCGTGGAAGTGCGACCCATGGTGTTGCCTTCCGGGATGTGTTGCCGCGTATTGACGATATAGCATGCGGTATCGCCGATGAACTCCATTAAATCCCCAGGGTCGAGGGGTGACGATTGGACTTCGATTTCTGCGAAGCCGAGCGGGGCCATGCCGGTGGTGAAACATCGCCACGATCCATCCCGATTGGGTTCGACGCGCACGTCTAGCCACAGGGGGCCGGGAATGTCGTCCGCGCGGGCATTTGGTGCAACTGCAAGGAATGTATCTGGCGCGTGAACCAGTGTTCCTTCGCCCCAATAGACTCCCACGCAATCGGTGTTCGAGACGACTTTCGAGACAATGCGCGTTAGCAGAATGCGTCGCTCGACCGGATCCATGTTTCCACCGAGGATCGCGACCAAGAAAAAGTTGGTGTGCTGCTTCATTGCTTCGGTTGCTTCTGACCACATCATCGACGTCGCGCACGGGCCTTCCAATTGCGACCAGGGAATCGGTGCGAGCATCAAGGACACCGCCACCTGGGCATCGCCACAAGGAAAGATCAAGTTCTCACCTTCCCAGTCCACGCCCGGAAGAGCAGATGCGGGTTTGCCCGTGAGTTTCCCCAACCACTTGGAGATCAACGACGGTTTTCCGGAAGCACCTTCCAAGATCGAGGCGGCGTTAGGAAGCCGAGTGGAAGAGGTCGCGACCATGGCGATGGCTGGACTCGACAAAACATCGGATTCGGAATTGTTCATGACAACTGCCTCTCTGGCCGAGCGATGTGGCCGATGAATGGGTTCGGAAGCGACCTTTGCGATGCTGCTGCACCCCGAGTGGACGATGACTGCAGCGCAGTCGACGTTCGAGTCTAGCGGCGTGTGCGGCGCACAGCAATCATGCTGTCAGGAGCTCCGCTGAATCTTCATTCATACGTTGCCAACGATTGGAAGATTCTTTTCTTGGAAAGACTGTCGTGGCGGGCTTCCACAAAAAAGAGATCTCTGGAATACCGATTCGGCCGCCGACAATCATCGCGATCAACAGGTCGCACTGCTCGATGCTAAGGCCGCCAGTTGAAGCAGCGAGCGGTGTCGCACGTACGGCCGATCCCGAGCTATGGAACCTGCGGAGAGCGCCTTGCAGTTCTCGTCGTGATTGCTGTTCCTGCGTTGAACGATACGATTTTTTCAACCCAACCATCGGCGGGAAACACGAGGATTTCGCGTTAATGGTGCAGATAATTCCATCCGCTTTGGCCACTGAAAAGGAGCGATGCAATTTCATTGACCCGCCTTTTCAATCGCAAAAAAGTCATCTTCGGAGAGCCTTTCCTTTCCAAAGAACGTCGATTTCCAATTGAATTTTTTCAGAGTCTGACAATACTTAAACATTAAATACTACGTGAACGAGAGGCTTCCATGTCGGTAAGTGCTCGTTCAAAACCTAACAATCGCGCTCATTCATAGTTCTTGCAACGGGAGAAGACTGCTTTGAAAAAAGGTACCAAGAAGAGTGTGAACATGTCGCAAGTGATCCGCGACTATGCAACTGCGAACCCAACCTTGGGTCCAACGCAAATCGCTAAGGACTTGGAAGCACAAGGTCACAAAGCCTATCCAGCTTTGGTTAGCCAAGCATTGCGCGGCACCAAGAGCAAGGGTAGCAAGAAGCCTGCCAAGCGTGGACGCAAGCCAGGCGCGACCAAGAAAGTTGTCGCTGCAGAATTGAATCTCGAGCAACTAAAGGCCTCTGCCGAATTCATTCGGTTGCATGGTTCCGTCGAAGGCGCGATCGATTCGCTCAAGACTTACCAAAAGGTTTCTTCGCTGTTCGGCTAGTCCGTCCAAGCGATCAAACACAGCGATAAAGCGCTCTGGGGAATTCGGACAGGCGAGAGAACTTCATCGATCTCGCACCCCGCCCGAAAGGTTCCAGCAGACAATTCTTCAAAGCACCGGGTAAAGGGCGCAACGCTATTTACCCGGTGCTTTTTTTGTTCCATGGCAAAAGTCAGGGGCTGGCAATCGACCTTGTAGCGTTGCGCATTAAATGCCTTCGATGCAGCCCGTGCTATCTCCAAACGTTGAATCGGGCATTCCCATCTTCTGCAGCATCGTTAGATACAGATTGCAGAGCGGGACCATGCCGTTCATCGACACATGCTGCCCGGTCTTGAGAGCCCCACCGCCACGGCCGCCAACCAGAACGGGAAGATTGTCCGGATCATGCCGATTGCCATCCGACATACTCGATCCGAACACGATCATGCAATGGTTTAGCAAGTTCGAATCCCCTTCCGGGATCGATTGCAGTTTGCGTAGGAAACGCGCGAACTGTTCGGTGTGCCAACGATTGATGCGTTGGTACTGAGCGATTTTCGCTTCATTGTTTTCGTGGTGCGACAATTCGTGATGTCCCCCGCTGACCCCGTCGAGAAACGAAAAGTTTCTGCCCGACACATCGTTGGCGAACATCAAGCTACACACGCGCGTGGAATCGGATTGGAAGGCCAGTGCCATGAGATCGAGCATGATCGCAATATGTTCGCGGAAATCTGATGGAAGCTCCGCTGGTACCGAGAGCGAGGATTGCGAAGAGACTTCGATTCCCGATTGCATCGCAGCCAGTTCGCGATCGGGATGCCGCTTGGCAAAGTCGATCCGCTGTTCGACGCTGCGGACCGAGTCGAGGAATTCATCCATCTTGAACTGATCATCGCGTCCCAAGGTGCGTCGGAGTCCTTGCGCATCCTCGAGGACATAATCCAAAAGATTTTGATACTCGTCAGCGGTATTGCCCGAAGGAGAAAGGCTCTTGCCGAAGAGGCGTTCGTAAACCAAGCGCGGATGGATCTCTTTGGCCATCGGACGCTGCGCCGACTGCCAAGAGATATGCGAGCCGTATAGCCGCGTATAGCCTACGTTGCTGTCGATGCCGCTGATTACCGGTTCCGTACCCAACTCGAGCGAGGGCAAGGGAGTTTGACCGCGAAGTTGTTCCGCGATGCGTTGGTCGATCGAGATCCCTCCACTGCTGACGTCCTTGCCTGTCGTCTTTGCGACGGGCATGCCGGTTAAGAAGTTCGCGGTCTTGGCGTAATGGCCATCGCCTCCGTGGCTGTTCTTTTTGTCGAGCCCAGAAAGGACCAACACTTCGCTCTTGAGATCCGCGAGAGGTTCGAGCGAGGGGCTAAGCGCGTAGTCGGGGCCGGTCGTGGTCGGGACCCAAGCTTTCTCCCAAACGCCGTTGGGAAAGTAAATGAAGGCGGTGCGAATGGGGGGTGCGGCGGCCGCCGCCCGCAACGATCGCTGGCTTAGGGATTCCATCCACGGCAATGCGAGAGCCACACCGGCCCCGCGCAGGAATCGGCGCCGATGGAAGGGATTGGGCGATGGGATGCGGTTCATGGCGACGCCTGTTTCGGGCTGGTGTAGCGATGTTGAAAGGGATAGGACATCAAGATCTCTTCGAGGATCACGTCGGCCGAGCGCTCCTCTCGAAGTCGCTTCATCGACGCATCGATCACGCATTGATCGAATTTATTCAATTCGCGACCGAGTGCAAAACCGACCAGTTTGCGGATGGCATGCAATTGGAATTCGTCTTGCCTCGCGACTAGGATCCGCTTCAGTTCGGCCGGCCCGCGAAAGGATTCGCCGGACGGAAGGGTTCCCGAGGCATCGATGGCAACACCGCCATCTTCGTTCCTCCATCGGCCGATGGCATCGTAGTTCTCCAGCCCGAATCCGAGCGGATCCATGCGCTGGTGGCATGCCGCGCACTCGGGGTTCTTGCGATGGAGTTCCAAGCGTTCTCGCAACGTGGTGGCGGTGGAACCATGGCCGCTCTCTTCTAAGGCGGGCACGTTGGGGGGAGGAGGTGGGACCTTGGCGCCCAAGACTTCTTCCAAGATCCATCGGCCTCGCAGCACGGGACTCGTTCTTCGCGGATAGGAAGCCTTGAGCAGAACGCTCGCCATGGTCAGGATCCCGCCTCGCTCTCCGCTGGAAACGGGCAAGGTGCGCCAGGAGGTTGGAATTCCTGAAGCCGTTGTCTCATGGGCCGGATCGATGTCTGGCCAGGGCAAGGCGTAATGCTTGGCCAGTCGCGAGTTGACGGTGACGTGTTGGGAGTCGAGCAGTTCGAGCAACGGTCGCTGTTGGCGAAACACGTCGCTGATGGCCCGAGTGGTTTCTTCGATCGCATCGGCAGCGAGTTGCGGATCGTATTCGGGGAAGACCTCAGGGTCCGGTCGCCATTGACGCCAATCTCGCAGACCCAGCCACTGCAACCCCCAGTTTTCCCCCAGCGCCCTGGCGCGGTCGTCTCGCAGCATGCGATGCAATTGTTGGCGAATGACGTCGGGCTCAAAAATCGTTCCTGCATCGGCGCATGCGAGCAACTCTTCGTCGGGGATGCTGGACCACACCAACAAGGCAAATCGAGTGGCAAACGCATGTGCGGAGAGTCGATGCACACCTGCGGATTCGGCTTCCGGTTCGGCGGTAACCAAAAAGTTCGGTGACATCAGGACCGCATGCATGGGCAATCGCAACGCTTCGTGCAACGGGTTGGACGCATTGCGGTCGAACAGTTGCATCAAGCGATCGACTTCTTGTTCCTGAACCGGGCGCCGCCATGCGCGGCGAGCGAACTGGGCTAGCCACGTTCGAGCGACGGTGCGCAGCGGGGCTGCCGCGGAGTCCTTGGGTTGAGCCAGCGCGGCGGGAGGATCGCGAAAGCCTAAAGCGATCAGGCGAGCCGGCAACGCTTGGCCATTGGAAGGGTCGAGCAGATGCGCGACGGCGGCTTGGCCGATCCGAAGATAGGCTTCCAAGTGAATGGGCGACGTGAACAACGCATCGCCTGCGGTATCGAATCCCATGCCCCCTGCTCCGTCGGAGGGAGGCAACATGTCTTCTGGGACGTGGAATCCGGTCAAGTCGCGGATGGCACAGCCGTATTCGTATCGCGAGAGGCGGCGGCTCATGACGTAACCGCGATACCAGCTTTGGGTTTCCTCAGAGGCCAACTGGTGGCACAAATCTTGATTGGGCCGCGCGTCGACCCAACGGTGGAAGGCCGCCTTTTCGGGATCCTTCAATCCGGGACTGCCTTGAGGAGGCATTTCATTGAGTCGGACACGCTTGGCCACACGTTCCCAGGCATCTGGATTGGCGGCGGCGGATGGGCCATCGGGGAATTTGGACAAATCGAATTCCCCGTCGGGCGATTCGCCGCTATGGCAGGACAAGCATTTGGCTTGGACGATCGGGAGGACTTTGGCCTCGTAGGTCTTGCCCCATTTCTCCATGGCTTCGGGATCATCGGCCCGTGCAAAGCCTGCCAACGTTCCTAGGCTCCAAAGGATTGCGGCAAGGCACAATCGTTCTGTCCAGCGTGGCGAGGGGCGTCGCGAAGGTAGATGACGCAATGGGCGCGGATGCTCGCGGAACTCTTCGGAGTGCATCGACATGGACCAAATCCGATGGGAACAAGGATGAAAGTCAAAAGGGTGACTGAAGGTGCCTAGCACTTCGCCAAGTGAAGTCCGCGGTTTGCAGTGCGCGGTGCTGTGTACTTCAGACGTGGATGCGTCTCTTGCGGGTGGGCAAGGTTCGGGTAGCGGACCCGAGGGAGGGACCACTATTGTACACTGAACCGGCGCGCTCTCGGACCCCCATTTTTCACGCATCTTTACCACTACTAATAGGCGTTCGCGCGTTCTAGACACTTCTATCTCCATCAGGATGCTACGCATGCACTTCTCTCCCCTACCCCGTTTCTGCCGACGGCTCCCTGCGAACAAGAACTTCATCGGAATCTCTAAGGCCGTGGCTCAAGCGTTTCGGATCGCCACCGAGTCCCTGGGCAGGATCGGATGTTGCGCCTGGGGAGTCGTGCTTTTATCGTGGTACGCGAGCCACGGCATGGCGCAGGATTTGGGATCGCAATCGATTGGTGCCAGCCCGGCCTCCCGAGGTAAACCGCTGAATGTTCTTTGGATGGTATCCGATGATTTGAATCACCGGCTCGGTTGCTATGGTCACGCCACGGCCAAGACACCGCACTTGGACGCTCTGGCGCAGCGGGGTGTTTTGTTTGATCGCGCCTACTGCACGTTTCCACTGTGCGGTCCGAGCCGCAATTCCATGTTGACGGGGCTGTACCCCAACAGCACCGGCATCCTGAACAACGGTCAGATTTTCCGTCAGAGCATTCCGAAACGCCCCAGCGTGCCGCAACTGTTTCGCTTCTCGAATTACTTTGTGGGGCGCATCGGCAAGCTCTATCACTACAACGTTCCCAACTCTGTCGGTACCAACGGTCACGATGATCCCGCGAGTTGGGAGTTGGAACTCAATCCGGCCGGGGTGGATCGATTGCTCGAGCTACCCAAAACGAACACGCTGATCCCCGGTCAATTCGGAGGCACTCTCAGTTGGCTTTCCTCGACGCATCCGGAGTCGATGCACACCGATAGCTTGCAAGCGAAGGATGCGGAATGGGTGCTCGAGCGATGCGCACGCGATCGCGAGCGCCCCTTCTTTTTGGCGTTGGGGTTCTTTCGTCCGCATACACCGTACATCGCGCCGCAGGAGTATTTTCAACGGCACGATCTCGAACGCATTGAATTGGTTCAAGATGTCGCGGAGGATCGCAGGGATATCCCGCCCGCCGCATTGGCCAGCGGCAAAAAAGAACAGGATGACATGTCCGATGCCACAGCCCGGGAAGCCATCCAAGCGTACGACGCGAGCATCAGTTTCATGGACGCGCAAGTCGGCAAAGTCATGGCCGCGCTGGATCGGTTGGGGTTATCGGACAATACGATCATCGTGTTCACCAGCGATCACGGTTACCATGTCGGCGAACATGGGTTATGGCAAAAGATGAGTCTGTTCGAGGAGAGCGCGAGGGTGCCGTTGATCGTGGTCGCTCCGGGTATGGGACGATCGGGCAGCGTCGTCCGCACGCCAGTATCGCATGTCGATTTGGCTCCGACGTTGTTGGAGGCATGTGGACAGAGCGTGCCCGAAGGGCTGCAAGGGCAAAGCTTGCTGCCGATGCTCCAGGATCCGCAACATGTAGGGCGCGGCTGGGCGTTGACGCATGTCACGCGCGGCGGTGGCGACAAGCAGAAGCACGGCTATTCGATCCGGACGGCGCGCTGGCGTTACACGGAGTGGGACGAGGGCCGCGGCGGAGTGGAACTGTACGATCACGATGCCGATCCTCGCGAGCGGGAAAACTTGGCGCACGCGAGCCATCCCAAGAAGGGGCTGCAGCAAGACGTGTTGAGCGAGCTCTCCGGGATGCTTCGCGATGCGGTGCAAGCGAGTTTTCCATCGAGCGGTACGCGGCCGGCGGTTCAAGCCATGAACTGGGCGCCGAATCTGACCGAGGCTGCGGATTGATCGAGATCGATGGTCAACGGGATGCTCGCGGCGATGCGTTTGCGATGGCGGGAAAAGCGCGCGAGCTGAAACGAAAAGAGCCCCGCGAGTAGGGGACTCGCAGGGCTCTTTGCTCTGTTTCTCGCCCGGGTTGCTAGGGGTGCAACGTGGGGCGAGTCGAACTCATGATGTCATGGCTAGTCGAGGAAACCGACCAGTTCTTGCGATCGGCTGGGCTGTTGAAGCTTTCGCACTGCCTTGGCTTCGATTTGACGGATGCGTTCGCGGGTCACCTTGAAAATGTGTCCCACTTCCTCCAGCGTGTAGCTGTATCCATCACCGAGGCCCTAACGCAGCTTGATGATTTCGCGTTCTCGGTAGCTGAGGGTCTTCAGCACCGAGTTGATGCGATTTCGCAGCATCTCTTGACCAGCGCCGATGGCGGGGCTTTCGGCCGTACCATCGGGCAACAAATCTCCGAACTGGCTATCCTCGCTGTTGCCTACGGGGCGATCGAGCGAGATGGGGTATCGGCTCATAGCCAAAACGCGACGAGCTTCTTCGACAGTGGTTTCAGCGCGTCGTGCGGTTTCTTCGAGGGTCGGCTCGCGTCCCAATTCCTGCAGCAGTTGACGCGACACATTGCGTACCCGCGACATGGTCTCGACCATGTGGACGGGGATGCGAATGGTACGGCTCTGGTCGGCCACCGCGCGAGTGATCGCTTGGCGAATCCACCAGGTCGCATACGTGCAGAACTTGAAACCTCGGCGATACTCGAACTTGTCCACCGCCCGCATCAAACCGGCGTTGCCTTCCTGGATGAGGTCCAGGAAGCTCAAACCGCGGTTGCGATACTTTTTGGCGATCGACACCACCAAACGCAAGTTACCTTCGCTAAGTTGCTTCTTCGCATGCTGATACTCGGTGAAGACTCGTTTGACCATGTTGACGCGATTGCGCAACGAGGTCGGAGTCTCTTGGGTAGCAACTAGGATTTGGCGGTACTCGCGACGCAACTGAGCCAACTGTGAGGGAGCGACTTGGTGACTCTTGAGAGTTGCCAAATCGTGCTTGATCTCGTCCACGCGGGCCGACAATCGTTCGAGAACACCGATATACGCCTCGATGCGTTGGGTGCGCAGACCGAGTTCTTCGATCAATCGAACTGCCTTGCGGCGTCGTCGACCGAGGCTCTGCCACGCATCCCCGCGTCGCTTCGCAGGAAGCGACTTGCTGAGGGAATCGCGATAGTCTCGACGATTGCGTTTGAGCAATACGTCCAACGTCTTCAGATTGTAGGGCAGTCGCCCCAGAATCTGCTCTTTCTCCAAACGATCCGTGACCGACACTTGCACGGTGCGATCGAACGGTAGTTCACCGGAGTGAACGCGCCGCAGGATCTTGTACGCGGATTGGATCACATAGTCGCACTCGAGGAGTTTGGTTCGGAATCGACGTCGGGTGACTTCGATTTTCTTCGCCAAACGGATTTCCTCTTGTCGCGTCAGGAGAGGGATCTCCCCCATCTGCGTCAAATACATGCGCACCGGGTCGTCCGACCAAGTCTCAACATCGTCGATTGCGGAAAGCAAATCGTCTTCGCTCTCCAGCTGGACTTGATCCTCGGGGACAACCACGTCCACCACCGTATCGGTCAGCTCATCGCCTTCTTCTTCCAACGAGAGTTTGCGTAGGCCATCCAAGTCATCAGCGCTGCGAGGCAGATCATCATCGAAATCCAACAGGCCGTCGAACAAGGTCATAGTTCCTCAAACCACGAAATAAATGCAGGACGAAAGTGGTCTCAACCGAAGCTTCCTCCACCCTCATCCAGGCGACACGAAACGCGTCCCGAGCGAGGCAAAGGAAGTGTAGCACTCAATCGATTGAGAACTCGAATCCGGGAATAATTGGTAAATTTTTACGAATAACGAAAGCCTGCCATGGCGCGGCCGTCGGTCTGATTCCGAGGTGCGGCGATGCAACACCCGGGGGCTCGATGCGGACATGGTTGCCCGTATGCATAGCACCCTGCGTTCAAAAGCCTCCCACGCCGAACTCGGTTCAGTCTATTTGCCGAGGTCGGCAAAGTCACGAAAATCCGATCGGTTGGGTCTGTTTATCGCACGAAGGAACACGACCATGGAACCATCCTTGTCGCTCTTCGCGCACGCGCGGTGCTGCCCCTGGCGGGGCGCTGCCACTCGCAGATCGACAAATTCATCGGTCGTGTCCTGTTGCGATTTGCCCGGTTGAGATGATAGGTACCGGGAGCTTTATTTGACTCGGATGAAATCGATCCATGCGGTGGACAGCACTGCAACGTTTGACGCATTCTGCGCCATCCGTTCCAGTTCGCCGTCGCTGCGCTCCGTTACCACAACTGCGAGAGCATCCAATCGCCACCCAGCCGACGCTCTTTCCAGCTTCGTTCGTTTCGATCGAAAGCTAGGCCGAGTATCCGCAAACGCAACTTGCCAAGACAATCGTGTCGGCTACCGAACATGCACCCAGCGATTTGGCACCCGAGATCTGGGAGGCGGACTCGCTTTGTCTTCTTGGGCACGAACGAACCGTATGGAGCGACATGCTCGAAGGCAGGCCGATGCAAAGGTCCGCAAGCATTGCTTGCGAAGATGGGAGCAAGTCAGAACAGCCCGCAATCGAGGATTGTCGGTGGGGTCGGTGTGGCAGGTTGGTTTAACGCATTTCGGTTCGGCGATCCGAACAGAGCCGCGTACAGTGGGGATTCGATCCTCTCCAGGGATAACGATCGCCAACGGGAAATCTGTCGGTCCCCCTTGACGAAAGCCGTTTTATTCTAACTCCCTGGCCTTTGCGGTCTAGGGCGCATCGCAAAAGTCTTGGCCGCGAAAAACCGATCCTGCAGCCGCGATTTTTCAGCCCGATGCATCGCCGTTCTCGGTGCCATCAAGTCGGATCGGATGGGGAGTTGCTTCGTCGCGCCTCCAGGAACTTCGTTGTCGAACTAGGAATTGGGGCATGGTTCAGGGGCGGGATATCGACAAAGATCGCAAGGCTTTTGGTTTCGTTCGAACCGACCGGCGCGTTGCTGCGTCTGACGGGTGGCATTACGATCACGCACCCCACCCCATTTTCCTTTCGGTTTCCCGGTTCCATCCCCTGCCCCGCCGCCCCAGCATTCACGGACACGCAAAAAGACCATGTCGAAGTACCAACTCACTTGTGAATGCGGAGCCGCAGTTCCCGTGGGAATCGCTCAAGCCGGCTCGACAACGCGCTGCCAGGCGTGCGGTCGCTCCCTCGATGTGCCAGGGACCAAACAGCTTCGAAACCTCCCCCCCATGCCGGCGGAGGCCACTGCGGCGAATCGTCGCCAACGCGATTCTGCAACCGGTGGCACCGGACTCTTGGGACGAGCGATTCCCGCGATATTGCTGGCATTGGCTGCTTGGGGCTTGAGCTACGGTGGTTATCTGGCCTATTTGCGATGGACGGCACCGATCGAGTTTGGGCATACGCACGACGAGCTCTTCGCAGACATTTACGATCGTGCGTTGCAGGACCCACCGGCTCGTGCGTGGGACCATTGGCAGTACATCGTCGATGTGGGACTCCCCAAACAAGATCCACCGCTGTACTTCATCCTGTCCGATGCCTACGAACGCCAGTGGCCATGGATGATCGGGGCGCTGACGGTCGGTGGGCTTTCGCTGGTGGCCTTCCTCGCCTCTGCGGTTTGGCAAGCTCGCCGCGCACCGGCGCGATGATCTTGCTTTAGCCGATCTGCGCTGAAGGTCCGTATCGCTTAAGATCGAGGTTCATGCATTGCCCATTGCGAGTTAAGCGGCACGGGCCGATGATACGTCAGCGATAGGATTCCGATTCTGTTGGTCCTGTGGCACGTTTGCTTTCCCTCTCGCGTTGGCGCGGTCGAATTCGTAGCGCTGACTGTCGATTGGCTTTTACTGGCCTCGATTCTTCCTCGTCCTCAAACGCTCCGTCCTCAAACTCTCCGTCCTCGTCGTTGACTCCATGGCTCGCTCGAAACCAAACGGCTCCACAGCACACCCCAGCATGCAGGACTCGAGCACCGATTCATCCAGGCCTACGGTCTCGGACGTCGAACCCGACGGGGGGAACACCACGAATTCAACCGAGTTGTCCGCCGCGCCCCGCCGCTGCCCCAAGTCGATCGCTTGGCTGGTGTTGATCGCGATCGCCGGGCATCTGGCTGCGGTTCTAGCCGAACCGATTCGGTTCTTTTCTCAGAGCGAAACGCAAGCGGCTCCCTATGCCGCCACATGGCGAGCGAGTCTCGCTCCTTACGTGGAGTGGTTGTATCTGGACCACGGTTATTTTTTCTTTGCACCCAATCCCGGTCCCAATCACTTGGTCGGGGCTCGCATTTTGCCACCCACCGATCCCGTTCGCGCGGAGCCGTTGCGGTCGGGCGTGCCAGTCGATCTAGCGCGGGACGTCGATGCCTACTTTCCCGACCGGCGAGCGCAATGGCCGCGTTTGCTCTACCATCGCTACTTCATGTTGTCCGAGTTCTACAACAGCAGCTTTGCACCCTTTGAATTGCCGGAAGAAGATCGGGCGGACTTGTTGTTCGTCGATCGTTGGAAACAAGATCGCCAGTTCTACATGCAACTGACCGGTTCGATCTCGCATGCGTTGTCGCATCGATGGAAGGCTGAATCGGTGGAGTTGATGCGACTGGAAAGAGCGTTGCCATTGCCTGAAAAGATCCTTCGCGAAGGAGGGCGACTGGATGATCCGCGAGGCCTAGAACGCTTGCCCGAATCACTGCTTACGGACATCGAGCCACCTCGCATGCCCTCGCCGCGCGCACCATCCGGGCCTTGGCGACCGCGTCCAGAAGTGGGGGAAAGTCGGTCTCCGATTCGGGATGCACCTTCTGGCGAGGTGATTCGACCATGACAACGAAGGCAGGTCGTGCAACGGCTGCTACCAACGCAGCCCATGCTTCTCAATCCGGGGGAATGCCCGATTCCCCCGGCAACGGCATGTGGATGCATTCGTTGAGGGAATGGATGGGGGCTTGGCGTGAGGGTGTGGTTCGGTTCTTTCTGGAACCCAGTTCGGCCGAGACGTTAGCGCTGATTCGAATGGCTACCGGCGCGATGATCGTGTACATCCACGCGGTGTGGCTGTGGGATCGCGAGATGTTTTTTGGTCCCGATGCATTGGTCGACCTGGAGACGCTGCGGGCCATCAATGCGCGCTCGCACCGATGGACCTATTTGGCGCTAACCGATTCGCTCGGCCTCGCGACGGCGCATGAATGGCTGGCCCTGCTGGCTGGTGCGAGCCTATCGATCGGATTCGCAACGCGGTGGGTGGCTCCGCTGGCCTGGTTCTTGACCTTGATGACAGTCCATCGATTGATCCCATTCCTGTTCGGACTGGATCAGATCACGTTGATGCTCAGCATGTACTTGATCGTCGGTCGCTCGGGGTCGGTATGGAGCCTCGATGCGATGCTTGCACGGCGGTGCACTCAGCGCGGGATAAACGCGTCGTGGGTTCGGTGGCTGGGATGGTCCGACGATGGTCGACCGTGCTGGTCGAATACGGTCGCGACGCGATTGATCCAGCTTCACTTGTGCGCGATCTATCTTTTTGGTGGACTGGGCAAGCTCCGAGGCTGGATGTGGTGGGATGGCTCCGCGCTGTGGTTTGCGGCTGCGTCGTACGAGTACCAATCGCTGGATCTGACGTGGATCGGTCGCTATCCGTGGCTGGCATCGGCGGCCACACATGCCACGTTGTTTTGGGAGTTGATGTACGTCGCGCTGGTATGGCCGCGACTGACTCGACCGCTAGTGCTGGCTATGGCCCTCTGCGTGCACGGCGGTATCGCGATCTACATGGGAATGATCACCTTTGGAGTGATGATGATCGTCGCCAATCTCGCGTTCCTAAGCCCTGCGTTGGTGCGGTCTTGGGTGCCTTCACGGCCCAATACGTGCCACCCACCTATTTGACTGTCCGCGAGGATCTGATAAGCTTTTTGGGTATAGGAGATCCCCCAAATGCCCAGACCTCTACGCGCCGAACTATTCGAACCCAATAAAGTCTGCATCGTCCACTGCATCCAACGCTGTGTCCGACGTGCCTTTCTGGCCGGCGAAGATGCCGTCACAGGCAGAAACTACGACTTCCGCCGAGAATGGATCCGGGAGCGACTGGAGTGTCTCGCCTCTGTGTTTGGCCTCGATGTGTTGACCTACGCCATCCTGTCCAACCACATGCACATCATCTTGCGCACCCGCCCGGATGTGGTGGCGACTTGGTCCGATCACGAAGTCGCCAAGCGTTGGCTGAGTTTGTTTCCTGGCCAAAGAGTCGAGGAATTCCTGGGGCAGCCCACCGAAAGCCAGATCGAGGCCATGTTGGCCGATGGAGCCAAGATGGAAGCCATCCGGGAGCGGCTTAGCAATCCTTCGTGGTTCATGCGGGCGCTCTCCGAACCGATTGCACGGTTGGCCAATCGCCAAGACGAATGCACGGGGCGCTTTTGGGAAGGCCGGTTCAAAGCCCAAGCGATACGCGATGAAGCGGGTTTGTTAGCGTGCAGCATGTATGTTGACCTGAATCCGATCCGTGCGGCAATGGCTACGAAACCTGAAGAATCCCGGCACACGTCGGCATTTGATCGGATCGAAGCCATGCAAGGGAAAACGATCTCGTCGATGGCGGCTGAGACGGTGGTGTTGTCCACCGAGGAAGCGGGCGAAATCCATCGGACTTCGA
>JBKCUI010000206.1:0-27531 GCA_046318495.1 Pirellula sp. | reverse complement strand
CACCCCGTCTCCCACCCCCAATATTGGAAATGAACAAGAAACTTCGTCGAGTGTCGAGAACCGCGTTTGCTTTCGCCGGTGCTTGGGTATCGCTGATGTGTACCGATGGAACGCTTGGCACGGCGAACGCCCAAGTGACGGTTGGTTCGGATGGAAAAGGTCCCAAGGTCACCGACTGGAATCATTGGCGCGGGCCGCTGCAGAACGGGCAGTCGATGGAGAAGGGGTTGCCGACGACCTTTTCGGTGGACGGTGAGAATTTGGTCTGGCGCAAGGAAGAGTACGCGACGCGGGCCACGCCGGTGATCATGAATGGGCGGCTCTACACGGTTTGTCGTCATCTGCCCGACACCAATCAGGAAGGGGAGAAGACCGTCTGCATCGATGCCAAGACTGGCGCGTTGCTGTGGGAGAGCATCCACAACATTTATCTGTCGGATGCTCCTTCGGAACGTGTCGGTTGGTCTAGCGTCGTCGCGGACCCCGAAACCGACCGCGTGTTTGTCTTGGGGTTGGGCTGCACGTTTCAGTGCTTGGACGGGAAGACGGGCAAGACCGTGTGGGAGCATTCCATGCTCGAGGAGTATGGGATGCTGTCCACGTATGGTGGGCGAACGAACTTTCCGACCGTATTCGAAGACTTGGTGATCATCAGTGGGGTCATGACCGGTTGGGATCAGACAGCGATCCCCGGTCACCGGATCGTGGCGTTTGACAAGAACAGTGGAGCAGCCGTATGGCTGACTAGCACGCGAGTGCGTCCTGAGGACACCACCTACAGCACGCCGATCTACACCGTGCTCAATGGGCAAGCCGCGATGGTGTTGGGGGCAGCCGATGGGGCGCTGTATGCCATGCAGCCTCGGACTGGCAAGGTCATCTGGAAGTACCAAGCGTCTCCGCGGGGCTTGAACGTCGCGCCGTTGATTGATGACGGCATCGTCTATATGGGACACGGGGAACAGAACGAGACCGATCGGACGTTGCTGGGGGCGGTTTTCGCATTGAACGGGAACACCAGCGGAGACATCGCCGAAGACAAGCTGTTGTGGAAGCAGACCAAGCGTACCGTTAGCCGCGCGTGTCCCGTGAAAGTCGGCAATCGGATTTTCTTTATCGACGACGGCGGCGCGATGTTCGGGGTCAATGCCAAGACGGGTGAAGTGGAGCTCGAGAAGAAGCTCGGGCGAATCATGTTTGGATCGCCGGTGGTATCCGAGGGCAAGATCTATGTCGGCGAGAACACCGGGCGTATTTGGTGCTTGGAACCGACCGAGACCGAGATCAAGGTGCTCGGGCAAATGCGATTGAACGATAGCAGCGAAGTGTTCGGTTCGTTTGCGATCAGCGATGGCCGCTTGTATTTGCCAACCAGCAAGGCTCTGTACTGTTTGGGGCTGCCCACGCCGGCGTCTGCGGAAGGGATTCAGTTCCCGCCGCAACCGGTGGAGCCAGCGATCACCGATACCAAGATCGCCCACATTCAGGTGTGTCCCGTGGAAATGTTGCTGCAACCCGGTAAGGCTGCCAAGCTTCAAGTGCGAGGGTACAACGCGGCCGGGCAGTTCTTGAGGTTGGTGCCCGAAGCAACCGTAACTGTGGAAGCTGGGGGATCCGTGTCGAGCGACCAAGTGTTCACGGCAGGCGAAACGCAAACCGGTGGAGCGGTGATGATTCAAGCATCGCTGGAGGATCTCAAGAGCACGGCGCGGGCTCGCGTGATTCCTGCGTTGCCGTGGTCCTACGATTTCGAAGACAAGAAGGTCCCGATCCAGTGGATTGGGATGGCTTATCGCCATCAACCGATCGAGCTTCCAACGGGAGGCAATGGGTTGGCAAAGGTCAGCACCATTCCGCGGGGAACACGCAGCCAGGGTTTTCTGGGCCTGCCGAAGATGCACGACTACACCGTGCAAGCCGAGTTCTACGCCTTGGATACCAAGAATAACGTCCCCACCAACAAGCTACCCGACATGGGGGTGGTGAACTCGCGGTACACGTTGGCTCTGGAAGGGGCCCAACGCTTGCAGATCCGTTCGTGGGTCTCGCAGTTGGAGCAGCGATTTGCAGTGACCATTCCTTTTGAATGGCAGGCGAAGACTTGGTATGTGCTGAAGTTCCGAAGCGAGACCAGCGATGGCAAGATCACCTTGCGCGGCAAGGTTTGGAAGAAGGGGGAACCGGAGCCCGAAGCATGGACCATTGAAGGAACCGACGCGACCCCCAATCTGAATGGCAGTCCGGGGTTGTTCGGGAACTCCACCGACTCGGAGTTTTATCTCGACAACGTCGTCGTCACGCCGAACTCGTAGCCCTTCTCCGGGCCGGGCGACCGTTTTTCGGCTTCGCATTCCAACGGTTTTTCTTTAGAATCCTGCATGACTTCTGGTTATGCAGGATTTTTTCGTTTCGTGGGTGCATGCAGGGCTTGGGAACAGTCCCGAGCAGCGTGTGCCGACGCGTGGAGTGGAACACCTTATTGTGACTGAACCCAACGCAACGCATCCCATTGTTTCCGGCGAAACGGCAGCATCCGAACCGACCAAGCGTCTGTACATCGAGACGGTAGGTTGCCAGATGAATGTGCTGGACAGCGAGATGGTTGTGGCAGCGCTGCGCAAGCAAGGTTACGGCTTAACGCACGACCCCAGCCTCGCCGACGCGGTTCTGTTCAACACGTGTTCCGTCCGGGAGCATGCCGAAGAGAAAGCCTACAGCAATCTGTTTCGCTTGAAGCAGTTCAAGATTGCGCGGCCGGAGATGGTGATCGGTGTGATGGGGTGCATGGCACAAAAGGATCAGCAAGCCATCTTCGATCGGGTGCCCTTTGTCGATTTGGTGGTCGGGCCGGGGCAGCTTCAACGGATCCCTGAACTCATCGAGAAGGCCCAGCAGGGGGAGCGGTACCAGTTGGCCGTGAGCCTGTCTCGACGCGATGGCAGTGTGGATGACATCAAGCGGTCGCACGAGACTTTTGATCCGCTGCGCGACCCCGAGATGCGACCGACTCCCTTTCAGGCCTACCTGCGCATTCAGATTGGTTGCGATAAGTTTTGTACATACTGCATCGTGCCGATGACGCGAGGGCCAGAGCAAGGGCGATCGCCGCAGGAGATTGTCGCTGAGGCGCAGGTCTTGGCCCGTCAGGGAGCGAAAGAGATCACGCTGCTCGGTCAAACGGTGAATTCGTATCGTTGGGTGGAGGGGGATCGAACGACCCGGTTGGCGGATTTGTTGGAGATGTTGCATCCAATCGAGGGGATTGAGCGGATCAAGTTCGTTACCAATTATCCCAAAGACATGACGCGAGAGTTGCTGCAGACGGTGCATGCATTGCCCAAGTGTGTGCCTTATTTGCATGTGCCGGCTCAGAGCGGAAGCGATGCAGTTCTCAAGCGTATGAAGCGCGGGTACACGACGGCGGACTACTACGACATGATGGCGCGGATCGGGGAGTACTTGCCAGGAGCGGCGGTGGCCAGCGACTTTATCGTGGGCTTCTGCGGCGAAACGGAGGAGGAATTCCAGCAGACGGTGGAGTTGGTTCGCCGTTGTCGTTTTAAGAACAGCTTCATTTTCCAATACAGCGTACGTCCAGGGACGAAGGCCGCGTCGCTCTATCCCGACGACATTCCCGAGGAGGTGAAGCACCGTCGCAACCTGGAGTTGCTCGAGGTGCAAAACCAGATTTCGCTCGAAGACAATCTGCCGTTTCTTGGCAAGTCGGTGGAGGTGTTGGTTGAGGGGCCAAGCAAGTGGTCGGTGCGCAAAGGGCAGACGGGGGACTTGCGTCAAATGACCGGTAGGACCCGATGCGATCGTATTTTGGTTTGGGATGGAAACATGCGGCAGATCGGTCAGACGCTTTCGGTGACGGTGACCGATGTCTACGCGTTCACCATGATGGGGCGAGTCGAGACCCAGGAGTTGGTCCCGCAGTTGGTCACGCTCGGCGTTTAGCGAGCATTTCTTTGGCGAAGGGGTGCGTCCGACCCGGCCTCTATCGGTGTGTTGGCTAAGGGTGCGCCCGTGCGCCTTGTCGGGCTTGGACGAGCATGGAATGCGTGTGCCGCCGGGCGCTTCGCGGATCTTGGGGCTTGCTCGCAGATTCCGCCGCAACAGTCCCTACAATCGGAACATTCATCAAAGCCTTTGCGTTGAATCACCGCAAAGCTCTCAAATTACCTGACTCCACTATTTTTTCTGTTTCATGATTCCTCACCAGTCGATTTATGTCGCCTGTTGGGAATGGTCTTCCTAGTCCGTCGAGTCGAGCAACGCCAGTGGCTGATTGCTCCGGTCTCGTCAAGAACGCCCTTGGTGGATGCATCGGGTTCACGCCAGCCGCAACTGGCGAGGAGTCGTGCGCTTCAAAGGGCGTCCAGGGACGAGACCCACCTGAGCAAATTTGTTGGCGGCCGTTTGTGTCGTCGCGAGCTCGGTGGCTTCGAGACCATCCAAACAACGACAACGGAGTGACGAATAGCAGAGCGTCGCCTCGTTTGATACTAGTGTCCTGCGTGGTACTGCAAAAGTTCTAGGGAGAATGGAACAATGAGAAAGCTTTTAGCTCTTCCAGCGATTGCGGCTCTTCTGTCCGCATTCAATGCTGGGGCTGCTCAAGCTGCATATGGCGGCGCGATCAGCTACGAGAATTGCGGATGTAACGTCGTGGATCCTTGTGGTCCACCTACTTACACCGTGACGAAGACAATCAAGAAAGTCGTATACGAGCCGGAAACGGTAACGGGGACCAAAATGGTCAACGAAGTCGTGTACGAAGACAAGCAAGTTCAGCGAGTTCGCTACGAGCGAGAAACCCATCAGCGTGAAGTTTCGTACTCGGTCAACGTGCCGATTCGCGAAACGCACAGCGGGGTTCGCAACTACACGGTTCGCCGACCTGTTTATGAGACCCGAACCAAGCAAGTGACGTACAACGTCTCTCGCCCAGTGTTCGAGACCCATAGCAAGGTTGTGAACTACACCGTGATGGTTCCGATTCGCGAAACGCACGAGAAAGTGATCAACTACACCGTTCGTCGTCCTGTGTACGAAACCCGTACCAAGACGGTCAACTACACGGTCAACACACCTGTTCGTGAAACCCACGAAAAGGTTGTGAACTACACCGTGATGAACAAGGTGATGGAAACCCGCGAGCAAGTGATCAACTACACGGTCAATGTGCCTGTCACAGAGAACCGTGAGCGAACGGTCAACTACTCGGTTACCAAGCCGGTCAACTATACCAAGACGGTTACCGTCAAGGGTGGTAGCTGGCAGACCGTCGAAGAAGAAGTTCCAGGCCCAGTCGTTCGCCGCACTGTTCGCGAACCAGGTACTTGGACCTTTGACGCTTCGACTTGCCGAAACGTTTACTGCCCAGGCGAAGTTCGCACCGAGTGCGTTCAATGCCCACCCAAGAAGGTGTGCAAGAAGATTTGGGTTCCAACGTGTGAAGAAAAGACCATCAACTGTGTCAAGTACGAAACCGAATGCCTGACCAAGGTGGTTCCGTACACCGTCACCAAGATGGTTCCCGAGTGCCGAAGCAAGACCGTGACCTACAACGTTTGCAAGTTGGTTCCAGAGTGCCGTCAAAAGACGATCACCTACACCACCTGCAAGCTGGTTCCCGAGTGCCGATCGAAGGAAGTTTCCTACACGGTCTGCAATTGGGTCTGCGAGCCACGCAGCAAGGTTTGCACCTACACCACTTGCAAGTTGGTTCCTGAGTGCCGTCAAAAGACCGTTTGCTACAAGACCTGCCGAATCGTTTGCGAGCAACGCGTCAAGGACGTTTGCTACACGGTTTGCAACTGGGTTTGCGAGCAAAAGAGCGTTCCGTACACCTACACGACCTGCAAGATCGTGAAGGAGTGCCGCACCAAGATGGTTCCATACACCGTCTGCAAGCCAGTGACCTACTGCGAAACCATCAAGGTTGCCAAGTGCGTCAAGACTTGCGTTCCTTACACCTACACCCGCTGCGTCGCCAAGGTCATCACGGAAGAAGTTCCTGTGACCGTTAGCTGCGATCCATGTGCCGGTGCTGGTTCGGGATCGGGTTGGGGCAACGGCAACGGAATCTTCGGTGGACGCGGATTGTTCCGCGGTCGCCTCCGAGCATGGCTCCATGGCCTCCACCTGCACGGTGGTTGCCACAGCCATGGCAGCGACTGCGGATGTGCAGCTCCTGCCAGCGGATGCGATGCAGCTCCTAGCTGCGGTTGCTAAGCTCCGACTAGCTCGGTCCTAACGGTGGGCCGCGAATCCGACTGGCACGGTAGGCCAGGGGATTGCGGGAACCGGAATTGGCTGAAGAAAACATCGAGACGGCCGAGGGAAGCACCCTCGGCCGTTTTTCGTTGACGGGGCGCATCGAAGGTACCCGCTAACGCGGGAGCGGCCGCCTAGCGTCGGCTAAAGCGAGCACCCCAGAACGAGTCAGAAGCCCCCAACCAGGGCACAATTGGGGCGTGTGCGGGAGAAAATCCCAACATTTTTCTAGCTGTTCAGGGCGTCGAAAATTCCATTCGAACAAAAAAATCCCAGGAAAATTCAACGCTTGTGGCACGGGGACTAACGTACCGCCATTTCTCGACTTAGCGGCGGAAGCGATTGTGCTAGCACGGTCTAGAATTAGTTTTTCTTTGGTCGGACTTTGACGCGAGCCGCCCCTTGGAACGGGCGATGCTAGCGAATCGGGGGAGCCGCGGAGCGGTTGATCGGTCGGGCGTCCTGCCTATACTGACCCCACTTATCGGACGTCGTTCGACTTTGCCCAGTCCGCAAATTTGCTGCAATCGACACCTTTTGACGGTTGGAGACGGCAGCGAGATGCTTGGACGAAACTGACTTTGCCTCCTTTGATTTTCCTCGGCAAGTCGGACGACACGTGTTGGATGTTGCAATGCCGGTCCCAGGATGGGACGGGCTATTGAGAAGGACCTCGCAGCCCAACACGAATCTTTTTTGCGTGTCCCAATCAAGGAAAGGGGGTTCCAAATGTTGCACTCCGCAATTTTGGCGCTGCTGTTGGTTTTGTCGGGAAATGGTCCTTCGGAAGTTGCTTCTAGCGAAAGCTCGGAGCCGCTGAACTACGAAGCTGCGTATCGCAAAGCGCAGGAAGAGAGGAAACCGCTCGTGGTTTTGGTCGGAGCGGACTGGTGTGCCGCTTGCAAGACCATGAAAGCGGATACAATTGCTCCCATGAAGCGAGCCGGGGACCTGAACGAAGTGGTCTTCACGCAGTTGGACAAGGACGCCCAGCCCGAACTGGCAAACCAAGTGATGCAAGGCAAGGTCCTGCCGCAGTTGGTGGTCTTTTGCGAAAGCGACAGCGGCTGGAAGCGATTTTCATTGACCGGAATGCAAAGTGAGCGCCGGGTCAAGGAGTTGCTTCGCAAAGCGTCGGAAGTCCTCCCCGATCGCCGCTAGTTTCCTGGCCGATCGGTAAAGTTGGGTCTATGTTGCTCGAGAAATTCAGAAATGCGGTGCAAGAGAACGTATCTCTTGCACCCTTCACTTGGCTCCAGCTCGGCGGGACGGCGCGATGGCTTGCCGAACCCGTCGATCTCGAGCAGCTCCAAGGCTTGGTCAAGGCTGCGGCCGCTGATTCCATCCCCGTTCGCATCTTGGGCGGCGGTTCCAACGTCCTGGTCCGTGAGTCGGGTTTCCCAGGCTTGGTGATCCAGTTGACATCGCCGGCGTTCCAGTCGATTCAGTTCGAGGGGAACAGCGTGCGATGCGGCGGCGGAGCCAAACTCGCGCACTTGATCACAGCTTGTGTCGGTCACGGCTTGGGTGGGCTCGAGCATTTGGTCGGTATCCCGGGCACGGTCGGCGGCGCCTTGCATGGCAACAGCGGAACCGAAGAGGGAGATATCGGTCAGTTCGTCCACAGCGCGGTGCTTCTGCGGCGGGACGGGCAAACCAAAACCGTCGACGCCGACGCTTTGGCGTTTTCCCATCGCCGCAGCAGCTTGGATGAGTTGGTCATTTTGGAGGCGACCTTTGCGTTGCAGCCGGGCGATGTCCGTCGATTGACCAAGCGCGAACAAACCTTTTGGATTCTCAAACGCAGTCGTCAGCCGAATCATCCGGTTCGGTCGGCGTTGGCCTTCGTCGATCCCGATGGGGCCTCGGCGGCGGAACTGCTCCAGCAATCGGGAATGATCGGGACGATGGAGGGGTCGGTGCAGATGAACTCCACCTACCCCAATTACATCACGGCAGGAACCGGGGCGACCAGCGAACAAGTGCTCGTGTTGCTCGAACGCGTGCGATCGGCCGTTCAGCAAAAAACCGGGGTCCGACTGCAGCCGCATCTCGTCGTGTGGTAGCTCGGCGGCGCGACGACGTTACGGAGCTCGCTTGCGTAGCTTTCTCTGCAAGGAACGGCGGTGTATCCCGAGTCTCCTGGCAGCTTCGGAGATGTTGTTGTTGCAATCGGCCAGGACGCGATGGATGTGTTCCCACTCTGCTTGCGCCAGCGTCGGTACGGGAATCTCTTCGTCGGATTCCGGGACTTCCACTTCCGTTCCGCCGCGCTTGAACGCATTCAAAATGTCGTCGACATCGGCGGGCTTGGGCAAGAAGTTGACCGCTCCCAATCGGATGGCATCGATCGCGGTCGAGATACTGCCAAAGCCGGAGAGGATCAGGACTTGGACTTCCGGGTGGATGTCCTTCAAGTCTTGAATCACCGTCAGGCCAGGCCTGCCCGGCATTCGCAAATCCACCACTGCTAGGTCGGTGGGGTTCCGGCGAAACACGTCGACGGCTTCATCGCAATTGCTGGAGACTTCGACACGAAACCCGCGCTCTTGAAATGCTTCTGCGAGTCGATCGCGCAGGATAGTGCTATCGTCAACCAGGATAATGCTCGAGAAGCGTAAGTTGGGGTCGAGGTTCATGAATCGATCATCGCGGGAGGTTGCGGGAAGGCGGTCCCTTTATTCTAGTTCGCGAGCGACCGTTTGGGGGGTGGAGACGTTGGGCATCGCGTGATGCGCCTCGTAAAGGCTTCGCAAACCCACCCATTCGGCTTGAACGTTGCTCCATGCATGGTCTTCCAACCAAGACCAATACCGCTCGAGGGTACCCGGAAAGTCGGCGACGATCCGATGTCCATCGCGACGAACCAGTTGAACGTTGCTTGGCAAGTCGGAACTGTCGTAGCCCTCGGGTACGGTCGCGCAGATCCGGTGGATTTGGCGTATATCGCGGACCGCTCCAGAGTGAACCACTTGGCCCCGCCGCAGAATCGCGACGTGGTCGCAAATCTCCTCGATCTCGCTCAACACGTGCGAGCAGAAAACGACCGTTGCGCCTCGGGCCTTGGCGTCGTTGACCAGTTCGAGCACGATGGCGCGGATCGTCGGATCCAAGTTGGCAGTGGGTTCGTCCAGAATCATCAATGGGCTGGGGCAGCTCATCACGCAGCAGATCGCCAGCTTCTGTCGCATTCCCGTTGACATGAAGGCAACCCGTCGCGACAGATCTAACTCCAGTCGCTTGGCCAGCGTGTTGGCCAACTGCTTGTCCCCGCGCGGGTGGATGGTGGTAAAGAATTCGAGGCAATCACGTCCACGCATCATGCGAAAAAGCTTGGACTCAGCGGGCAAGTAACTCACGACTTGACGCACTTGCACGCTCTGCCTCAAGCAATCCAGGTTTTGGATCCAAGCGTTTCCCGAGGTTGGCCGCAGGTAGCCCAGCAGGCATCGAATCAGCGTTGTCTTGCCAGCCCCATTGGGACCGAGCAAACCAAACACACTTCCTTCAGAAATCGACAAGCAGCATCGGTCCAAGGCTGCAAAGCCGCCGTAGAGCTTGGACAGATTCTCAACGCGAAGCACGAGTTGGCTCACAAGTGTTCTCGGTTTGAAGCGTGGGATGTATTCAGTTGGATTGCGCGTTGTTTCGCGAAGCGGGGCGAAGACCTGAGCGGCCACGCATTATGGTACTGGCCTGGGGAGTCTTCGGGATGTCAGGCTTTAGGAAAATCAGAGGCATTTGGACGATTGACGGGGGGCATCGCGCGCGCCGAATGCGATTCCGCATGAGAAAGCCATTTCCGTCGAGCGGGTCATGAAAAATTCTTGGGCATTGGTATTGGAATTGATACGTCCAATTCAGAGCACGCGAAACAACTTTTCTTGGTTGCTACCGATCGCGTTGCTGGTAGCGACCGCTCAAGGATCTAGGCGGGAGGTACGAGCCATGTGGACTCGCAAAGGTTGGGTTGTTGGATTGGGGTTGGTGGTGATGGGTGGGATTGGCAGCGGAGTGGTGCATGCAGATCCTCCTCGCGTGAGGCATCCGCATCATTGCGCGCCTCACGGTTACCCAGTCTATGGAATGCCAGGCACGGTCATCACCAACAGACCGATCCTCGTTACACCGTATACATACGGCGTTCCCAGTTACAATCTGGGACACCCGCAACGCTACGGCAACTTCGGAGGTATGCCCTACGGTAGCTACTACCGTGGTTACAACGGCTATGGCACAGGTGGCTTCAACGGTTACGGCACAGGGGGGTGGCCTGTTGGCCCTTCGTACGGAGGTGGAGGTTTTCCCGCTGGGCCTTCCTTTGGCGGAAGCGGTTGGGGAATCTCGATTTACGGTCGGTAATCCGGACGGCGGGGAGTGGTGCTCTCCGAGTCTATGGCTACCATTAACGGGATCTGTGAGGGGCTGCCCGAACCGGCAGGCCCTTGCATGACGGCAGGTGTGGCGAAGATCGGTTCTCGCGTCAGCAGCAGTGCTCGATGAGGCCTAGGCCGTACCCCGCATGCGAGTGGATCTCCGTTTAGAAGGTGTCGGTGCGATGTCGGATGTAGCCGACGAAAAGCGACTGCGCTACTACGGCGCAACGGATTGGCTCGGGGTCGGGCAATTGGTGGAAGGCTGGCATTCGCGAGAGCTCTTGTACAGCTTTTTCCTGCGCGACCTATTGATCCGCTACCGCCAAGTGTTCGTCGGAGTCGTCTGGGTTCTCTTGCAGCCCTTGATGAGCACGCTGATTTTTTTAGGGTTGTTCATCGTCCTAGGGGCCAATCGCACGGGGGATGGTGCTGCTGCTTCGGCGTGGCAGTTTGCACCCAGCTTGTTGGTCGGCATGTTGATGTGGCAGATGGTCAACAACGCGCTTCGGGATGCGACCGGGGCATTGGTCAACTACCGTCACGTGGTGACCAAGATCTACTTCCCGCGAATGTTGCTGCCACTTTCGAGCTTGCTGTGCGCGCTATTCGATTGGATGGTCGGGTCGATCTTGGTGCCGATCACCAGTTGGTGGTGTGGCATCCCGTTGCACTGGAGCACGCTTTGGGGTTATGCCTTGGCCATCCTGCTTTTGGTGACTTTCTGTTTCGGATGCATATTGTGGTTGTCGGCGCTGAACGCGCATTATCGCGACGTGGGGTATGCCTTACCGTTTGCCCTGCAAGTGGGTATGTTCGTTTCACCCGTGGTTTACGAAGCCTCGCGTATTCGAAATGTGCTTGGCGAAGGATGGATGTTGCTCTACGAAGCCAATCCCATCGCTTCTGCAATCGGTTTGGCCCGATGGGCTGCTTTCGGGCAACCGCTACCAAGCGTTGGGGGACTGGTGCTCGCCATCGCCATCTCCGTGGCATTGACCTTCTCCGGTCTGGCTTGGTTTCAACGAGCCAATCAATGGATAGCGGACCGCATCTGATGGCACTTCCCACATCCGATCCCAAGATCGCCGTTCGTGTTGAACGACTTTCCAAGCGTTTTCGCTTGGGGGCTGGCAACGACTATGGTCGCTTGACCGAAGCCATCGCTTCGGGCGCACGGGCGTGGTTGCAACGCAAGCTGGGGACGGCTCGTCCTGGCCGTCCTTTGCAGAACGCCGCATCGCGCGACGATCGTTTCGATGGCGAATGGTTTTGGGCATTGCGAGACATTGATTTCGAAGTGTGCCAAGGAGAGGTCGCAGGGATTCTTGGCAACAACGGGGCTGGCAAAAGCACCCTTCTGAAAACCCTCTCGCGAATCATTACTCCAACGCGCGGTCGCGTCGGCGTCCGCGGTCGCGTCGGCAGCCTGCTTGAAGTTGGCACAGGGTTTCATCCCGAATTGACCGGGCGCGAAAACATCTTCCTCAACGGTGCGATTCTCGGGCTCAAGCGTCGAGAGATCCGAAACCGCTTCGATGAAATCGTCGAGTTTGCAGAGATCGCTCCGTTTCTCGATACGCCGGTCAAGCGTTACTCCAGCGGGATGACGGTCAGGCTTGGCTTCTCAGTGGCAGCCCATCTCGAACCAGATGTGCTCATCGTCGATGAAGTCTTGAGCGTGGGCGATCAAGCCTTCCAACGCAAGTGCATGGGGTTAGCAAGTCGATTGGGGACGCAGGGCCGCACGATTTTGTTGGTGTCCCATAACTTGGCAGCAATCTCCACGCTGTGCACGCGGGCCATCGTCGTCGATGCAGGTCGAATCGCTTTTGATGGGACGCCATCGCAAGCCATCGATAGATACTTGGCTAGCATGCAATCGCATACCGGCCAAGTGCAATGGAATGCAGACGAGGCTCCGCACAGCGATTCGGTACGATTGATTTCGGTGGGAGTGCATGGTCGAACCGCCGACACGCCGACTCCGCAAGTCGAGATCGATCACGAAGTATCGATCGCGATCGAGTACGAAGTCCTCAAGCCCGACTCCAAGCAATGCATCCAGTTGCAGCTGCGCGATGAAGCCGGCGTCCTCGTCTTGTTTTCTGCCAATGCGCCCTCGATGAACGCGTCGGTCGATCCGCTGTATGGGCAGCCGCGTGCAATCGGGCGGTATCGATGCCAATGCACGCTGCCTGCCAACTTTCTGAATGACTCTCGGTACCTCGTCAGTTTGGGAGTGGGACCCGAGGTCGGAAAACCCACTTTGGTTTGCGATTCCCTGATTTCGTTCGTCGTTCACGATACGGGGGCGATGCGCAAAGAGTATTTGGGGGGATGGGGCGGAGCGGTCGTCCGGCCTCGTTTGGCCTGGAAAACGGAACCTGTTTCGCTGCATCACGCCACTCCCACGGCCTAATCGTTCCCGGATTTTCCGCGACAATCCCATCGGGAAAGGCGACTGGACGCGCCTACCCGCCCAGCGGTTATCGGCCAAGGGAACTAGATCGGCCGATTCCCTGTTGCTTTCAGGGCACGGCACGACCTGAATCCGGTACGCTCTCAAGAATCGTGTTTCTCGGTTCGGATCGAAGTCACAGGAGCATTCTCATGCTTTGGCTATTCGATAACCCAATGGCAAATCTTCCCGGCCCGATCTTCCTGATGTTGTACATCGCCGTCGTGAGCGCCGCGGCAGTGGCGTTACGATGGATGGTGGTTCGCGGCGATCTCTCGCGCGGACTGCCACCTTTACCGCTACCGAGCAAGATCGATCCGTTCCAAATCGCGTTCTTGCGAGGAGGGGAAAACGAAGTTCTGCGCGCGGCCATGGTCGACTTGGTGGAGCGAGGATGGATCGAGCCCGAGCCACCTCCCCAGCCGACGTCGAGGTGGTCCAGGAATGCGACCAGTCCCGCACGCTGGCGAAGTGCCATGGCGCCCAACGAGTCTCGGCCAACAAGTGCGATCCATAGTTTTGTGCTAGAGCACTTTCAGATCCCGGCAACCGCGGACTCGCTCTTCAAGTCTTCGAACATCCAGCGGTTGGATCCGGAGTTCGATGCTTGGCGCAGGTGGAGCGAAAAGGAAACACTGTTGACGGATAGCAACCTCCGATCGAGTGCCGTTGCCTTGGGTGTTATGGGCTTGCTCCTGCTCGAAGCGTTTGGTGCATGGAAGCTCGTTGCTGCAGCGATGCATCATCGGAGCAACATCGGGTTCTTGATCGCGCTGATGGGTATCACGCCGTTTGTTTTGCTCGCCACGTGCCGTGTGTCGCGACTCACGCGGCGCGGAAAGGACTTCTTGCGGGATGTGCAAACCGTTCTAGCTCCCTACCGAGCTGTTAAAGTCGCGGAGAAAGCGGGGGAGGTACTGCCGTCGACGGCATCGCTGTCCTTCGGTGATGTTTCGATCCCATTGCTCGCGATGGGGGCATTCGGTGTGGATGCGTTGCAGGGCAGTTCGATGGATCCGTTGTTCCAGGCGTACCGTGCAAGTGCGACGACCGCTTCGGGGTGCAGCGCCGCCTCGAGCTCGATTGGCTGTGGAAGTGGCAGTGCGGG
Organism: Pirellula sp.; assembly: GCA_046318495.1. Lineage (GTDB taxonomy): Bacteria > Planctomycetota > Planctomycetia > Pirellulales > Pirellulaceae > JBKCUI01. The sequence continues at coordinate 13,307 of JBKCUI010000206.1, read as the reverse complement.
AGGGGATGGGGGGAGCGGTTGCGGAGGAGGAGGCGGTTGCGGTGGCTGCGGAGGAGGCGGATGTGGTAGCTAGTAGCATGGCACCTCGAGGCGAAAGCTTCGGACTACCGATGCTAGGAGTTGGCATCGGTTACCGTCCAGTGTTTCAAGCGACACTCTTCGAACATCGCGAGGAGATCGATTTTCTTGAGATCATCGCGGACCATTACTTTGATTCGTCGTCGACCAAGCGGGCGGAATTAGAGCTGCTCAAGAATAACTTCCCGTTGGTACCACACGGGCTTGCGCTGTCGCTGGGCAGCGCGGAAGGGATCGCCCCGAGTTACCTTCGAAGCTTTGCCAAGGTCGTCGAACGCGTGCAGCCTGCTTGGTGCAGCGACCACATTGCATTCACACGCGCAGGGGGCGTGGACATCGGTCACCTGACTGCGATTCCCAAGACGCGTGCTTCGCTTCAGGTATTGAAGAAGAACATTCAACGCGTTCGCGACGCCGTCGATGTTCCGTTGATTCTCGAGAACATTACCGAGAGCTTGCGTTATCCGGGAGATGAGTTTTCGGATGCGGAGTTTCTGGGGGAGATATGCGAGCAGAACGACATCGGATTGTTGCTCGACGTGACCAACCTCTACATGAATTCGCTCAATCATGGGTACTGCGCGCTCGGGGTGCTAGAACGCTTGCCCGCGGATCGAATCGTGCAATTGCACTTTTCGGGTGGGCATTTGGAGGATGGGATATGGGTCGATAGCCACAGTCGTGAAACACCTTCGGAGATCTGGGATTTGCTCGGCGAGGTTTTGTCTCGCGCTTCGGTTCGCGGAGTGGTGTTGGAACGCGATGAGAATATCCCGCCCTTGCGATCCTTGATTCCCGAGTTGCAAGCTGTGCGTCGCTTGCTTTCGATAGCCGAACCACCCCCGGTTCCCGTTGATCCTACGGATGCCGGAGGCCAGTCATGACGCATGACATGCAAACGCTTGAGCAGTTGCAACGCTCCCTAGCGTCTCACTTGGTCCATGGCCGAGGAACCGTTGAAGGTGAAGCCGATGGATGTCTCGCTGGATTGGATCCAGCCGAGCTTTTGCGATCGTCGCGTACGCTCAAGCGCAAGCGTTTATCCCAAACGGCTGCCATGCTGCCCATCACGCACCGCCTTTTGGGCACGGTGTTTGACAACGCGTTTTTTCAATATGCAAACGATATGCATTTCGACGGTCCCAAGGCGTTGCTTCTGGACGCTGTCGCATTCTCTAGATGGCTGAGCATGCGATTGGAAGGGCTTGAATTGCCGGCTGGGATTTGTAAAGAACAGGTGGCGGAATGCTGCCGGTTCGAAGGAGGGTGGTGCGCGTGGCAAGCCTCGAATTGGGGGTTTTGGCGAGACCGGTTTTCCTGGGACTGGCGGCATGCCGTACCCTCAGCGGGGGGGGCCGATGTACCGAGGCGATCGATACGCAGGTGGCTTTGGCGGCTCGGGCCATGGACTGGAGGACGCGTATGGGGCTAGTCATCGCAATACCATACCCAAAAAAACTTTGTGTCGATTGCCTGCAAACATCGCAAAGTCTAGATCAAGGAGTGTATGGGGACCGTCCTTGTCGGTCGAACATGGCATTTCCCCGGCCCTTGGGGGTAGTTCATTCCCTAAAATTGGGATTCGAATCTCCTTGTTCTGCTTTTTGTCCGTGGGTAGATTCAAAGCCTAGTTGGCAATGGTCGGAGTGCCCAGAATTCTGGGATTGGTTGCAGTGCCATTTCAATCACGGATGGCAAAGATATGGAAGATAGCGGAAATGAATGGCAGCCGAGTTTCCCATTTGGGGATTCGGATAAGGACAAGACGGATGAGGGTACGCGCGGACCCAACGCGGATGATACCCGTCATTACAAGTCGCTAATGAAGCGAGTGAAGAATGCGCTGCGAACGATGGGTGAGTTGAGCGACGAATCTTCAGAGCCAATCGACATTCTGAAGCGCGCGATCTTGCTCGATCGCGCGGCTTACATACGTCTGGCGCTGTTGCCAGGCGTTGGTGCAATGACCATGATGCGTCTGCTAACGCATTTTGGTGACGCAGACAGTGTATTGCGGGCATCGCTTGGCGAACTCGGACAAGTCAATCGCGTCGGTCCGGTCTTGGCGACTAGCATTCGCGAATCGAAGACCAACGGGTACGCCTCGCGTGTGTTGGATCATTGCAACGAGTTACATATCACGATCACACTACCCGGTGATGCGACCTACCCGAAGAATCTGACGAACATCTCCGATCCGCCTTTGTTGCTATTCATGCGAGGTGAATATCGCAGCCAGGATGAATTGGCCATCGGGATGGTGGGAACCCGTCATGCAACGCATTACGGAAGCGTCATGGCTGATAGGATCGCGAAGGGGTTGTGCTACAAAGGGATCACGATCGTCAGCGGGCTGGCGCGCGGCATCGATTCGATTTGCCATCGCACGGCATTGGAGCATGGTGGCCGAACGATTGCCGTGCTCGGCAGCAGCCTGAGCGATGTTTACCCGCCCGAGCATGCGAGCTTGGCCGACCGCATTGCAGAACAAGGATGCTTGCTCAGCGAGACTGCACCGTTCTCGCAACCGCGTCGGGGTGTGTTTCCTCAGCGGAACCGCATCATCAGCGGATTGAGCCAGGGAATCGTGGTTGTCGAGGCGGCCGAACAATCCGGGTCGTTGATCACCGCTAGTCATGCGGGCAATCAAGGGCGAGCGGTTTTTGCTGTTCCAGGTCCTGCCACCTCGAGGACGTCTCAAGGTTGCAACAAGTTGATTCGCGATGGAGCGACGCTTGTGCAGACTGCAGAAGATGTATTGGAAGGAATGGGACCGTTGCCCGACCGCGTGGTCATGCAGGACGGCACGCCGGTCAGACATCCCAGAGAATTGCAGTTAAACGAGGTCGAGAAGTCGGTGCTGGCTGCGATCGGCGATCAACCGACCGATGTCGACAAAATCGCGAATGCATGCGGTTTAGAGATTTCTCGCGTGTTGAGTACCTTAAGCGTGCTCGAGATCCATGGATTCATTGTACGCACGTCGCAGCGATCGTTCGCAAGACGTCGGTTCTAAATCCCAGCGCTGCGGTTCGGGGGCGTTCTCGTCCCGATCCCAGGCGCCGGTTCCACTTATGCACGCAAAAAGTGGGCATGGATCGTCACGAAAGGGCTTGGACCGCAGCCCCGTTTCTTGACCAAGCTGGTTCGGCCGGCAGGATTTCAAACTGTTCATGAGCAAAACGGCGTGGAATCTGCGGAATACTTTCGCGATGGTCTCTGTTCGACTGCAGTGGAAAAGTCGTCGCAATCGATACAACCCGTAGAATCGTAAGAACCGTCAAAGTCTTCCCGGGTTGCCTCGACGATGAAGCCTTATGCTGCGCGATGGATAGCTGTCATTCTAGGCTTGTTTCCGGCTTGGTCGAACAGAGCGTGCGGGCAGACTGAGAACACAACGCAATACGTGGCGAGCCCGCTTGCCGCCTCCACCATTGCATCCCCGAGAAGCGTTTCGATCTCGCCCGAAGGACCGGTCGCTCCGCCCCGATTGGAAGATGGGCCGAGCCTCGAAGAACGCATTTTGGAACTCGAAGCGCGGACCATACAAGCCGAATCGAGTCTCCAGGATTTGCAAGACTCAGCCAAGAAATCAAAAGCCGCGGCAGCGAAGCTTCCGAGTGTGACCCTGAGTGGTGCATTCCAAGTCGACGGCGTCATGTTCAATCAAGATGATGCCAGTCGAGAAACCTACGGTCGCATTGAAAGCGGCGCGGATTTCCGACGCGCTCGGTTGGGAGCGAAGGGTGCGTTGAGCGATCGGATGGACTACTTTTTCCAGATGGACTTCGGTTTCTTTGGGCGTCCGACCTTCACGGACTTGTGGGCGGACTTCAAGGATGTTGGGCGGCTCGGGACGGTGCGCGTCGGACAGTGGAAACAACCTTTCTCGCTGGAAGCTGTGAGCAGTTACCGGTTCACGACCATGATGGAGCGAGCAGGTGTATTTCAAGCATTTGTTCCGTTTCGACATATTGGGATCGGATTCTACGATCACTCCGAGGATCTGAATTGGACGTGGGCGGCATCCTACTTGCGAACGGGGCAAGACCAGTTCGCGGGCTCCTTGAGCACCGATCAAGGAAATGGGTTGGCGGCCCGTGTAACCCATTTGCCATGGTACGAGAACTCTGGGGCCGACTACCTGCATTTGGGGTTGGGGTACTTCTTGAATGCGCCTCCTAACGGGCGCGTACGAGTGCGCAGTATCCCTGAGATCTTCGTTGGCGAGTTCTCCGTTTTGCCAGGCGATTCGCAGGGCTCCAGCGGTATTCCATTGACCACGGTCGTTCAAGGAACACCGTTCTTCGTCGACACTGGATTGCTGAGAGAGGTGAGTTTGATTCAGACTTACGGCACGGAATCGTTGTGGGTACATGGACCGTTGTCGTGGCAATCCGAAGCGATGTTCCAGCACATTGATTCAGCCTCGGTGGACAATGCGCTCTTGTGGGGAGGCTATACGACGGTCGGTTACTTCTTGACTGGGGAACACCGCCCCTACGATCGCAAAGCCGGAGCAATCGATCGCGTGATCCCCAAACACAGCGTGAGCAAACAAGGGGGGATCGGCGCTTGGGAAGTTGCGGTGCGCTGGAGTTATCTCGATCTGACCGACCGTCGCGTTCGGGGTGGGGACATGGAAAACGTTACCATCGGTCTCAACTGGTATGTGAACCCTAACTGCAAGTGTGTCTTCAACTACATCCACATCAACGCGGACTCTCGCAAAACGCGAAGCGGATTGGTTGTGGGTGAGGAAATGATCGCCTCCACTACCGAAGCTTACGGAGTTCGTTGCCAAGTCGACTTCTAGAGTCGCGAAGCAGCCCGCGTTCCGGGTGTGCATTCGCCCTGCCTGCTATCGCCTTCCATATCGCGTCAGTACCTCGCAGCGACAATGCGTTCTCCCCCGAGGATATCGCCTGTCGTCTGGGTTGCGCTCCCGAGCATAAATCCCAGTTCGCTGCTTATCGCCACAAAGCGCCAACCTTCTTCGATGCGTTGGCGAGCGGTTGCAGCATCGGCTACATGCAAGCCGGGCGCGACTCCGTGGCGTATTGCAGCTTCGCGAATGCGTCGCAACGCGGCGCGAAATTCGGGATCGTCGCTGTCCATTTGTGGCGTCTTACCCATCGAAGCCAAGAGGTCATTCGGGCCGACAAAGACAGCATCGATCCCAGGTACCGTGAGAATCGCGTCGATGTTTTCAACCGCATCGATGTGCTCGGCTTGAACAACCACCAAAAGCTCCTCGCCAGCCCGCTGATAGTACGTGGCGGCTTGCGTCCCGAAATTGATGGCGTGCAACCCGCCTCCGACGCTTCGATTGCCGCGGGGGGGGTAATGGCATGCCGCAACTGCTAGCGCCGCTTGTTCGGCGGAATTGCACATCGGAAAAACGATCCCGTAAGCGCCCAGGTCCAAGGCTCGCTTGGCATTCTCATGCGTGATGGAGGAAACTCGAACCAATGGGATGGAGCCGCTATCCGATACAGCGCCGAAGATGGCCGCTGCGGTTTCCCAGTCGGCGCTGCTATGTTCCATATCCAGAGTCAACCAGTGAAATCCCGTTCGGGCCATAAATCGCGCCGCGAGGATGCTCGATAGAGACAGCCAAGTGCCAACCTGGGGGACTCCTTGACGCAGTTGATGCTTAACAGTGTTGCGTTTCATGTTAGGTCGCTTTCGCCTGTAGGGGGATCGGCCATCGTAAGGCGGGTGCGTTGAGGACGGCGGGATTGCAAAGGTGTTGTGGGATGTGCCCGAGGAGCAAGTCCAAGATCGGTTCCGCGCACCCTTGGCTCATGCGCACGGCAGCTTCGCGCGAGTTGAAGGCATTGTGAGGCGTCAAGAGCAGGCGAGGGGTGCTGCGCAGTGCGTGGTCGGAGGGCACCGGTTCGCGGGTGTACACATCGATGGCGGCTCCGGCGATCCGGCCGCTCTGCAAGGCCTCGATCAGTGCCGCTTCCTCGATCAGCGCACCGCGCGACGTATTGATGAGGTACGCATCCGGGCGCATCTTGGCGATGGTCGTTGCGTTGATCAGATTGCGTGTTTCGGGAATGTTGGGAGCGTGCAAGGAAACGAAATGCGAGCGAGCGAGCAAGCTGTCCAGCGAAACGGATTCAACCCACGCGTACCGATCGGACCACAAAGCGCGATCGAGTTGAGGGTCGCATGCGATCACGTGCATTCCAAAGCTTCGGGCTCGATCCGCCACGGCGCGACCAATCTGACCCAAGCCGATCAATCCCAACGTCTTGCCTCGCAACTCGATTCCGGGCATCTCGGCCCAGCCTCCCTGCCGCATGCAGTCGTTTCCCAAGTGGATATGGCGAGCGAGCGATAGAATCAGTCCGAGGCAGTAATCGGCGACTGCATCGGTCATGGCGCTGGGAACATTTGAGATGAGTACGCCCGCAGCCGTCGCCGCAGACAGATCGACCGAATCAATCCCAACGCCACAGCGCGCCACGAGTTTCAAACTGGGCAGCGACGCAAAGGTTGCTGCGTCGTACGGATCGGTGGCGGCGATAACGGCCTCGCAATCGTGGGCTTGCTCAACCAGCGCCTCGCGATGAAGCGGCCCCCACGCGTGGGCGAATCGAATCTCGCAATGGGCTGCTTCGAGGCGAGATCGTTCATACGCACCGCTTACTGCGAACGCTTGCGCAGTGACCAAAATCTTCATGGCACAGGAAGGAGCCTCGACGTCGAGGAGAGGGAGGGATCGGACTCGGGCGAATGGAGGTCGTCGCAAGGACGGCATCCTGCAATCTGCCACTCGATTGTAGCGATTGTGATGGGAAGCGCGATCGCGGGGAAGAAAGTCCGGTCACGGAGAGTTGGAAAACTATTCCTGCTGGGCAAGCGTGGCCGATTGCAAAAGATGTTTCGGATGGAATGTGGCAAGCCGGCCACCTTCATCGCCCTCCTAGGAACGCACTTGCACGGCGCAAAGGTGCGTTGCACAACCATCCCATCCCACAGGGGATCCCAATCTATGAAATCCGAGTTTCAGGAAACGATCAATCGAATCTCGCGTGCCCGCCAGGCTTCGCTCTTGAGCGAGGCGCTACCCGGGGATGTGACCAACGATGCACCCGACTTTGAGCCGGTCGACGACAAGGTTGCCGAATCGCAACCATCGTATCGTTCCACTTTTGATGACACGATTGTGAGTCGGCTCGCAAACGTTTTGGAGAGCTATCGCGGCGATGTGTCCGAGTGGGCCGAAAGCGAACCGGAGCCATCCTGGCGAGATCAATTCCCAAGCGCCATGACGATGTTCCTTTTCGTGCTCGGGGTTGCTTTGGTCATAGGCATGAATGCCTTCGTGATTACGAGTCAATCCAGCGCCCAACAGCAAGCCATTGCGAACCTCGGAAGCGCCGTGGTGTTGATGCTGGCGGGCATCAGTCTGTTCTACGATCGTACTGTGCGAGGGATTGGTAACGACCAAGTGCGCTACGAAAGCGGCCGGCGCGTGGAAGTGATCTCGGATCAGATTTCGTCTCTGGCTGCTTTGTATGGTCAGTGGTTGATCGAGTGGAAGCAGCGGCAAATCCACCTTTCGGACTTGCAGAGCGAAATCGAGCGCGAGCGGATTGCCGGGGAAGAAGCCAAATCGATGAGCAAGACGCTCTCGGCGGAATGCCAAGATTGGCTCGAAAAGCGAATCGCTTTTGAAGAACAGGCCGACGCGCAAGATCGCCGGCTGATTCAGCTCCGTTCGGAGGGGGAGTTTGCAGGTCGTAAGTTGGCCGGACTGGAGCAAGACATCCGAACCAAGACCGAGCAAGTGGCATCGCTTCGCGACCAACGCAATCAACTTCGGGATGAGATTCTTCAGCTCGATTTGCAGCGTTCCGAGATGCTGGAAAATGAAGAACGCCTGTCGACGGAGCACGAAGCACTGCAACGGCAGCGCAAGCGTGAGCGGGATCAGTTGCAGTTGGAAATCGAAGAGCGAACTGCGGCTGTCACCGTATTGCGAACCGACAACCAACGCTTGGAATCCGAAAAGAACGATTTGGTCGCTGAGTTGAACATGCTGCGGTCCGAGTTTGAACGCAACGTGGAAATCAGCACGCAGCAGCTGACCGATCTGCGCCGGATGATCGAAGATGCTCAAACCGAGAAAGGTTTGGTGCTCGAAGAGATCGATCAGCAGCAGCAAGTCATGCGTCAACTTGAGAACAATCGATTGGAGTTGGTCGCTGCCATCGAAGAGTTGAGCGGAATGCAATCGCACAAGCAAGAGTCGCTCGACAGCCTGATCGCCAGGGTGGGTGAACGAGAAATGCAAGTCGCGGAACTCGAGGAGCAGATTGCCGGACTGGAGCAATCTCGAAACGAACGCATTGCGACGATGCGTCGTGAGATTGCCGAATTGGATGTGGAACTCGCATCGCGCCGCGGCGATCTTTCGGGACTGCAGTCGGACATCCAGCAGCGTGAGCAAGAACGCGCTCTGCTCGTGGAAGAGTTGGAGAGAATGGCGGCGATCAAGTCTGCGATGGAGTTCTCGGTCGATGGGTTGGCCGAGAGGCTAGAGCAGAGGGCTTCTGAGTTAAGGAAAAAGACCATGCAGGTCAATGAGCTCGCAGCGCGCTTGGAAGCGCTGTCCAATACGGTCAAGGGACTTGGTGGAGCGGAGAACTCCGCGCGCAACAGCGCGATCGAAATGGCTCGAATGCCTCAGGCAAACGGGACGCCGGCGTCACGACCCGTTGCCGCTCCACCATCCTTGGATGTGGATGGCCCCAACGGCATCGAAGGGCCGCACTTCAACAAGGCGGACATCAAGCGGATGATGGAGACGTTGGACAAATTGGATGATCTGACACAGCTCGGGTTGTCCTAGCCACACTCGACGCCAGCGATGCAATGCGGCGTCTTGGAATCGAATGGCGAGCCTCGCACCCATTGCGAGTAGGCGTGAGGCTCGCCCGAGGGTGATGGACGATTCGGGATCTACTTCCCGAGATGTTCTTGAAACCATTCCAGCATGGCGGCAAACATTTTTTTGTTTCCGTCTTCGTCAAATCCGTGCCCTGCACCTTGGAAGACGACCAATCGATTCGGGACACGGGCTTGTGTCATGGCATCTCGAATCTTTTCGCTATGCCACAGGGGGACCAAATCGTCGCGATCCCCATGCAACAGCAACGTCGGGGCGTCTGGAGAGGAAACCTGCTTGAGGGGTGAGTAGTCTGCCGATTGTTGGATATCGAACTTGAGTGCGGGAAAGCGTTCCCGAAGTGGGTTGGACTTCTCCATGTAGGGTTCCAGGTCGGTCGGCGGAAACACGGCTGCAACGGCCGCGATTTTGGGGCCCGGTTTATCGGCTGGTTGATCGTTGGCCGTTGTCCCCAGCATCAAGGACAGGTGCCCTCCGGCGGAGAATCCAAAGACGCCCAATTGGTCCGGATCGACTTCGAGTTGCTTTGCGTGGTTGACGACGTAGCGATGGGCTTGGCGAACGTCCTCGACGATCTCCGGGATGACGTATTTGGGGCTGCTGCCGTGACGTACGGCGATGATGGTGTAGCCAGCGTCGGTGAGCGGCTTGATAAAGAACGCCATGCCTTGCGGTGGCATGTATTGGGAGACCCATCCGCCGCTGACCATGAACATCAATGCAATCCCCTTGCGATGTGCTTTGGGTTCAAAGACATCGAGGGTCAACGCCATACCGTCTTTATGACCGTAGACGAGATCCAATCGTTGTTGTCCCAATGGGCCATCATGAAGGGGAGGCAAGGGATCGTCAGCCCAAACAGACGAATTCCAGAGGACCGTTGTTGCAACGGCAGCCAAACAGCATCGAATCAGCGATTCAGGGACTAGCATGCGGGAGGACTCCAGTGGAGGTTGGTAGGGGAGGCGTTCGTTTATTTGTCTGGTAGCCGGATGGTGCCGTTCCAATCGGGCGGAGCGGAGCGGCCATGTTGCGCAATGAAGACGGTCAAGAAATCCTTGACGCGATCCTCCGCCGGGACCTGGTGTAGCAATCGGAATGCTTCGTTCCAATTGCCGTCCTGAAAGCTATCCAGGGCTTTCTCATAAGCAATGATATGGACGTCGCTCAGGAGGTTGCTGGAACTCGTCTCGGGGGGAAGCAATTCGCTTACCATCAACGGTTTGTTCATGCCGGCTGGGAGCACGCGAGCCACCCGTCGAACGCGGGCAACCGAGCGAGGGACTTCCTGGCGGATACGCTCGGCGGTGGCTTCATCGATCAAGATCTGCGCATGCAGTTGCTTGGTCATGCTCTCCAGTCGCGAGGCGAGATTTACGACGGGACCAAAGACTGTCACTTTGACTTGATCGACCGTCCCGATGCGACCGGCGACGGCTTTGCCTGTGGCGATTCCGATGCCTGCTCGAAAGCCAGCCAACGGATGCGATGAGATGGCTGCGGATTGTTCAAATTCGTGACGGATGGCCAATGCGGCGCTGGTGGCATGCGTGACTGCGTCGGCTTGTTCGAGAGGCCATCCCCAAAAGCCCATTGCCGCGTCCCCGTGGAAATCCCCGACGACGCCGTTGCGATCGAGGATGTGGTGCGTCATGACACCAAGCGCATCGCTGACGCGTCGCAAAAGATCGAGCAACTGGTTGCCAGACTCTTCGCTTTGTCGGGAGAAACCCCGCAGATCGCAGAAAAGGACCGATACCTTGGCTTCGCGCGGGGCCAGAACTTGATCAGGATCTCGCAACGCCAAGGCTTGTCGAACGACTGGCGCGAAGAACGGTCGCAGGGAATCCTGGCGTCGTTGCAGCAAACGTGTTTGGCGGAGAGTGGCTACGGTGCTCGCGGTCAACTCGGCGAACTTGATGTCGTCTTGAAGATCATCGGCGATCGCCATGGTCGCGTCGCGGGAGCCTTGAGAGACCAGAGTCGAGAAATCTCCGGCTAGGTAGATCGCCCAGCCTGGACAGGCTTCATTGGTGATCGGTGTGCAAAACGCCCAATCGATGTTCTCGCTTTGCGTGTAGACCGAAGGGGTGTTGCGGTCGAGGGTGCGGCTCCAAACGTGGAGAACGCTTTCCGATGTACGGAGGGCTTGATCGATCAGACCTGCAGACGGTGAAAACGGCCTGACGGCCATGCCTCGCGAGTCCCAATGAAGCACGCGAATACCGGTCTCTGCGGATTCGCTCCATTGCCGCGATATGGGCGTCAGGTCCAGCGGCGGGAGCGGCTTGGTCGGGATCGGGTCCGGCGACTTGGAGACGATGGCAGCGAACGTTGCGCGGGGGATGCCTTGCATCAAGAGATTGACCACGCGGACGTAAAGTTCTTCGTCGCTGCTGCTGCTGGAAATGATCTCCGGCACGCGACTGAGCACTTCAATACGACGGTCGGCATCGCGATAGCGAACGTTCTTAAGCTGTGCCGGGGCAAACGATTGTTCGGTAAGCGCCGGGGGATCATCGGATTGAGGGAGCACTCGCACGCGTTGGTCCACGATGCTGAAAGTGGTCTGACCGATGACGAAATGATCGCCGATCCCCAACTCGAATTGATCCTTGCGAAGCCCGCGATGGAAGATCGGGTTTCGGGCGTCGATCATTCGAGTGACCAACAATCGCTCCCCGTTCCAGTTCAATTCCGCATGCTGGCGGGAAATGCGATCGTCCCACGGGACTGCCCAACCGGGTGCAACGCGCCCGAGCGTGAAGGCCGCAGGCTCCCCGGATCTCGGTAGAGGGCGTCGCCAACGATCGGAAGGGCTTGGTCCTTGAGCAATGAGATCCGGCATAATCCATCTGGAATGGCGTCAGAGCGAGAGCCCCGAGCTCTCAACATCCATTGCATTGTAACGCCCACGGAACGGATTGCGGAATTGGATAAGGAATACGCGTCCGAGTTCTATTGGGTTTCCCGCGTGCGTTTCGATCGCGTTCGCGGCCGTTTGCCCTGCGCTGGCTACTACTGTGCGTGTCGCGTGGCGGGGTGTTGGGACCATTCATCCAGCGAGCGCTGCTCGCGCTGTGCTTGCGCTCGTTCTTCCCGTACACGATGTTTTTCCTGCAAAAGTTCGTAGGACTTGAGCGATTGCTGGGCCTGCATCAGTTCCGTTCGGCTGGTTTCCAGAAGCCCCTGGACTCGGGAGATGGCACGCTCAAGTTCGGTTGCTTCGATTCCCAACGCAGATCGGATCCGATCTGCCGCAATCAGGCGTTGCATGTCCACAAGCCCACGACTGGCCTGGCGTCGCGTTTCATCGATCGCCGCTCTTTGTGACTCCAAATCTCTCCTTTGAGCTTCGAGAGCGTCGAGTTCTCGTTGAAGGGTTGCCAGTTGTTTGGAGCATGTGTCGCGGTGTTGACGCGCGATGTGCTCGAGTCCTCGATAGGGCAATGCATTACTCATCGCGGATTTCTACCGTCGAGGACACGGCATCACCTTCGGACGGAGGGTTCGCGCGACGTGCAAGCGCATGCAACTGCTGCTGCGTTTCTGACCATGGGACGTTCATGTCTCGGTCCTGAGTCAAAAAGCCTTCCAGTTCGGGACGCATGCGAATGGCCGTATCGATCTCCGATTGGCTGCCGAGTTTGTAGGCGCCGATATCGATCAATTCTTCGTGTTGCGCATAGACGGCCAGAAGTTTTCGCAGCAGCTGTGCGCGGTTGCGATGTTCCTCGTCGATGATTTGGTGCTGCAATCGGCTGAGGCTGGGAAGCACATCGATGGCGGGGAAATGCCCTCGGCTGGCGAGTCGTCGCGAAAGGTGGATATGGCCATCGAGCAATCCTCGAAGCGCATCGCTGATCGGTTCGTTGGGGTCATCCCCCTCCACGAGAACGGTGTAGAAGGCGGTGATCGATCCGCTGGCGGTGATGCCCGTGCGCTCGACCAATTGCGGGAGCATCGAAAAGACGCTGGGGGGATAGCCGCGTGTGGTGGGAGCTTCGCCTGCGGCCAGTCCGATCTCGCGCTGGGCCATTGCGAAACGCGTAACCGAGTCCATGAGCAGCAAGACGGATTTGCCCTCAGCGCGACAGGCCTCGGCGATGGCGGTCGCCGTTTTTGCCGCCAGGATTCGCTTGGGCGCGGGTTGATCGCTTGTCGCGACCACGGTGATCGATTTCGCTCGCCCTTCCTCACCCAAATCGTGGTCCAGAAACTCACGCACTTCGCGCCCTCGTTCGCCGATCAGTCCGATGACGACGACGTCTGCTTGCGTGCCGCGGGCAAGCATTCCTAGCAG
>JBKCUI010000205.1:0-7476 GCA_046318495.1 Pirellula sp. | reverse complement strand
GTGTTCAGGTAAGCATGTGGGTCAACCACTGGTGCTGGAGCAGCAGCAGGAGCGGCAACAGGAGCCGATCCGCAGGAGCTGCATCCGACTGGAGCTGCATCGCAAGCGGTGTCACAAGCACTCTTGTGCTTGAACAACTTGCTCAACAGACCGCCGTGCTTCTTCAATCCGAGTCCGCAACCATCGCACGATGGAGCTGCTGCACAAGGATCGCAAGCCGAGATTTCAGCACCGCAGGTTGGGCCGAGGCCGCAAGCTGGAGCAGCGATTTCAGCGCCACAGGTTGGGCCAACGCCACAACCGGAAGCGATTTCAGCGCCGCACGAAGGAGTGGTTTCGCAACCACAGCTTGGTGCTGCATGAGCAGCAGCCCAAGCGGCATGCTTAGCAGCCAACTTGGCATGCAAGCTAGCCTTGGCATTGTGCAGTTTGCACTTCAGACCCTTGAGCTTGTCCAGGATCGGGGTGCGGCAAGCGATTGGAGCACAAGCGGTTTCAACACCGCAGCTCGGAGCAGCACTGCCTGCACAAGGATCGCAAGAAGGAGCAGCGATTTCAGCGCCACAGGTTGGGCCAGCGCCGCAACCGGAAGCCATTTCAGCGCCACAGCTAGGATCAGCGATCGTGGTATCACAGCAGGAGCTGCTTGCACCAACGCCGTGTCCACCCAACAGTCGATGGAGGAGTTCGCCGCCAAAGCGTTGTCCGCAAAGGCTAGCTCCCAAAACCATCGATCCCACAAGAATATTGAACTTCATCGAACCAATTCTCCCTATGTACATTGGGTCACTGACTGCCACCCACATCGTGTTCATCAAGGCGGAGTTGAGACCGATTTCGGCGCACGAAGTCGCCGCCGAAATCGCCCTCGACTGGCGCGGCTGTGGAGCATCCGCCTAGACGAATGCCCGTGTGACTTCGTTAGCCCCACTTCCCAGGCCCACCGCGATTCCAAATTCGCGATCGGCCATCCTTGACTCCCAGATGCCCCTCTTGCCCCTCAGCGAAGAGGAGAAGAGTGACAGTTGCCGGCCGAGCCATCCTTCGACTCGATCAGTACTGGGTCACCGGCAATTTCGCCCTGCATTGCACCTTCGATTACACTTGCAATCGCGGTAAGATGCGGCGACATGCGTTGCTATCGACCGGGCATCGAAATCGGCTTGAGCATGCAGCTTCATTTTTCAAAAAATGCAGCCAGGTAAGAACTTGCGTCGAGTTTGCGGTTTGGCCAAGGTGTTCGGAAGATGCCGTATGTTCGGCCGCAAGCTTTGTGCAGATTAACATCGCAGGCCGTTCCGTTCGCCCTGCCGATAAAGTCGCGGCAGCTTAACATGCCCTCCAACGTTCGAGAGACTTCATGAAGATCGCGTACCTCACGGCTGGAGCTGCGGGAATGTTCTGCGGATCGTGCATGAACGACAATTCGGTGGCTCGCGCACTGATCCGGGCCGGGCACGACTGCGTCCTGGCACCGATCTATACGCCCATTCGCACCGACGAAGAAAGCGTCAGCGTCGATCGGGTGTTTCTGGGGGGCATCAGCGTCTACGTCCAGGAAACGTTGCCCTGGTTGCGACATCTGCCCAAAGCGGCTTGGCGGTGGCTGGATCAACCCTGGCTGATTCGCGCGCTGACCAAAAACGCCGGGACGACTTCTCCCAAGCTCCTGGGTGCGCTCGCGGTCTCCATGCTCGATGGGATGCGAGGGCATCAAAAGGCGGAGTTCCAGCAGTTGATCGATTGGCTCGAGAGCGACATCCGGCCCGAAGTCATCGTGCTGTCGAACTTGCTCATCGGCGGAGCGATCCCCGCCTTCGAAGAGCGGCTCGGTGCGCGCGTGTTCGTGACGCTGCAAGGAGACGATATCTTCTTGGATGCGTTGCCGGCTGCGTATCGCGAGCAATCCATCGCGCGGATGCGAGCACTAGTTCCCCATTGCAGTGGGTTTTTGGTCCATTCGACGGCTTATGGTCGCCATATGGCGCGGATGCTGGCGATCCCCGATTCGAAACTGCACGTCGTCCCGTTGGCCATACGCGTGGCGGACTTTGCCGCGCATCGCGACCTGCGCGAGACCGCCACCACTGCCTGCGCGGAGAAGTCCTCCTCGGAGCCGATCACGCTTGGTTACTTGGCTCGCATGGCTCCGGAAAAAGGGCTGCACCGATTGGTCGATGCCTTCATCGCGTTGACGCGATCGGGAGACAACCCACGACTGCACTTGAAGCTGGCTGGCTGGATGGGGCCTCAGCACCATGCATATTGGGAAGAACAAAAAGGGAAACTCCAACGCGCGGGACTCGATGGGCGTTGGGAGTACGCTGGCAGCGTCGACCGGGCGGGCAAATTGGCGTTCCTGGAATCGATCGACTTGTTTTGTGTGCCGACCACCTACGCCGATCCCAAAGGACTGTTCTTGCTCGAAGCCAACGCAGTCGGATTGCCGTACGTAATGCCCGATCACGGGGCGTTCCCTGAAGTCCACACGCGGCTGATTCCACACTGGCCAGCCCATCACGGTGCGCTCTTCCAGCACGACTCGATGGAGGATTTGATCGCCACCCTTCGCGATTCTTTGGTCAGGATTCCTTCGCGTCGCGCGCCGAGCCCTGAACTCCTGAAAGAATTGGACATTGAAATGCACGCCGCCAGGATGCTCGCCGTTTTGCAGTAATCGCTCGGTTCTGGTGATGTTTCGCAAGGTCCTACACGCATCGCATGCAGTCGCGCGTTGCGGCTTTGACACTTTTCGAAGATTTCTTGGCAACTGTTGCGAAGCGAAGAATGTCGCCATAATGAGGCGACCTCGGCAGCGAGCGTTCTCAACCATTGGTGAGCCGTTACTGCCCCTCCCCACGCACTTCTTGAAAGAAACGATGGTTGCTATGAAACTGCGCTGGCCTTTGCGAATCCACCTCGCGTCCTGGTTGTCTTGCGGATGGTTGCTGTGCGGGACCGTGGCATGCCTCTCGTCGTTGCCAGGCGTATGCTATGCCGATGCCACCTCGGACCAACTCGATGTTCTGCGCTCGATGCAACCGGGGGATGAAGCGGCGATGAAGCAAGCCGCATCGATTGCGAAAACATTGCGCAGCAATCCCGATGTCACGCTGGTGCGTGTTCTGAGCGCCATGAAGGGTGCTTCGCCGATCGGCAAGAACTGGTTGGTCGGGTTGGCCAACGCCATCCACAGCCGCTCCAACGTCCCCACCGCGCAACTCGAATCGTTCCTAGCCGATACCAATCAAGACAGCGAAGCGCGCTACACCGTGTTCCGTTGGCTGACCGATGGCAACGCGGAACTCAAAGCCCAATGGCTCGATCGCATGCTCGATGACCCCAGTCTCGAAATCCGATTCGATGCCGTCGCCCGTGCTCTGAACGCTTCGGACGATCTCTCCAAAGAAGCGTTGCAAAAGCTGCTCGATGCCGCACGGCACCCCGAACAAATCGTCGCCATCGTCGGACGATTGGACAAACTCGGCGTGAAAATCGATCAAGCCAAACACTTCGGGTTCCTCACCGAATGGAAACTGATCGGTCCCTTCGACAATGTCGGGACCAAACACTTCGGCACCGTCTATCCCGTCGAAACCGATGCGTTGGCCAATCGCGTTGCCGATGCGTACCTAGGCAAGAGCGGCCAAGTCCAGTGGCAGTCCGCAAAGACCGACAGCCCTGAAGGCGTGTTGGACGTCGCCAAGATCTACAACAACGAGAAAGGATGCATCGTGTACGGGGTAACCACCGTGCGCGTTCCCAAAGATCTCGACTGCGAGATTCGGGTAGGCAGCTACAACGCACAAAAGGTCTGGGTCAACGGAGAACTCGTCATCGCCAACGATGTCTACCACACCGGTATGCAGATCGAACAATACACCTCTCCGATACGATTGCGTGCCGGTGAGAATCGCATCGTGATCAAACTCTGTCAAAACGAACAGAAGGAAGCTTGGGCGCAGCAGTATGTGTTCCAAGCCCGTTTGTGCGATGCGACGGGCAAGGCCATCACACTGGCGCCGTAATCGCAACCTCTCCACTGCCCTACTCCACCCTAGCTTCCCAAGACATCTCCTCCGCATTTAGGAATTTGACGCATGGTATTGAAATCGCAACGCGCGGTCCGAGCCGCAACGACTGGTTTGCTCGCGACCCTCATGAGCGCCGCCGGCGTGGGCCATCTCTTCGCCGAGGATTGGTCCCAGTTCCGAGGCCCGAAAGCCATCGGTGTGGCCGCTAACGCCAAGCTGCCTGCGAAGTTCGACGGCGCTACGCAATCGAACGTAGCATGGAAGGTCTCCATTCCTGGCCGCAGCGTCGGTGGAGCGATCGTCGTCGGAGATCAAGTCATCACCACCACCAGCGATGGTATGGATCAGCGGCGCATTCGATTGCTCAGCGTTGATGCCAGCTCGGGCAAGCAAAAGTGGGAACAACAATGGGTTGCACGCGGACGTCCGTTCTGCCACCCCACCAGTGCCAACGCAGCACCCACGCCGGCATCCGATGGCAAACGTGTCTTCGCGTTCTATAGCTCCAACGACTTGGCCGCAGTCGACCTCGAAGGCAATTTGCTGTGGTACCGATCGCTCGCTTCGGATTTTCCCAAGGCGGGCAACGATGTCGGCATGAGCAGTTCGCCGGTCGTGGCCGATGGAATCGTCATCGTGCAGATCGAGTGCCAAGGGGATTCGTTCGCCATCGGACTGAACGCCGAGGATGGCACGACCGCTTGGAAGATCGATCGGCCGCGCAAAGCCAACTGGGCATCGCCGACCTTGGTGCAGTTGCCCAGCGGCAAGACCAGTGTGATCTTGCAATCGAGCGAGGACTTGACCGCCATTTCGCCTGCCGATGGCAAATCGCTGTGGCGCGTTCCTGTCGCATGTTCAACGACTCCTTCAGCCACCGCAGACGGTGGACGATTGATCGTCCCGTCGGGTGGGCTAACCGCGTTTGATCTTTCTAGTGCCGGCGCGCCGAGCGAGTTGTGGAAGGAAAACAAACTCAATCCCAACGCGTGTTCGCCGGTGGTCGCTTCGGACAAGGTTTACGTCGTCAGCCGCACGGTCCTGGTGTGTGGCGATGTGTTCACAGGCAAAGTTCTGTGGCAATTGCGGCTGCCCGACGCGAACCAGATCTGGTCCTCGCCGGTCATCGCAGGCAATCGTTTGTATTTGTTCACGATGGATGGAGTTTGTTTCGTCGTCGCCATCGATGGTGAGCAAGGATCGATCGTCGAGACGAATCGCTTGGGGGACGAAGTCCTCGGTTCCCCGGCCATCTCGGGTAATGCCATGTACGTCCGCGGGGCGACCAGTCTATGGAAGATCACTTCTCCGTGAGCGAAACCAAATCGCACGCGAGCCATTCGAAGCCTTATGCGGTGTCGCTGGCTCCGGTGACGCAGCCGGTGATCGGATCGGTGCGCGTGCCGGGTTCCAAAAGCATCACCAATCGCGCGCTGATCTGCGCCGCGATGGGGGATGGCGAATCAATTTTGGAAGGGGCGCTTGAGAGCGAAGACACCGAGGTCATGGTCGAGGCTTGGCAAAAGCTCGGTGTGGCCATCGAGTGGGATCGCGATGCGCATCGCATTCGCGTCCAAGGATGCGGTGGCCAGCCAGCCAAGTCCGTTGCCAAACTCTCGATTGCCAACAGTGGCACCTCGATTCGATTTCTTACCGCCACGTTGGCCGCAACGCACGGTGAGTACTTTTTGGATGGCGTGGCGCGGATGCGCGAACGGCCCATCGGCGATTTGATCCAAGGCCTTCGCGATTGGGGGGCCGACATCGTCAGCCGCAACGTCGATCGGCCCGACTGCCCACCGGTTTTCTTGAGAGCCGAAGGGTTGCGAGGCGGACCGGCCAGCGTTCGCGGAGACATCTCTAGCCAGTTCTTGAGCGGCATGATGATGGCTGCTCCGTATTGCCGAGAAAGCGTCACGCTGCACGTGCGCGGTGAACTGGTGTCCAAGCCGTATGTGGAAATGACCTCGCAAGTCATGGCGAGTTTCGGTGTGCACGTGGAGCGTTTGAGCGACAACGGCTATTCCATCGCGGCACCGCAGCGCTATCGCGGTTGCCAATACGCGATTGAACCGGACGCGTCAGCGGCCAGTTATTTCTTGGCTGCTGCCGCTATTACCGGAGGACGGGTGCGTGTCGAAGGGCTATCGATGCAAGCCATGCAAGGGGACGTCGGGTTCGCCCGCGTGCTCGAGTCCATGGGCTGCCGACTGAACCACACCAACGATTGGATCGAAATCGAAGGGCGAGCGTCCCAAGGCATCGATGTCGACATGAACGCCATGAGCGATACGGTGCAAACTCTCGCGGCCGTCGCGATCTTTGCCGAATCCCCGACGCGCGTTCGCGGGGTCGCGCACAATCGTCACAAAGAAACCGATCGCATTGGAGATCTCGCGCGCGAACTGCGGCATTTGGGTGGCAAGGTCGAAGAGCATGAAGACGGGCTGACCATTTATCCCAAGCTACTGAAGCCGTGCAAGCTGGAGACCTATCGAGATCATCGCATGGCCATGAGCTTGGCCTTGATCGCGATGTGTGTGCCTGGATCGCAGATCCTCGACCCGCGTTGCACCGAAAAGACGTATCCGCATTTCTTCGAGGATCTCGGCCAGCTTATCGGCCAAGATCCTCATTACCATTACGACGCGTAGTCGCCAGCAGGGAGCTGAGTGACTCGCGGGCGCTTGAGTTAGACAGCGACTTTCTTGAGCGCTTCGCGAGCCGTCGCGACGCATTTGCGGATGTCTTCGATCGGATCTTGCGGGTTCTCTTCGTACTCCAAGGACAACGCACCGTCCGATGGGAATTTGGCTTGGATGAGCGCATCGAAGACGGCGGCGCAATCGAGATGGCCTTGGCCCAGCAGCACGCCGCGAGTGTTCTCCTTCATCTCGGCAAAGTCCTTGAGGTGGATGCCATAGAGTCGACCCGCTAGAGCGCGGATGACATCGACCGGCTTTTCACCCGAGCGAATGTAGTGCCCCAAGTCGGCGCACGCACCGATGCGGGCATCGCGGCCTTCGATGGCTCGCAGCACATCGACGACTTTGTTGAACCGGTCCGATGGGCCGTGGTTGTGGATGGCGATGCGGATGTCGAATTCCTTGACGAGTTCGTCGAGGCTATCGAAGGAGTCGGGGGTCGGGGCGGCCGAAATGTTCTTGATGCCGGCCTTTTTCGCGAACTCAAAGACCTTGCGATTGGCGGCTGCGTCTTTGGAGAAGCCGTTCACGCCGTGGGCGGAGATGGTCAAGCCGAGCCCCTTGACCTTGTCCACCATCGCGCGGATGGCTTCGTCGGAGGCATCGAGCGGGAACATACCGCTGAAGAACTCGACTTGATCGAAGCCAAGCTTTTGCGTGTGTTCCAGGGCTTTGTCGACGGGAAAACCGCGAAGCGAATAGATTTGCAGGCCGAGTTTCAGACCGGCGGACTTGGC
>JBKCUI010000204.1:0-10381 GCA_046318495.1 Pirellula sp. | reverse complement strand
GCGTTTAAGCGTCCAGGGCGATTCGATCGGGTCATCTTTGTGCCGCCACCCGATGAAGCAGCCCGCGCGGAGATCTTGAAGTTGGCGATTCGAGGCAAACCGCAGGAAGACATCGACTTCAAAAAGATCGCGGCTCGGACGGCCGATTTCTCCGGGGCGGATTTGCATGCCGTGGTCGATGCGGCCGTGGAAGCCAAACTGCACGAAGCCTTGCGTACGGGCAAGCCCAAACCGATTGGCACCAACGATTTGCTGGCCGCCGCCAAGACTCGCAAAGCCACGACGCTCGAGTGGTTTTCTACCGCTCGCAACCATGCGTTGTACTCCAATCAAGGAGGCGACTACGACGCCATCCTGCAGTACTTGGGAGTGAAGCGTTAGCATGAATTCGATCGCTCGTGTCCATTTGCTCATCCACCAAAACCGTTACGACTTGGCCGAGCGCGAACTGCGAGGGATTCTGGCCGAGGATCCCGACCAAGCCGAACCGCATAGCCTATTGGCAATCTGTTTGTTGCAAGATGAATCGCGTTGGAAGGAAGCGACCGAGGAGGCCGAGCGGGCCGTCGGCCTCGAACCCGACACGCCGTTTGTTCATTACACCCTCGGGCATGTGCTCCTCGCGCGCAACCGGACGCGGGAAGCCCGCGAATCGGCATTGGCCGCGGTGGCGCTCGATCCCTACGATGCCGATTACTTTGCGCTGGTCGCTCGGATCGAAATGAGCGAGCAGAAGTGGAACGAGGCGCTCGATGCCGCCGAACATGGCTTGCGGGCGGACCCAGAGCACGCCACGTGCAGCAACTTGCGATCCCTTTCCTTGGAACGATTAGGGCGTTCCGCCGAGGCGGTGCAATCGGCCCGCGAAGCCTTGTCGCGGGCTCCCGAAGACTCGATGGCCCACACGTCGCTGGGTTGGACAGCGCTCCGGAGCGGCGATTACAAGCAAGCCCAAGAGGCATTTCGCGAAGCGCTGCGATTGGAGCCAAACAACGAGCTCGCTCGCGACGGCATGATCGATGCGCTCAACAGCCGCAGTCCTATCTTTCGAGCGGTCAATCACTTTCACATTTGGTTGAGCCGATTCGCGAGCAAGTATCAATTCGCCATGATTTTCGGCGCATGGTTCGTCGTCCAGTTCCTCGACGGTTTGGGCGCGCGCAACCCCGCACTTCAGATCATCACGTTCCCATTGATCATTCTCTACAACGCGATGGTCGTGCTGATGCTCATCGCAACTCCGTTGTTCAATACCTTCCTGAGGTTCAACAGCTTCGGCCGCCATTTGCTGAATCGGAAGGAGATTTGGTCATCCAATTTGATCGCAGTCTGTTGCATCGCTGCGTTTGCGTCGGGGCTGTATGTTTTCGTGCAAGGGGGGCGATGGTGGGTGTATTTCGGCTATTGGATTTTGATGCTGATTCCTATCTCGAATACGATGCAACAAAGCACCACACGGCGCATGGCGCTGTTCGGCGCAGCAACCGCTTTCATCGGTTTGCTCCCGGTGATTGGCGTGTATCAATGCATGATGGCCGAATCGTGGGAGCCGATGGGATCCATCATTAGGACATTCGCGTGGTCGATTGTCGGTTTGCAAATCGCCAGCAATTTCGTCACCCAAATGCCGGTTCGCCGTTGATTTTGTGGGTAGATGCACAAGCATCGAAGAGGTGCATTGGGATTCGGAGAAAACGATTCGTCGACCTGATGGCGAAGCTCGGTGGGGTGAAGTGGATCGACCAACATGTCCTCCAGCGATTGCTTTATCATGGTCATCGGCAGCGCGAACCCATGGTTGTTGCCTTTAAACAGCCCTGCTCCGTGAAAAGCCCTGCTCCGTGAAAAGCCCTGCTTCGTGAAAAGCACTTTGAACCCTCTGAACCCAAAAGATGCAATCGAGAAACGATAGGAATCCGCGATGACCAAACCGAGATCGAGATTGGCTTTGTGCGCTTTGGGCTCGCTGGGCGTGCTCAGTGGGCTGGGTACAGTGGGCCTTTGGGTGGGAGGTGCGAGCCAAGGGCTCGCGCAGGATCGGGGAGAGAAGAAATCGGCAACGGCGGGTGTGGTTCAAGCCGCCAAGAAGCTGGAAGAGGGGCTGAGCGAATCGCAGCGGGCGGCGTTGGTTTTTGCCTTCGAGGATGAAGACCAGCGGCGGCGTTGGTCCAATCTACCTACGGGGATTGTAGCCCGCGCGGGGCTGAAGATGGGGGATTTAACCCCTGAGCAACGGGACGCGTCCTATCAAGTCGTTCGCGCGGCGCTGAGCCCACGCGGCTACGAGAAAGTCCTGCAGATCGTCGAATCCGATGAAGTCCTCAAGAAGCAGAGCGGTCGCGGAGGACGGTTGAACTTTGGGGCAGACGAGTTCTATCTGTCGTTCGTGGGCAAGCCTTCGGAGACAGCGCCTTGGATGTTGCAATTCGGCGGACACCATCTGGGCATCAACGTAACCTTTGCAGGGGAACGCTCGACCATGGCGCCGAGTTTCGTTGGGGCTCAGCCGGCGGTTTACCAAATCGAGGGCAAGACGCGTCGACCGTTGGGGGCGGAGGTCGACAAATCGTATGCGTTGCTGAAGACACTGTCGGAGGCGCAGCGGAAGAAAGCTGTCTTGGGCTTTGAAGTCCGAAATCTTGTGCTCGGGCCAGGACGCGATGGTCAAATGGTCGAACCCGAAGGCATTCCTGGATCCGAGTTGAGCGAATCGCAACAGTCCCAGCTTATCGATTTGGCCAGCGAATGGACCAACATGTTGCCGGACGCGATCGCCAAGGAGAAGCTCGAAGAAATGCGCAAAAACGTAGCAGAAACCTGGTTTGCTTGGAGCGGATCGACCGAGCCTGGGGCTCCGGCTTACTTCCGTATTCACGGGCCGACGGTGTTCATCGAGTTTGCGCCTCAAAGCATGGGGGGCGATCCCAACAATCACATCCATACCATGTATCGCGATCCGAACAACGATTACGGCAAGAAGTGGTGGAACCCGTGATCGGCCGCTGGATTTGCATCGCCGTGACGATGGTGACGTGGTGCGCTACGGCAACACCTGGGCCGCATCCTGTGGACGAGTATGTGCAGTCTGCATTGGTCGGTTTTTCCCCAGAGAGAGTTTACTTCTCTATGGTGCTGGAGCCCGGTGCCGAAATCGCGCAGCGAGTTCTCGCGGAGATCGATTTGGATTCCAATAAGCGGATCTCCCCCAGCGAAGTGGAAAAGTACGGTGCGAAGTTCCTGTCGGACGTAGAGCTTGAACTGGACGGAAAGAAGCTCAAGCCAACCATCAAGTTCATTGATATTCCTCGCCCATCGGAGATTCGTGACGGCTGGGCAATCTTGCGATTGGGCGCGGTGGTGGAGGCAGGCAAGCTGGCTCTGGGGGAGCACCGGCTGGTCTTTATCAACCAGCACATACCATCGATCAGCGTCTATCAGTTCAATGCTGAAAAGTCGACGTCGGAGCAGATCGAGGTCCTCGAGCAGATCCGAAGTGCCGATCAAAGTCGCGGTGAGATTCGTTTTCTAGTTCGCAGACTGGAATCGGTAACACTCCCGGCGAACACGTCCGGCGGCAGCCAGCAGACTTGGATGGTCGTTGCCGCTTTGCTCGCGTTAGCGTTTTCGACGGTTTGGTTCTTCAAGCGGTGGAAGGTCCTGGCGGACTGATTTGGTTCCAGCTCGCCGGGTGTTCCAGCGTACCCGTTCCGTTGCCCAGGCAGCAGAAGTGATTCGGGTCATGCACGAAGCACTTCGATGAGGTACTTGAGCTCCTCATCGGCGTCTGTGGGGCTCGCTGAGGTTTGGAGAACTTCGTACCGCAGAAGCTCAGCGAATCGCTTTCGCATACGGTGAATCGCAACTCGAACGGCGCCTTCGGTCATGCCGAGCGACGTCGCTAGATCTCGTCCGCGGATTTCTGGGTTTCCGGCAAGCAGGTTGCGCAGGGCGAGAAAGCGGTCTCGCCGTCCTGCACGGTCCCATTCGTCTTCGAGTCGCTTCATCGCGCGGTCCACGATTTCCAGCGCCCAAGCGTAGTCGAAGGCTTGTTCTGCGGTCATGCTTTGGTAGGAATCCAACGCGACGATCCGTTCCGGAGCGATTTCATGGAGCGAGAGCACAGGTTGGACGGGGCGACGCTTGGAGGCTTTCGCGTACTGTTGATGGCTGGCGAGGAATTGCTTGAAGCAAGCCAGCAGAAAGGTTCGAAAGCGACCGCGTTGTTCCTCGGCGTACTTGATCGAATTGGATTCGATGAGCCAAACGAAAAACGATTGCACCAAGTCTTCGCCATCCGCATTTGCCTGACTGGGGAGTTGGTAGCGTCGATAGAAGTGGTACAGAGGTTGCCAATAGGCTATGCAAAGTTGGGACAGGGCTTCATGCGACGCCGGATTCTCCTGATGCGCTTGAGCAATCATCGTCCAGGAGGTCGTCAAGAAGCGCTGTGGCGGATGGTCTAAAGAGTTTGTGAGAACCGATTTCATCCGGGTAGTTTCGGAATCTGGGAACCGTGTTTCAAGAGGCAATGCAGGAATTTAGTGCAAGAATCTCCGGAGGCTCCCGCAGGGGCTAAACGCGGAACGCGACAGGGGTGGAGAGGCAAGGGTCCGTTGCTTGATTCAAAGCGTTTCCAACTCGCCCATCGCAGCGCGACCACCCGGGGCGAGGGTGTTCCATACACACACAGCGAATGCCCGTGCGGCGCAAGCGGTTCGTTCCCCAAGATGTCAACGATTCTTCCGCCGATCTGTCAAACGGCGAAGTCTCAAACCGTGCGACTTCGAGTTCGGGGGGGGCTCGTTTGGGGCGGTCGATGCTCTTCGGATTCCGAGCGCTGCGTCGTGGGATTGGGAGCGATGGCCCGCAAACGATGGCGTTGGACCGATTCGCAATGGGCGGCATTTGCAATCCCTGCGAATGTACCCCTTCGAAGTGCCGGGTTGCCTTGTATTTCACGACTGGGCATCTATAATCTTGCCCGCGGTCCCTGTCTGAAAACAGGATCGACGTCTGGAGACAGGACCGATGGAGTGCCACCTTTCTACGTCGCGTGGATGCGATCGCGGTTGCTCCGCATTTCCGAAGTCACGGTTGGCTTAGTTCCCGCGATTTTTCGGACGCTTCGGAGCATGTTGTCGGTTCAGTACCACTCCGAGAGCCCATGCCCCCCCAAGAGACAGTGAAGATGGACAAGCGTTTTAGACGGATCGTAGTTACGGGGGGGGCTGGATTTCTAGGATCGCATTTGTGCGAACGATTGGTCGAACAAGGCCATGATGTGATTTGCGTCGACAACTTCTTTACGTCGCAGAAAACCAACGTCAGCCATCTTCTGGGCAAGCCCAACTTTGACTTGATCCGACACGACGTTACTTTGCCTTTGCAGTTGGAAGTCGACCAAGTCTACCACTTGGCCTGCCCTGCAGCTCCCGGCCACTATCAATACAACCCGATCAAGACGATCAAGACATCGGTGATGGGGTCGATCAATATGCTCGGGATGGCGAAGCGCTGCGGGGCCAGAATTTTGTTGGCCAGCACCAGTGAAGTATACGGTGACCCGCAAGTGCACCCGCAACCCGAAACGTATTGGGGCAACGTCAATCCGATCGGGATCCGTTCGTGCTACGACGAAGGAAAACGGGTCGCGGAGACATTGTTCATGGACTATTTCCGCAAGAACAAGGTGGACATCCGAATCGTACGGATCTTCAACACGTATGGCCCTCGGATGCATCCTTACGATGGCCGCGTCGTCTCCAATTTCATTCGGCAGGCATTGCAAAATCAACCGATTACTATCTTTGGCCAAGGGGAGCAAACGCGATCCTTCTGCTATCGCGATGACTTGGTCGAAGCGATGATGCGGATGATGAATCAATCGACCGATTTCATCGGCCCGGTAAACATCGGCAATCCGGTGGAGTACTCGATCCGCGAATTGGCAGAACTAGTGATCGAGTTGACCGGTTCGACGTCGAAGCTCGAATCGCGTCCATTGCCGGCCGACGATCCATCGCGGCGCCGCCCCGATATCACGCTGGCGAAAAAGCACTTGGATTGGGAGCCGCAGACCAAGCTGCGCGACGGCTTGACCAAAACCATTGAATGGTTCAAGGCGATCGATCTTCGGCAATACATTCCACCGACCCCCAACTATGTTTGATGGATCGCAAGAGGTCCTCTGTTGTGTTCGGGAAGAGGCGGCCTTTGCTGCGTGCATGGATCCATGAAGGCACATCGTGACAGAGTATCCTCAGGGCGGAGCGCCAACTCAATCAGACCTCTCCGCATCCCGCAAGCCTGCGGCAGCGGAGCGCTCCCTGTATGTAGACTCCCTGTTTGCAGGCGCGCCGTGCGGAGCATGGTCTTTGCGATCGTCCACGTTGGATTTGCGTGGCCGCACGGTTGTGATGGGGATCCTTAACGTCACCCCGGACAGCTTTTCGGATGGGGGACGATTCTTTACCCTTCAATCCGCGGTGGATCAAGCGCTCGCGATGGAGGATGCCGGAGCGGCCATCCTCGACGTGGGCGGCGAGAGTACCCGTCCCTACAGCCAAGCGGTTGCTGCAGACGAGGAATTGAGGCGGGTCGTCCCTGTGTTGGAGAAACTGCAAGGCAGGCTTCGCATCCCCATCTCGATCGATACGACCAAGGCATCGGTGGCTCGCGCCGCCATCGATCTGGGAGCCGAGATTCTCAACGATGTTTCCGGGCTCGAATCCGACCCAGAAATGGTTGAAGTCGCGCGTCGATCGGGAGTCGGTATCTGCGCCATGCATCGCTCTGGGCCGCCGCAAACGATGCAAGACAACCCGCAGTATGATCATTGTGTCCTGGAGATCTTGGAGTACCTGCGAGCCCGGGACCGTTTCTTGATTGAACAAGGCATTGCACCGGAGAAGATATGCCTCGATCCGGGCATCGGTTTTGGAAAGACGCATGAGCACAACCTCGAGTTGATTCGCAATGCATCGGTATTTCATCTCTTGCAACGACCGATCTTGGTCGGTCACTCGCGGAAAGGCTTCATCGCGAAATGCTTGGGCAGCAAGGATATCGACCGCACCTTCGGGACGTTGGGGGTATCCATGGCATTGTGCGCGGCGCGCATCCAGATCCTTCGCGTGCATGATATAGCCGCGCACGCGCAAGCCATTCAGTTGTTCGAAGCGTGTCGGCCATAGTCGCGATCGATTGAGGCGTTGAAACGGTTGCGTCGTTAGCGCAGGGTTCTTCCTCCGGTTCTGCCGCCCGAATCGAATTGCTAGCAGAGCATAAGAACTTCGAAGATTTTTCAATCTTTGGTTCAAGATTGACCTGGAGGCGCGGATTGAGGGTCTTCTAGACTCCGGCCGATAGTCGAATCGAATGGACGAGAGAGCAGGACGTTCTCTCGCGGTCGATTCCTACGGGAGAATCAACGCGGCATGGACGTCAAAGGTTTCTTCGGGGCGATCGCCCTACTGTTTGGTAGCCTGATCACCACGATTCCGCAATCGGCATACGCACAGCAGTTCGTAGCCGAAACCGCACATTTCCGGGTCTTTACCAATGACCCTGCTTTGGCGAGGGAAGTCGGCGAAATGGCCGAAGCCTACCGGACCCATTTGGCCACGCACTGGTTGGGGCATTCGTTGCCCGAGTGGTTCGAGAAAGTGCCTGTTGTCGTTCATTGCCACCCGCGACTGCTTGCCAGCGGCGAGACCAAATACGTTTTGGCGGGCGGTCAGGTGCGACAGATCCAGATGGTGTTGAGCGGCACGCGCGAACGCATCCTCGATAGCGTGCTTCCGCATGAAATGACCCATTGCGTTCTCGCGACGCATTTCGCGGTGCTGGGCAAGCCCCTGCCGAGATGGGCGGACGAGGGTGCGTGCACCACGGTGGAACACAACAGCGAGCGTACTAAACACGACAAGGCGCTGATCCAATTCATGGTTGAAGGACGGTGCTTTCCGTTCAACGCACTGTTCGCTATGCGTGAATACCCCAAAGACATGATGCCGCTGTACGCTCAAGGCTATAGCTTGTGCGCGTTCCTCATCGCTCAAGGAGGACCCAAGCAGTTCGTGCAGTTCTTGCAGCGCGGAATGCAAGACGAAGACTGGGCGGCTGCAGTGGCGGAGTACTATGGCTATCCGAAGCTCGGGAAGCTGCAGTCGGCTTGGCAATCGTGGGTTCAAGATGGCGGTGGAAAGGTGCAACAACACACAGCAGTCGCACTCGGCTATATCCCAGCCGGCGGCCCAGTGGATCGCGGGTTGAACGCAGCGACTCCGGGTAATACCAGGTTGGCGTCAGCGCAGATCGCATCCAGTGGCATCGCTCCGTCGGGAACGATTGCCGAACTCCCTGCTCCGGTAGCGCGACCTTCGAATACACCGACCTCCAATACCTTCGCGGCCCTTGTTGGCGGGCCCAGCGATCCTTTTCTAAACACCCAGGTGCGCCCGAGTGGCAGCCCGATCTCGAACGGCAATGCCGTCTCGATCACTCGAACCTCAGGCTATTACCAGCAGCAGTTCGAATTGCATCAGCAACAACAAAACTCTTCGACGGTTGAAGCCATTCCAACCCCGGTGAGGCAAGGGCCATCGGCGGCAAGCTCGCAGGGCTTGCCGACGGTATCCGTTCAAGCAGCCCAGCCAGCTCCGTTCCAAACCATTGGCGGAACCATTTATCGCTAATCGCTGTCTCGGGCTAGCTCGAGCAAATCCATTCAAACGGAATGGTAAAGCCACTCCGCGTAGAACCACTCAGCATCGAGCGAACCTGCGTTTAGATTTTTGAAGTTGCGCACTTTGGGTTCCCCTCGTCTCGCACTCAATGAAATGGTACTCGTACACCGACTCGCTGGCGTTTCTTCGAGTACGAGTACGTGTACTGCTAACGCGGCGTGCGAGTACGAAAAACCGAGGGGGATCGCGAAGTGAAACGGGATGAAACTCGAATTGCGCAACTTCAATAGTTTAGACGCTCGGTCTTGTGCTTTTCCAGGTTGAGGTTGTGGGAGCGACAAGACGTCCGATAACCGTCCGATCAGTGTTAAAACCGGGTACCCACACAAGCTTGGAAAGATGCCGCAATGAGCGATAAATCCCCCAAATTAGCATTTCAAAAAAAAGTTCCTCGACGTCAGAAAGTGGCCTTGACCGCATCTGGCGAATCGAACTATTCCCAACGAGCACAGTGTCGTTTCAGAACGATCATGGGCGAAAATCCTTTGCACTGCGCCTGCGTGTTGCATGGACGCATCGCGAACGCGTACTGCGCGGGATGTTCTCCCTGGACCATCGGCTGATTCGATACGGCAAGCGTTTAGTCATCATTGGAAGCGATAAAGGAGTGTCGCGTTGAAATACCTAAATCCCTTAAGGACGTTTCGGCTTTTGACCGCAGCCTATGTGGTGACTGCGCCTGCCGTCGTGCCTATCGGCATTGTCGCAGCCGTGGTGACCGCACCGGCATGTGCACTCGCACAGCAATCCGGGGCCGACAAAGTGAATCCGCCGAGCAACCTACCGCCGCTTCCTAAGAGCGGCAGTTTGATGCCACCCCCGGCGAGCACAGCACCGGCCACCACAGCACCGGCTGCGTTGCCCCCGAGCGCAGGACCCGGTCCTGTTGCTCCGGCGACCGGACCAGCATTTCTTGCACCAGGCAACGCACCGATCGCGGCTGCACCTCGCTCGGCCAACGCCGAGGCCGTGGCCCAAGCTTCGAGCTTGGCGGCACAAGCCAAGTTCGCGCTTCAGCGCGGTGATTTGGTGGCGGCCAAACAACTCATCGACCAAGCCAAGTCACTGCGGGTTCCTGATACCGAATTCGGCAAGGAGCATATCTGGCCAAGCGAAGTCGCCATGGATATCGACCGAGCGATCAAGCGCAGCGGTGGCGTGCCGGGATTGCCGGTTGGCACCGACGCAACCGGAGGAGTGACGCAAGCCGCCGGTAACTTGAGCGACCAAGGTGGCGTTCAAACCGGCCTGTATCGACCGAGCACCGATCCATCGCGGATCGCCCAAGCTAGCGGCGTCAACGCTCCTGCGATGAACCTAGGGCCAGACAGCCAACAAGACATGCCCGCTCGCGATTGGTACGAGCGAGGACTGGAATCCATGTCGCTCGGTGACCGAGCGGCCGCTTTGAACTACTTCACAAACGCCTACCGAAAGCGTGAAGAACTCGATCCATCCGTTCGAGCGCAACTGAAAGACAAACTTGCAGCGTTGCAATCGCGCGGCGAACCTGAATCCGTTTCGGCCATCCCCAAAGAGAACCGAGATGGTGTTCAGAAGAAGCAGCGACTCTTTGCAGAGGTCTCGGGAGAAATCGCCGACGCCGAACGCATGGTCAACGACAAACCGTACGA
>JBKCUI010000203.1:0-8940 GCA_046318495.1 Pirellula sp. | reverse complement strand
CACATGCACCTATGTATTCAGTGCATGCTAATTCGAGCATCTCGGGATCATCACCTGTTTGTCGGCTCCCCCAAGCTTTTCGCAGACTTCCACGCTCTTCATCGCCTCTCAATGCCGAGGCATCCCCCGTGCGCCCTTAGTAACTTGACCATCGGAATCTCATCCTCAAACCGAACCAACACCAATCTCGCTTCGCCAGCAATCTTGCGATCGCCAACTACCACTCCACCGATGCTGCATCTGGCTCGAGCCGGATTCCCGCATTCATTCTCTAATTGCACTCGTTCGAAACGGTTGAGAACCCCAATCCTTGCGGATCGGGAAATCGACCGATTCAAACATTGTAGTTGCACAACACCATGCTTTCGCAAGGCATTGCACTTCTAGATGCCATCTACCAATCCAACCAAATTGTCAAAGATCAATCCTCGCCACCGCGTTTTCGCGTTTGCGAGGGGTCACCATTCTAGCGGGCTCACTGATCGGTGTCAACACCACTCAGCAACCTTTCGAACAGTTTTCTCGACTGGGCTCGATCAACGCTCACGCGTTTTTCACTTGCCCGGTCGAGGGAGCGAGAATGATCCAAATTTCCGCCGCGGACGCAAGCCCTTTTTCGACGATTTTTGGAAACTCTCGCCAGTGGAGGTGAAGGGACTTGAACCCATGACCCTCTGCTTGCAAAGCAGATGCTCTCCCAACTGAGCTACACCCCCGACTGTCGACCTGCCAGCTGCTTTCGCAACCGACAGACGCTTCAACCAACCTCCGGTCGCTTTCGCTCCCGGTCGCCCCAAGCCGAACTCTCGCGAGCTCGCCCCGGAACCTTTTCGCTTCAAACCATTTTTTGCCACCCGTCGACCGATCCTCAAACCACTCGCTGGTGGGATGCGATCAACAAGCCTGCAGTGCGCACGCGTGGATTCGAACCACGGACCTCGTCGTTATCAGCGACGCGCTCTAACCAACTGAGCTACGTGCGCGAAGCCCATTTCTGTCAACCATCGCGGTGCCAAAATGGACGGGCAAGTGTATCGCAAGCTTTCCCGCTGTCAACGGAAAAAATCGTGGCTCTCCACCCCCCAGTCACAGCCCGCCCGTCATCGACAAGTTTCCCACCGCCTCTTCAGAAATTTTGCACCTTTTGTGGCAATCCGTGCGTCGCGAAAACGCCGGCACTCTTCCATTTTCCCCTTGGTTTTCCCAAGGAAACGCACGGTTGCGTCCTTCAGCGGACGCGCGTGCCCCAATCGGGAAACTTCTTCCGTCGCAACCCGCTCGCCGGTTGCCCACGCCCCAGGGCGCATCTCGCCCATTCCCCCTACAACGACTTGGCCACGCTGGTTCGATACGCCGAAACCGCCGGAATCACCCCTGCCAAAGTCCCGACCAACACCAACCCCGGCACGATCCACTTCTCCCACTGCGAATTCCAACTGAACCACTCGATTCGCACCCCCGTTGCCGGCATCGTCCACGGATTGCTCAACGGACCCAAGGCATGCCCCACCAACCAACCCACCAATCCACCCACTAACGCAATCAACAACGACTCGAGCAAGATGATGGCGATGATGTGATCGCGCGACGCCCCCAGCGCTCGCATGATGGCGATGTCTTTCTTCCGCTCGTTCATGCTGTTGTAGATGCTGACCAAAATACCGATCGCGCTGACCACGCACACCAAACTCGTCAGCCCCAACAACGCCCATCGCAATGGCCGCACAAACACCCCCAACAATCCCTCGATCTGACCGATCGGCGACACCGCTTGCGCGAACTTGGTCTTGTTGACTTGCTTCTCCAAACCAATCGCCGCAAACCCAGTCGGCTTGAGCAAAATTGCGGTCACTTCGCGTTTCTCAATCGGCAACCTGGCTCGCGACAATCGCGACTCCCGTTTTGGTCCCTGCGCCGTGTTGGCCTTCTCCAACCCCGACTCTTCGTCGCGATCGGGCGCCACATGCCCTTCGAGCAAGTAAAACCCTTCGATGTTCACAAACGCTCCCCGATCGTTCGGCGTCCCAGTGGCCTCCAATATCCCGACCACCCGAAACCCTTGAGCGTGCGATTCTCCGGACTCCGCGCCGTGCGAAGCAAAAACCTCATCGCCGATCTTGAGCTTCAATACCTCCGCCACCTCCGACCCAACCACCGCTTCGAAGTATCCGTTCTCCTCCGAAAAGTCGACGAAGTTACGCCCCTGAGCGAAGCGGTAATCCTGATCATTCCCATGCTTGAGCCATTCAAAATACTCGGGGATCGTTGCTACGCAGCGAAACTGCTCCACGTAATCCCCCATGCACAACGGGATCGCGAATCCACCCTTCATCAAGAAGGAATAAAGTCCCTTGCGATCCGGTTCCTTCAACTCCCCTCCGATCCTCGCAAGCTCCTGCTGGCGACCATCCCCCGGCAAATACTCCATGTAATACGAATACGGAATGTTCTCGACGGGCTTGCTCAAAAAGAACACGGTATTGAATACCAACTGCAACGGACTCCCCTTGGCGCCGATGATCAAGTTGTAACCGACGTTGCTGCTCCGCTCGAGCGACTTTTCAATCACGCCTGAAATCGTCAACACAAGCACCACCAACGCCACGCCTAAAGCCATCGATAAGGCGGTCAAAAAAGTGGCCAAGCGCCGGTAAGATAGATTGCGAATGGCGATTGCGAGCAAGTTCATAAGGGGCTTTACCAATGCAATTTTAAAGGAGTGTATTCACGCATAAATGCAGCGCCGCGCAGCCATCGAAACTCGCATCAAAACTCCGGGCCGCGGACGGGTGCCATCGCTCGATTGATCCGACTCAACTGCTCCACGCGACCAAATCGACGCGAGACTTCATCGCTGTGCGTCACCAATAACAGTGCCACACTTTCCTCTCGGCAAACCTCTTGGATCAACTCGATGATCCGATCTTGATTGGCCGGATCGACGTTGGCGGTCGGCTCGTCTGCCAACAATACCTTGGGCCGATTGACCAGCGCGCGTGCGACCGACACCCGCTGCTGCTGCCCCACCGACATTTGGTTGGGCAAGTAGTTCATGCGATCGGACAGTCCCACCCGTCGCAATAACTCTTTGGCCCGCGCCGTATCGATCGAACGCCTTGCAAAAGTCATCGCCAATCGCACGTTTTCCAGCGCTGTAAAGGCCGGCAGCAAATTGAACGTTTGAAAGACATAACCCATCTTCGCTGCCCGGATCCGATCGCGTTTCGCCTCGGAAAATCCTTGCAACTCAACCCCTTCGAGTTTGATCGAACCGGAATCCGCCGGCACGATACCCGAGATCAAATGCAACAGCGTGGTCTTCCCGCCGCCGCTCTCCCCACGCAATACGACTTGCTCCCCAGCATCCATGTCGAACGCGGGAATATCCAGTATCGGGATCTCCCCGCCGCCGGGTTCGCGATACGATTTCTTTAATTCGCGAATCTCAAGCAACATGCTGTTCTCCTAACGGTGCTTTAGTCCATTTCGAAACGGCAGTCCCGCGAACGTTGCGATGCCAATGCAATGGGGTCATCGACGCGAACGCTGCTTCATCGCCCGATCGATCTCGCGGCGCGCATCGGCTTTTTTCAATACTTCGCGTTTATCGTGAAGCTTGCGACCTTTGCACAGCGCAATCACGCACTTGGCCAGCCCCCGGTCTGTGAAATACAGGCGGAGCGGAATCAACGTCAGCCCGCGTTCTTTCGCCCGCCCCGCAAATCGCGCCAACTCGCGCCGATGCAACAGCAGCTTGCGCACCCGTTTCGTCGGGTGATTCCAAAAGGTGGCTTGGCGATACTCATCGATTTCACAATCGACCAACCATAAATCGCCATCCTTGATCCGCCCGTAGGCCTCTTCAATGCTGCAACGACCATTCCGCAAACTCTTGACCTCGCTGCCGTGCAACACCATCCCGCACTCGATCGAGTCGAGGATCTCGTAATGATGCTTTGCCTTGCGATTCTCCGCCACCGACTTGAACGTAGGCACGGCTTTGGGCTCCGCAGCCTTGGCCTTGCCCGGCTTGCTTTCCCCGGCGCTTTTGGAAGCAGAACCCTTGGCTCCCGAGGAAGGAGTGGTCGATGTCGGTCGTTTCTTACTCAATGGAAGTACTGCGAACTGGCTTCAAAAAGGAAGGGTTTACGGGTGTTGCGATTCCATCGTACCAGCAGAAGGCTCCTGCGCACTCGATGCATCGCGGCGCAACTGCATCTTGGGATCGATCGCTTCGCCTTTCGGAAACTCGAACACGAAGAACGTCTCGTTGGCGGAGCCGGCTGTCGGATAAATCATCGGCAAAAGGGGTGGCATCTGCCCGGCCACTCGCCGATCGACCAGAACATACCGAATTCCATACTTTTCGTGGAGAGACCAAAGCTGCGCGTCGGTCCACGGCTGCAACTGCTTGTCCTCGTTGTACCGATACGCATCATCCAATCGCTTGGCCCATTCGACCACCGAAATTGCGTCTTGCGGCATGTCTTTCCAAGCGACCAACTCGGCTCGCAACGTATGCCATTTGAACGATTGCTGATTCCGAGGTGTCAACCACAATCCGGCCGGGTCGGTCTGATCGCGCACCCACGCGCACACGGCCAACCAGTCCTGAAAATGGGCTTTCTGCTGCGATTCGTCGTAGCCTTTGGCAAGGAACGACGCCCGATCTCCGAACGGGATCCACTCGCTTCGATTTTCCAGCGTTCGCGCAAAAACCACCAACGCGCCCGAACTCAACAGCACTCCCAACGCCATCCAACGCGCCCCCTTGGGCGAGGGCCGATACTCAAGCGTTCCATAGGCGAGTGCTGCCAAACCTGCCGCCGTTGCCATTGGCCATAAGACGTCGTTCCATCGAAACCAATACACCTTCAAAACCTTTGCCGCCAGCTCCCGATCCACGCTCCCGATGCCGTAATCGAGCACCAGCCCAATCGCCGCCACGCCCAATGCGAACACCGCTTGCGAACACGACCAACGCAACCCAAATGGCCACGCGTTCCAGCCGACACGGCTCGGTGCATCCGATTCGGGATCCCCATCGCGACTCTTCGCGGCTCGCCACAACATCGCTAGGACCACCGCCCCGAAAACGAGCAACACCCCAAACGAGATCCAACGCGTCATGCTGATCTTCGACGGCGCCAAATGATGCCCCAGCCGCCGATAGACTTGAGTTGCCGCAGCCGCGGAGACTTGCTCCGAGGTCGCATTCCAATCGCTCCACAACGGCGGAATCACCCCCACGGCCAATCCCACCGTTATCCCCAGCAGACCCCAACGATGTTGCCGCCACCACGCATTCGAACCGGTCGCCAGACGCCCAGAAACACCGCTCGACACGGTCGATTCCCCGTGAGGATTTCCTCGCGAAACCGCTTCATACCCGGTGATCACAAGCGCCCCTAACGTCGCCCAAATCCCAGTCACCACATGAAACGCCGACGCACCCCCGAGAGCCCACCAACCCAAGACCCATTGTCCGCGAAAGAAGCATCCGAAAGCAAAAAACACTGCGGCATATGCGACCACCTTCGACTCCGCCCCGCCGACCACCCACTCCCCTGACCAATGCCCCCAATGCATGGCCGCCAACCAAGCAGCCGCGGTCAAAGTGCCAATCCAAGGCCATCGACCGTTCCCATTCGAACCGCCCGATTCACTCCGTCCCTCCGACGCAGTCGCACTCGAATCTCGCATCGAGGCCGAATCGCGCAGCACACCTCGCATCATCCACGTCCATCCCGCGGCCAACAGCCCCCACATACCCAACCTGGCGACCCACACCGCCCAAGGCAACGGCAAGCATTGCGTCAATGCTCCCCACGTGGCATAGAACAGCCAATGGGCGTTGCCCGACTCCAAAAACAAATCGCCGCGCCCGAGCGACGGATTCCAGAAATGGGCGGCTTTCGTCCAGTAATGCGGCTCGTTGACCCCGGGAACCAAACCGCCCGCATAGAGAAAAAACACGAGGAACACCCCCAGCCAATCCGCGAGAAACCCGTCGCTCCAACTCCGCCGAGGCGTCGTTTTCAAGGCGCTCGACTCACGGTTTTGAGAGCAATTCCGGTCCTGCATGGCCTAGGTGTTGGGTGTGTGGCGAAAAAAGTGGGAGTGCGTAACGACTGGGCTAAGATTAGCAGACCAAAAGGAATTTTTGAAAAAAATCGGCTTGACAGTCGGCGGTTTTTCTTGACTGCAGGAGGGTTGGGTTTAGAGTTGAGGGTGAGAAGTAGCAACGTAGGCTGTTGATTTTCCACGACTTACATCGTTGACGAAGCTGTCTACAGACTCAAGAGGTGAGGAGTTGGGTTTTTTGCCCAAGGATTGGAGGAAGGGAAGTCATGCTGGTTTTATCTCGAAAAAAGAACGAGAGCATCGTCATCAACAACGAAATCACCATCGTGGTGGTGGAGATTCGCGGTGACAAAGTCCGATTGGGTGTGGAGGCCCCTCGAGAAGTTCCGGTCCATCGCCGGGAAGTCTACGACGCCATCCAGCGCAGTTCGGAGGGGAACGATCCCCAACCTACCAAAGAAGAAACCAAATAGGTTCCGTTTGCCAACGGCATCCCGGAACCTGGGTTCCTCCTGCGGCCGATTTTCGAGCCGCCTCGTTTTCATTGCTCGACAACAAGACGCAACGTTTCAGGCTTGACAGGCCATCCTCGTCTCGTACACTTTCGCGTCCAGTTTCCAAGGCCGGCCCCGTCGTCTAGAGGCCTAGGACATCGCCCTTTCACGGCGGTAACACGGGTTCGACTCCCGTCGGGGTCATTTCGTTGCCATCAGCAACCATCAAAACCCAGCTTTTTGCTGGGTTTTTTTGTTTTTGCGTTTTGCTGTCGGATGCTCCTGGCGCATGGATCGTGGGGCAGGCGATGGACAAGCCCACCGCCCGCGGCCCACCGCTCGGTGCCAGGCACTGTTCTTTGCAGTGACTTGCAAGCAGAGCTTCTCCGCCACCCTCCCCGCACGCCGTCCCACCGCTTGGTGCCAGGCACTTTCTTTGCAATCGCGTGCCCACATCTCGCTTCGCTAGAATTCCGCCAAACAATAGGTGCCAGGCACAGACTGCGCGGACTGGGAAACACAGAGCCACAGAGTCCACAGAGATTACGCTGCCCGGTGCCAGCCGCCCGGTACCAGGCACTGCTCTTCGGCTGCTGGCAGGCATCTCGATGTGCTAGCAATCCACCGCCGGGTCGTGGGTGCCGAGCCCAATCAATAGGTGCCAGGCACAAATTGGGGTGGGGGCTTGGGATTTGGCGGGGCGGCGACGGACCTAGTGATCGGTACAGGGGGTGATCGGTACTGGGCACGTCGCACGCTATGCTGGATAGACCGCCGTCGGAATGCAATCTCGTACCACTTGCCTCTGCGGTGCACTCCTCTCCCTTGGCTATGCGGAGCAAATCCTCATGCGATCATCCCTTTGTCTGACTCTTGCTTTCGCGATTCTGCTCGCCTATGGCACTCCATGCGTCGCGTGGCAAACCACCAAGCAACCCAGCTCCCCGCCTTTCGCGTCCGAGCTCGTTTTCCCACTCCATCCACAACACAACCACGCTCCCGGCATCGTCGAACTGGCCGATGGCGAATTGCTGGTCTCCTGGTACCGAGGCTCGGGCGAACGCAAAGCAGATGACGTGGCGGTGTACGGTGCCCGCAAACCTCGCGGGGCCACCTCGTGGTCCGAACCCTTTTTAATGGTCGATACCCCTGGCTTCCCAGACGGAAATACCTGCATGTGGGTCGCCCCGTCCGGAACGCTCCATCTGTTCTGGCCACTGGTGCTGGCCAACACTTGGGAATCGTGCATCACCCAACAGCTCATCTCGGAAAAACCAGCCGGCCAAGGATCGCCTTCGTGGAATGCGCGATCAAGCTTGTGGCTCAAACCCGATGACTTCAGCCCCACCGCCCTCCCCTTGCTCGATGCCTTGGTCGCGAACGCCCCACAACCCATCCCCGCCAAACTCCAAACGGAAATCGACGAAGTCCGATCGCGTCTGGCCGACAAACTCTACCAACGCCTCGGCTGGCAACCTCGCTGCAAACCGACGCAGCTTCCATCCGGCCGCTTGCTACTGCCCCTCTACAGTGACACCTACTCCTTCTCCTTGATGGCCATCAGCGATGATGCGGGCCAGTCGTGGCGAGCCAGCAAGCCGCTGATCGGCTTTGGCAACATCCAACCGAGCGTCTTGCGCCGCGACGACGGCACGCTGGTCGCCTACATGCGCGAAAACGGC
Source organism: Pirellula sp. (assembly GCA_046318495.1). Classification (GTDB taxonomy): domain Bacteria; phylum Planctomycetota; class Planctomycetia; order Pirellulales; family Pirellulaceae; genus JBKCUI01. The sequence goes on along the minus strand of JBKCUI010000203.1, from coordinate 680 downwards.
TTCACCCAAACCATCCGCGTTTGCACGTCCTCCGACGATGGAGAAACCTGGGGGTCCGTCGAATCGAGCGAACTGCCCAACCCCGGCTCCGGCCTCGATGCGGTGCGACTGCGCAATGGCCACTGGGTTCTTATCTACAACGACACTCAAAATGGTCGCAATCGATTGGCGGTCTCGCTTTCGCTCGATGAAGGCCGCACCTGGACCTTCACGCGCCACCTCGAAGACCACTCCTCCGGCTCGTACCACTATCCAGCCATCATCCAATCCTCCGACGATCGGTTGCACGCGATCTATAGCTTCTTTGTCGAAGGTGGCAAAAGCATGAAGCACGCCGAATTCGACGAAAGCTGGATCCAAGCCCGACCGCCTTCCGAGACGCAGTCCAAGCCCTAACCCCGCATCCCGCGGACGTTGCAGACTGGGAAACACAGAGCCACAGGGATAAGGCCTAGAGTTCTGCAATCGCCAGATCGCTCAGCCCTTGATGCCTCGGTGTTTCCATTCGTCCTGCGCGCCTGCGTTGCCCTTACATCTCCGCGTCTCCCATCGCGATCCCACCTTCTAGCGAAGCTGGCTACCCTGCCCCTCTGTCGGCTCTCCGTCTGTGCCCTCCGTGCCTCTGTGTTTCATAGAGCTTACGCACGACATGCTCTCATGGTTCTCAAACCGAAGATCCA
>JBKCUI010000202.1:0-2828 GCA_046318495.1 Pirellula sp. | reverse complement strand
CGGGAGCGGCTTAGCAATCCTTCGTGGTTCATGCGGGCGCTCTCCGAACCCATCGCACGGTTGGCCAATCGCCAAGACGAATGCACAGGGCGCTTTTGGGAAGGCCGGTTCAAAGCCCAAGCGATTCGGGACGAAGCGGGTTTATTGGCTTGCAGCATGTATGTTGACCTGAATCCGATCCGTGCGGCGATGGCTACGAAACCTGAAGAATCCCGGCATACGTCGGCATTTGATCGGATCGAAGCCATGCAAGGGAAAACGATCTCGTCGATGGCTGCTGAGACGGTGGTGTTGTCCACCGAGGAAGCGGGCGAAATCCATCGGACTTCGACCCCGGATCAACTGCGAGCCAGGCGTGCAAAGGCCAAGCGAGCGAAGCGAGGGTTTGCGATCTTGCGGGATGCTTGGTTGGCGCCCTTGACGCTCGATGAGCGGGGCAAACCCGGTCCGCAGGTGAGCACTTCGCGAGTCCGAGCCAGCGACAAAGGCTTTTTGTCGATGTCGCTGAAGGATTACGTGGCGTTGCTCAAGTGGACCGCGATTCATCGCCCGAGTTTGGGGAAGCCCAAGATGACGGCGGAAGTCGAGCCGATCTTGAAGCGATTGGGGATCGATGGCTCGATGTGGATCGATTTGGTTTGGCGGTTCAAGAAGTACTTTCAAGGAAGCGCGGCGGGTTCGCCGGAGTCGCTATCGCAGCACGCTCAGGAGCATCAGCACCGCTGGCGGCGCGGGCAACACGCGGTGCGGCAGGTGTTTGCGACAAAGTAGTCGCTCGCGTCTGTGGGAAACGACTCCGCTCTGGTGCTTGGGAGTAGATATCAAGGTACCGCCGCGTCGCTTAAGCCATCGCGGTAGGCTTGGGATGCGCTCTGTATCTGAGGATTTGAGCGCCCTGCATCCCGCGATTCGACCGCCATGCGTGATGAATCTTGCTTGTTATCAATTGAAGAGTGGTCTATGCCTCGGCGAGTTGCCGAAATCTTGATGGGCCCCCAGCTTTCGATGGGTGAATGTCGAGCAGCTTTATGTGCCCATATGCTCCTGAGGCAAGATAGGTGGGTGGCACGTAGTGGTGAGTTGGGGCGGTGAAACGAGTTAGCGGCCGAGTGGGATGGTTAGCAGTGGCGATTGCTTGGGCTGTGCGGCCAATTCGAGTCGAGAAACCTCCATCAGCAGCGAAAAGGTCGACTTGGTGTCGCGATCGGCATCGTCGATGTAGAACCAGTGGTCTTTGTAGCGAACCGCGATTTGTGCCGATTTGGGGCGATGCCGAGAGGCGGTCGACCGGATCCGAAAAAGATCTCCGAGGACTTGCGACCAGTCAAAGGGTTGCCCGTTGTAGTCGCACGTCACCGGAGCGATTCCCGTCTGGATGTGGACCGCTGGAACATCTACGCCGTGTGATACGAAGAACAAAACTTGAAGCAACGATCGCGTTTCCAAGTCGAGTTTGACCAAGCCATTGGGCGGCGCGTCCTGCAGATATGGGTCGACTTCTTCGAGGGTCAAGTCGAACGTGCGCTGCGTCGGATCGAGTTTAAACGCATGCGTGAAGCGTATCCAATCCGGGTCGTCTGGAACGACATCGCCCACGCGAAGGACTTGTTGCATCCGTTTGCGCTGAAGCGATATCTCGCCTCGCGAACGGGAAATGTCGATGTCGTTCTTGATACACTCGACGATCTCCGTTGTCGTCATTGAATGGCTGTCGATGCCATCGCGAAGCACTTCGGTGCGTTCTTCGGTATAGATCGTGACCAAACCTTGATCTTGAAGGTTTTGCAACGCATCCACTCCATCGCGAAACTCTGCATAGATCGGAGGCTGGCGAGGCGTCGGACCGCTGGCGGTCTCTGCATTGGAGACCCAATTCAAGTTTTCCAAGTACAAGCGGAAGACACTCGAAATCGGCCACGTGGTCTTGGAGAGGTAAGCGACACCGTCGAGTGAAATCGGTGTGAAGAGTCGTCGTGCAAAGTCTTCGTCGTCGAGCGGCGTGTAGCTGAGCGTCGGGCGACTGGCGCCCGCGATGCCCAATTGCGGAAGCAGTCGCGAACCATAGGTTCCAAAATCGCCAGCTCCGGCCGAGGTGAAGAAGGGAACGATCTGGGCGTTCGTCGAAAGCTCGTGCTGATCGGCGATGGTCGAAATTGCCAGGCTGCTCGGCGTATCCGAGTATCGCAATCGGACGATATTGAGAAGCAGCTGCTGTTCGGATGTCTCCTTGACTGCATCGTTGTAGCGCAGGCGCGTATGCGTCAACGTTTTCGGACCCAGGCCGCAACCTGGAACGCCAACTAACCATGCTATGGCAAATGCTAGCAGTGCAAGGGATCGGGCCATACGTTCCCTGGCCTGTGGACGATCGGTCTCCATGGACGAAAGTATCGGCCGGCCGGATTGTGCGGATGAGCGAAAGGCTGCGGATGGTGACGATTGCAGCAAGCATTACGAGGTGGATGAATCGCTTCAAACGCGGAGAGCATTTGGTGTCATCCTTTAGGTCGGGCGCGTTTGGAGCTCACGAATCGTATGGCACTGAGATCTCTGTGTGACTGTGAGTCTTTTGGTTGTCGTTCGAAGGGGAACGGAAACACAGAGTCACAGAGGACACAGAGACAAGAAGACAAGAGCGGTGGTGGATAGGAAGATGCGGTTTACTGGTTCGACTCATCCCGGAAGCAATCGTACGGCGGTTTGGGCTGCGATGGCTGGTGGTAGCGCTGTGACTGCGATCCCCGAGACGACTTTCGTGATGTTGTGATCGACGGTCGAGGGAACGCTCCAAGCCTCACCGTCGGCTCCAGTCAAATAGATCGAGAGCG
>JBKCUI010000201.1:0-23450 GCA_046318495.1 Pirellula sp. | reverse complement strand
GGCCACCGTGGATCCGCATGGCATTCCCAACGCCAGTTATGCGCCCTATGTGCAGCACGGAGATGCGTTCTACGTCCTGGTCAGCGGACTGGCCAAGCACACCGGCAATCTGGTTCAAACCGGACGGTGCCATGCGATGTTCGTGGCCGATGAAGCGGGTACGGTCAATCCGTTCGCTCGCAAGCGATTGAGTTATGCGTGCCTGGTCTCTGAGATGGATCGGGACGATCCGCGATCGAATGAGATTCTCGACGCCATGGCCGAACGTTTTGGTCCCACGATTCAGATGTTACGATCGCTGCCGGATTTCCGACTGATGCAGTTGCAACCGGGAGAAGGAAGTCTGGTGTTGGGGTTCGGGCAAGCTATCCCGTTGGTTGCACCCTCCCCTGGTTCGCGCTAACGGGGTGTGAAGGAAGCCATTTGCAGGATGGTGATCGGCTAGCTGGCTGCAGGAGGCGAAGATGGGCGATGTTCCGTGTCGCATTGCATCAGGCGTTTGGCATCTTTTTCTTGGCCGTAGAGCACCAGCACATCGCCCGCATCGACGAGCGTGTTCGGACCAGGAATGCCCGGCAGCAATTCGTCTTGTCGACGTATGGCCAAAACCACCACGCCGGAGTCCCACGGTCGGGACTCGCGCAGCATCTTGCCCACGAGCGGGTTGTTGGGCTCGATCAAGTACTCCGACACGACATAGCCGTGTTCTACGCGTAGTAGCAACTCATAGTCGAGCGCGCGAACGAGACCGGCTCGGGTTAGCGAGAAGGAGATCCAGCGGTCGATCGTTTTTCGAACGACGCTCCATCGCCCTACTGCGCTGATCGCCAACGCGATGAACACGGCCACCAGGATGATCATCAGCGATTGGAAGACGTTGTTGCCTTGAACAAAGGTCGCCACCATCGTAGCCAGCGCGGAGGTAAGACCGATGTTGCCCGTAAGAATCAGGTCGCGGATAATCCGTCGACGGACCGGATGGTTAACGACCAGTTCGGCTTCTTTGGTGGTAAAGCCCACGCCGAAAAACGCCGAGTAGCTTTGGAAGCTGGCGGTGTCGTAGCTCAAGCCGGTCATGGTGAGGGCTGTGGTCGCGACTTTGATCGCCAGCCACGAAAACATGGCGATGAAAATCAAGGTGACGATGGCGGTCATCGAAGCGTCCTCGGCGCGTCGAAACGACGCTGCGTCCAGCACGGGGAGGGTTGGAAGGGGGCGGGCGCGCGGCGATTGGGCAGAGATTGTGACGCCAACGCGGACTTCCATCGTACCTCAAAGCACTGCCGGCGCGCGGCCTGCTCGCAATCCCTTGCGTTTAGGGGAGTCATGGGTTCGGCGTGCAACCCTCTCGCGATCAAGCTATACTGAACGGGTGGCAGGCCTTGCGAACAGAACTGTTGCGCAGGGTGGCCCCCTTCCTCACTCCCCCGCCCGAGTTCCACGCACCGCCTAAAACCCTCGAGCGTCCTCCAGCACCCGTTCGAATTCCGTAGCCTTTGCGTGCCCCCTCCTTGTAGGACCGTCTTCATGTTCCTCTTGTGGTCGCTTGTAGCCACTCGAGCCCTTTGCCACCCAACCCAATCCGCGCATCGGGCGCGAGGGTGGCGCTGGCCGAACGACCCGTCTGCGCGCTTCCAGATCGCGATATCGAGAACCCTTTTTGCGCTGATCGGTCTTTCCGCGTTGGGACTATCCGCGGCATCGGCTCAATCTCCCGAAGGAGCTTTGTCGGCGGAAGAGCAACGCATGCGGTTGGAGTTCTTTGAATCCAAGATCCGCCCTGTTTTGGTCGATCATTGCTACGAATGCCATTCCGGACAATCGACCATAGTGCAAGCCAACCTGCGGCTCGATTCGCGACAAGGCATCGAGCGCGGAGGAGATAGCGGGCCAGCCATCGATCGCGCGCAGCCCGATGCGAGCTTGCTGTTGCAGTCGCTGCGATATGATGGTCTGCAAATGCCTCCTAGCGGCAAGTTGCCGGAGAATGTCGTGGCCGACGTCGCGCGTTGGCTTCGCGAAGGCGCGATCGATCCGCGCGACGAAGCGGCGGAGAGCCCACCACCGAGGCGATGGGAATTGGCGGATGCGGAATCGCATTGGGCCTTTCGGACTCCGAAGCATTCGAGCGTGCCTGCATCCCCGATGGCGACGGGCTCTGAGAATGCAGCCTCGAGCCCTGCCCTCACCGAAGAACGCAATGCCATCGATCGCTGGGTGCACATGCAACTGCATCAGCGCGGTTGGCAACCCGCGCCTGCTGCGGATGCGATCACCTTGCATCGTCGCGCTTCGCTCGACTTAACGGGATTGCCTCCGAGCTTGGACGAGATCGAAACGTACCTCGCCGATCCGCCGGAAGATCGCTACGAACGCTTGATCGATCGCTTGCTCGCGTCCCCGCAATACGGCGTGCGATGGGGGCGGCATTGGTTGGATGCCGTGCGGTATGCCGACACCAATGGTGCCGATGAGAATCACGCCATGCCCAACGCTTGGCGATACCGCGATTGGGTGGTCGCAGCGCTCAATGAGGATCAGTCCTTCGATGCCTTTGTCACCCATCAAATCGCGGGGGATTTGCTGCCGGCCACCGACGACGAAGCCGAACAGCGACGCCGCATCACGGCCACTGGGTTCTGGGTGGTCGGCCCCAAGATGCTGGCCGAACAAGACAAAGCGAAAATGCGGATCGACATCGTCGATGAACAGATCGATACGTTCTCGCGAACGATGCTCGGAGTGACGTTGTCGTGTGCGCGGTGCCACGATCACAAATTCGATCCCTTCACGCAGGAAGACTACTATGCGCTGGCCGGGATCTTGATGAGCACTCGGACGATGGCCGACGAAGCGTTTGTGAGCAAGTGGATGGAACGACCGCTTCCGTCGGAGGCTCGCGACGCTCAACGTCACGCGCATCAGCAGAAGATCGATGCCGCCCGACGCCGGCGCGGCGAGTTGTGGATCGCCGCCAACGAACAACTCGTCCGAGAAGGCCACCTGGAGACGATTCCAGAAGTCCCGGCCACGCCCAATCCCAAAGGACTGATGGCCCCGGAAGAATTGCGTTTCGGCATCGACGCGGTTAACGGCGAACTGGAAGCGCTCGAGAAAGCCATGCCTGCTTACGATCATGCGATGGCTGTCGAGGAAAAGACTCCCACGGATCTGCCGATTCACATTCGCGGAAATCATCTTAAACCTGGAGATCGGCCGATCCCGCGCGGAGTGCCGAGCATTTTGACGCGCGACGTTGCGATGCCCGCGATCGAGCCCAACCAAAGCGGGCGTTGGCAATTGGCGCAGTGGTTGACCCATCCAGATCATCCCTTGCTCGCGCGCGTCATGGTCAATCGCATTTGGATAGGGCACTTCGGACAGCCCTTGGTAGCGTCTCCCTCGAATTTTGGACTGCGCGGCGATCGGCCGTCGCATCCCGAGTTGTTGGACCATTTGGCTCGCGAGTGGGTTCGGCAGGGATGGTCGATGAAGTGGCTGCACCGCGAGATCATGCTCTCCTCGACCTATCGCAGGAGTTCGCAATCCCATCATTACCGCGAGAGCGATCCCGAGAACCGTTGGTGTTGGCGTCAGAACGTGCGACGGTTGGAGATCGAACCCCTGCGCGATGCGATCTTGGCGATCTCAGGCCGATTGGATGCTCGGCTCGGTGGGGATTCTCAACCGGTCCACTCGCCCAAACGGACCGTCTACCTGAACATCAACCGGGCCGCGTTGGCCGATTTCTTCAGCGTCTTCGATTACGTCGACCCTGCCAGCCATATCGAGCAGCGGCCGGTAACCACGGTTCCCAGCCAAGCCTTGTTCTTGCTCAACAGCGACTTGGTAGCCGAATCGGCCGACGCCTTGGCCCAATCGTTGCACCAGCAATCGCGAGATCCTCAGCGGTGGATCGAGCTCGTCTATCAGACGCTGCTGGCTCGAACACCGCAGGCATGGGAACGGCAACGACTGCTCGAGTTTTTGCAACAAGCCGATCAAACTTGGCGCGCAGAACAAAAAGTTGCAGTGGAGAATGGGCCCGGATCGGAAACCCAAGAGATCGGATGGCAAGCCCTTGCGACGGCGATCCGCGGATTGATCGCCAGCCGCGAATTCAGTTGGATCGAGTGAACGCGCGAGGATGGTACCCAACAGGAACTTCAACATGAATCAAGCTGCCGAGAATTCCAGCGGGAACGTTTCGGAACGAGACGTCGTTCGATGCGCTTCGCGACGAGCTTGGTTGACGACGATCAGCCGCGGCCTATCTGGCGTGGCGATGATGGACCTGTTGGCCCGCTGCCAGTCATCGCTGGCTCAGGAGCCAGGGGGGATAGCAGCCGATGGCGTTCAAGGGGGTACCCCTGGGGTATTGAGCGAGCTTCATTTCCCGGCCCGGGTCAAGCGCATCATCTTCTTGTTCATGCACGGAGGTCCTTCGCATGTCGATACGTTTGATTACAAGCCCGAGTTGGAGCGGCTCCACGGTCAACCGTTGCCGATTCCCAAGCCTCGCATCCAATTCGCACAAACCGGCAATCTTCTGAAGAGCCCTTGGGCGTTCAAGCAGTACGGCGAAACGGGAACTTGGGTCAGCGATCTCTTTCCGCATGTGGCCGCGCATACCGATGCGTTGACCTTTATCAAGTCGCTGCATGGTTCGAATGAAGCCCACGGCGGAGCGTTGCTAAAGATCCATACCGGGTCCGATACGTTGGTGCGTCCGAGCATGGGTGCGTGGATCAGCTATGGACTCGGAACGGAGAACGCGAATCTCCCCAGCTTCATTACCATCAATCCGACGTTGGGACATGGAGGCGTGCGGAACTTTGGTTCGGCATTTTTGCCGCCGATTCATCAAGGGACACGCATCGGCGGTTCGGCCAAGGATGCCAAGATCGAGAACCTCGTACCGAAGGCCTCGGCGAGGATGCAGCGATTGCAGTTGGACTGGCTGCGAGAAGCGGATATGCGACACGCGCAGCAGCGTGCCGAGGAAGTGCGGCGCATCGAAGTTGGTGGCGAACCTTCGATCGGTGGCCAGTCGGACATCGACATGGCTGTATCGGCGAGACTCGATTCCTTTGAGCTCGCGTATCGGATGCAGAGCGAAGCCCTGGGGCGATTTCGCATCGAAGAGGAGACTGCGGAGACACTGGCGCTTTACGGGATCGATGGTGGTCCGACCGACGGTTTCGGCCGTCAGTGCTTGCTCGCGCGTCGGTTGAGCGAAGCGGGAGTGAGGATGGTGCAAGTATCGCATGCGTACTGGGACCAGCATGCGGAGCTCAAGGAGAAACATACCGAGTTAGCGATGCAAGTCGACCGGCCGATCGCGGGGTTGCTGAGCGATCTGAAGCGGCGCGGGATGCTGGAGGAGACGCTGGTGATTTGGGGTGGAGAGTTCGGCAGGACACCAACGGCGCAGGGAGACAATGGTCGCGATCACAACCCGCATGCGTTTACGTGGTGGATGGCCGGCGCCGGAGTCAAGCCGGGCTTGAGCTACGGGGCATCGGATCCATTTGGATTCTATGCCGAGCAGGATAAAGTGCATGTGCACGATCTACACGCGACGATTTTGCATTTGCTCGGCATCGACCACGAACGCTTGACGTACCGTTACGGCGGTCGCGATTTTCGATTGACGGATGTCCACGGCCGGGTCATTCAAGAACTGTTTGCTTAAGGGCTTGTTTGCCTGGTCGATGCGCACATCCGTCATTTTTCTCCTTGATGAATGACCAGGGCGCGTTGGTTCTGTCTGGCGAGTCTGAGTGCACAAGGGATGGAATATGTTTCGAATGAAGACGGTGAAAACGATCCCTACGATTTCTTGTCAGATTGTTTTCTGTGGCTCGGTATTCCTCGGCCTGCTGATTTCTTTGGGCGCTCCATCGGTGGTCGTTGCTCAATCGGACCCAACGGTGGTGCAAGCACGACCGGAGACCGTTTGGCCGGCTTCGCCGTTTGTCATCGATGTCACGAAGCCTCCTTACTCCGCAAAAGGAGATGGGATCTCCGATGATACGGCCGCGCTGCAGCGGGCGCTCGATGATCATATGGGAATGCATCACATGCTGTACTTCCCCGCCGGGACGTACTTGATCTCTAAAACGCTGGTCTGGTCCAAACGCAATTCGGCAGGCCGCGAAGCGTGGGGTATGAATACCCTCCAAGGCCACCATGCATCCACGACCAAGATCGTGCTGCGCGACGGCGTCGCGCCCGATACGAAAGAGCCGATGGCCATGATGTGGTGCGGGGGATTTGGCTCGGCCGATTGGTTCCACAACTACGTTCAAGACATCACGTTCGATGTGGGGGATGGCAATCCTGCAGCCATCGCACTCCAGTTCTACTCCAACAACGCAGGAGCCATCCGGGGATGCCGCTTTCTTGCTCCGCAGGGGAGCGGACATACCGGGATCGATCTGGCCCATCGCGACATGAACGGTCCGTTGCTCGTGCAAGATTGCAGCGTGGAGGGGTTTGCGAAGGGAATCGCAACGGGTCATGCGGTCAACAGCCAGACCTTCGAGCGAATCGAATTGCAAGGTCAACGCGACGTTGGGTTCACCAACGAAGGCCAAACCATCAGCATCCATCGTTTGCTCAGCCGCAATGCCGTGCCCGCCATCCGCAGCTACGGCACCCTGTGTGTGGTCGACTCAAGACTCATCGGGGAATCGGGAGCCGATCGCCATCCGGCCATCTTGAACTACAACGGCGGTCGCATTTACGTGCGCGACGTGCGGACGGCGGGATACCGTCGTGCCTTGGCCGATTTGCAAACTCCCGACTCGGGGGCCGCTTATCGCATGGCCGAGGACGAGCAGCCCGCATCGCGCGGTCCAATACTTGCCAGCTACAGTTCGCAGCCGACGACCAACTTGTTTGACAGCGCTACCACGCCGCGGCGGCTTGAGGTGCGCGATCCGCCGCCGCTCACTCACGATCCGCTCGAGCGCTGGGCGAACGTGGATGATTTCGGGGCGGATCCCACCGCTCAAAAGGATTCCTCGGCAGCCTTTCAAAAGGCCATCGACTCCGGGGCAACCACCTTGTTTGCCCCCGGTTCCTACGCGTTGCATCAGACGGTCGTGGTGCGCGGCAAGGTGCATCGCATCGTCGGCGTTGGGGGCCAGATCGACTACGAAGCAAAAGCACGACCCGATTTCCGCATCGAAGAAGGCGACGGTCAGCCGTTGACCATCGAGTTCTTTGCCCATGTGAACGGAGGGTTCGAAATCGATAGTCCGCGAACGGTCATTGTTCGCAGCATCATGGATGGACGGATTGCCTTCACGCAGCGGGCCGCAACGGGCGATTTGTTCCTCGAGGACTTCGTCACGCACGATTTGCAGTTGCCTCAGCGACAGGTGTGGGCGCGACAACTGAATATCGAAAACGAAGGGACACATCTTACCAACGTCGCTTCGCAGCTATGGATTTTGGGGTACAAAACCGAGCGCGGCGGGACTTTGCTCGATGCAAGGCCCGGTTCGGTGACCGAGGTCTTAGGGGGATTCAGTTACACGACCACGGCGGGCAAGCTCGCGCCGATGTTGGTGGTGCACAGCGCCGATGTCTTTGCCTACTTCGGTGAAGTCTGCTTCAACGGCGATCCGTTTTTGACGTTGGCCCGCGAGACCAAAGCGTCGCAGACGCGCGAGCTCCCTGCAGGAAAACAACTGCTCCTCCCCTTCTCTGCTACGGCTCGTTAAATTTGCGCGGGATGGAAGGATCCTCAACGGGTACGATTTGTTGGTGAGAATCTAGCATGCGCGTTTTGAAGTTCCGCAATTCGAGTCTCATCCCATTTCGCTTCGCGATTCCCCTTGGTTTCTCGTACTCGTACTCCGCGTTAGCAGTACTCGTACTTGTACTCAAAGACACGGCAACGAGTACCATTTCATTGAGTACGAGTAGGAGGGGAACCCACAGTGAGCAACTTCAAAACATGCGAGTCAACGAGCCTCCCAACGGAGTGGAACCCGAAACCAAGTCTGCGGGCGTTCCGCCGTGGCGTCCACCGAATGTGGCTGGAGGGATGGACGATTTGCCACCCGGCCAACAGGGGCCTCGCTTTAGCAACCCGGACCACCCTCCAAACATCTACGTTTGGCTGCTTCGATTTCTGGGATTCATGATGTTCGCAGTGGCTTGGGGTGGACATCGCTTCATGCAAGGCGCGTGGCCGGGTTCGTTCAAGCTCGCGCTGTGCACTACCATGGGTTTTGTGGCCCTCTGGCATACGCTGTTCGCGACTTCGCGGCGCAGGTCTGCGGGGATGTCGCGAACGGAGAGCGACGGGTCGCAGGGACTGGATCGTCCGCTGGTTTGGATCGACGTGATTTTGGTCACGGCTCTGATGATTGCATCCGGAGCGTTCCTCACGTGGTTATTCCATGGCTCGCCTCCCATGAGCGGATGAAAACGATGTCGAACGCCTGTTAGAAGGCGCGACCGTTGCGTTCGTGGCATCCTTGGCATCCGGAGCATTGGGTGTCGGATCTCATTTTTCCGTGATGGGGTCGCCGAGGTCCAAGAAGTCCTTTACGGGAAGATAGTACCCGACATCCCCTTCGTTGCTGCCATAGCAGACGACTAAGAATCGGCAATGCGCGAGCTCATCGGCCGCCGCGCTGAAGGCGACGGTGGTGACATCGGGGTCTTGTCGATGGTGCACCGCGTTGGGTCGGAGCATGGCAGAGATGCGATGCTTACCGCGTTCATCGACGAGCTCCAACTCGGCATAGGTGAAGTTCTCGAGCCAGCCTTGCTTTTTGAATTGCAACCAGACTTTGATTCCTGCATCGCCGTTGGCCCGAGCATGCATGGTGATGCCGTACTTGTCTTTGGCTTGCTGTTTCGTGAGAAACCCGATGTCGATAATCATCGGGGCTGCAAGCGACGTCATGGTGCTGATCATCGCGATCGCCAAGGTCGCTATTGTCATCGCTGACTGGCGAAATGGTTTTAGAACTTGCATTGCCAGGCCTCCTGGGGAGATATCGGAAAAGACGATTAGTACGAATCAGAACACGAACAAAACGATGTACCAACAGCCTCGATCGAACGCTTTTGAATCGTGTCGATCCGATCCGTCGACCACGGCGATCGTATTTGTTGGACCGCAAGGCAAACGTTGGACCATGAACACAACGCAGAACGGGGACCGATCTTAGGAACATTCCTGGAAATGGACGCAATTTAGTTTATAAATCGGACTGTCCTTTTGGGGACACCAGCGAGGCCGAGGAGATCCGTCGGATCTCCGATGGGCCAATTCGCGAAAAAGGGTGGCCGCAATGCTGGGTTACAATCCGAGGAGTCAAAGTCCTTTTTCATGCAAGGCCCGTCAATCATCATGCGGGTGCGAGCGATGAAGCCGATCCTGTTTGCGGTGGGGGGCGCGAGTTCCATGTCAGGCACCCGGACGACCTCACGTTTTGCGTGAGCTGTGGTTTGCATGCGAGCTCAGAGTCTTCACCAAGCGTTGCGGCGTAACTCATATCTTTCATTAGGGGATGCCATGATCAAAAATCCTTGGTGGACGGTGGTTGCCATCGTTGTGGTGGCGTTGATCGGGATAGGGTTGCAAGCGGCCTATTGTCCGCACATGCCAGAACGCGTGGCAACGCACTTTGGACCGAGTGGCCAACCCGATGGCTGGATGTCTCGAACGTCGGCCGTCGTGTTTCAGGCCGCGTTGCAAATCGGGTTGCCCTCGCTCTTTGTGTGGATCGCTTGGGCGATTCCCCGTTTTCCCAACTCGATGATCAACGTGCCCCATCGCGAATTTTGGCTGGCTCCGGAGCGCCGCGCCGCCACGCTGCAGCGCATGAGCGGGATGCTATTGCACATCGCATTGGCGAATTCCATCTTCGTCACGGTTATCGGCCATTTGGTTTACGACGCCAACCGCCGAGGGGGGCCGCTGTCGATGGGGCCGTTTGTGACGGCTTTGGTTGTTTTCATCGGATTTGTTTTGGGGATCGCGGGGTACAGCGTTTGGACATTGAAACTGCCGCGCGCGGCTCGCGGCGACTGACGGCCTACCGGATGCGTCGGCAAATCGTTGGGACTCCGGCACGCCTCTAACCGGAAATCCAGGTTGTAAGCCGAGGTGGACTTTACTACTATCCAAGAGATCGGATCGATTGCCGGTCGAATCTCCTGCCTATTCTGCTTCCCACCTCTTCCTATGCTCAAGACCCGTCGCACACAATCCGGCTTCACGCTCGTGGAGCTTTTGGTCGTCATCGCTATCATCGGCGTTCTCGTCGGCTTGCTATTGCCTGCGGTGCAATCGGCTCGCGAAGCCGCTCGCCGCATGGATTGCTCCAGTCGCATTCGCCAACTGGGATTGGCGATGTTGAATTTTGAAAGCGCCTACAAGAAGTTTCCGAGGAACTACAAGCAAGTCGGAGGCAACGCGTGGGAAGCTACCAGCGCCAGCGTCGAGATCTTGCCACATCTCGAGCAGACGCAGCTTTACATGCAGTTCAATCTGAACGCTGCCAATTGGGGTTGGACGTACAACACGGGCATGAACACCCCGCTGACATCGTTCAAGTGCCCTTCGGCCAGGCCGGGATCGATCCGCGGAACGCACCCGCATGGTTGGGATGGTCCAGGGTCCAACTACGCATGGAGCACCGGTAGCTCGATCGAGACCGTTTGGGCATACAATCGCTTTAACGGCTTTATGAGCTACCGCTTCGATCGCAACCTCGAGGATTTTCTCGACGGCGCTTCGAACACCATCATGGCGGGCGAAATCTTGTCTGGCTCGCGACAAACTGGCCCGGAAGGCTGGTACCCCTACGACATCTTTTATGTCGGCAATGGATTGTTCGATGCCGTGGCGAACAAAGACTACCCCACCGATACAGAATTGCGAAACATCGGGATGAAGGCCAAGACCGCGCCGATTGGTTATAAGTCCAACAATGGCAACATGTGGGCGTGGTATGCAGCCGGTCATTCGACGTTCAACACTTCGGCGCCGCCCAACTGGCAGTATCCTTCCGCTGGCGGCGACTGCTGCCCTGGCGGAGCACACGACTGGGGGTACGGCATCATCCCTCCGCGCAGCATGCATGGCAGCGGTGTCAACATCGTGTTGCTCGATGGTTCGACGCAGTACGTTGGATCCAGCATCGATGTCTTGGTGTTCCAACGTTTGGGAGACCGCGACGATGGTAGCCCTCAGATCATCTCGTTCGAGTAATCACTTCTTTTTCGGTTGGATGCCAACGCGTATCCCGTAAGAAAGTCGCTATCGTGCGCAGTCACCCTTCGAGAATTGGTCCGATGTTCCAGCCTCGCGTAGGAGTAGCATGCTTGGCATGCATGTTGTTGCTTGCCTCGATGTTGATTGGATGCGGTGGGGTCAAGGAAGAACGGATCAAAGTCAGCGTATCCAACGACCCGTTGGAGCAACCGCGGAGTTTGCTCAAGCGGTATGCCGACGGCCAACCGCTCGGCAGCGAAGCCACGATGTTTTCGAGCATGGTCGATTCCGTCAAGAAAACCGATCCCAAACGAGGCGAAGTGCTCGAAACGGGATTGAAGAAGCTTCAGGAAGCATCCGCCGAAGAGCGCGCGTCCATCGCCAACGAGTTGCTCAAACAGCTCCAACCTTCGATGACAGGTTCCTGAACCCGTTTTCGTCGGGCTTTTTGCCGCCCGCTGTCGATGAATGCTCCATGATCAAGCCGCTGTCTCTTGCCATCGCCTTCCTGTTCATCTCGTTCATGGTTGGAATTGTAGGCGATCCGATCTTCCGACGCAGTCGCAGCTACGCGAGGCTGTCCTCGCTGTCTATGTTTGGCGATCAGAAGACGTACGAACGGCTGGGCGTGTTGTGGTTTCGAAAATTTCTGGCATGCACTCCATTCGGATGGCTCAATCAGAGCATTTGCATCACCAAAGAGCGCGACCTAGGAACGTTTCGAACGCTTTTGGATCGCATGGCAGCCGCGGAAATGTCGCATTGGGTAGCATTCGTCGCGATGCTGGGAATGACTGCCGTCGCGTGGGCCTATCGAGGTTGGCAATTCGGTGTGGCGGGATTGGCCGTGAATGTACTGGGCAACTTGTATCCTTGTTTGCTACAGCAATACAATAAACGCAGGTTGTACAAACACATCGCCGCCCTCGAACGACGGGCCGGTACTTCGCGGACGTGACCTTTGGAATCGCCAAACGCCGCACCACACGAGCGACCGCTTCCCGATTTGTAGCTAGGCAGTCATCATCATGTCTCATCCGCTTTGCATTCCTTCGCATCAAGGTCGTCAAGCGCGGACTGTCCGTGCGGTTTGCCGATTGGCCTTTGCAATAGGCTGGGTGGGGCTGATTCTGGTTCGAGGAGCGGTTCCGGGGCAGGCGGTTTCGTGGTCTCCGGCCCCGATGGCTCCTTTCGGTCGCGTGGTTAGCTTTGAAGTTCTTTATGACGGAAAGATCGTGTTCGAAGGACATCGCTTGGATGAAGGAGCGAGCTTCGACACAACTTGGAACTATCTCAAGAGCCTACCGCTCAAGAACCCAACCGAATCGTATGTGATCTCCGACGAGAAAGAACGCGAACGGCTGGCGAAGTTTCACGAGGACTTCGACCAATGGGTCGATGGGGACACGGCGACCGTGACCGGCAAGATTCGCATCTTTTGTCGCTATGCAGGCAACATCGAAATCGAGGAACTGCGGCTGGTGCGCACGAGCGATAAGAAAGCCTGGAGGATGGATCCCGAGCAAGTCCAAGAGCTGTCCGAGAAACGGACCGTCGACAAGCAAATGCGGACACGCGAGCGGTTCGATGAGGATCGGCAACGCGACGCGGAATCCCAAACGGCTCCACAGAAAAAACCGTAATCGCAACGGCTTTTGCTGAGAACTAGCCAGATGGAGGCTCGAGCCTCTCGACGTCAACGATTTCCCAGCCGTCGACATCGAGAGTATGATGAAAGGATGGCGTGCTACGCCATCCCGCCCACCACCATTCTCCCGCCATCCCATCATGCTCGATTCGATTCGATCCCTGTTCGGGGATTTGCTCCGCACGTTTTCGCGCACGCACGTTGCCCGCTTGGCCGTGGCCATAGGCTGGATCGGATCCAGTTTTCTCGGGGCGGGTTCGGCGCTCAGCGATGATCGGGCCATCGATTTTGTGCGCGATGTCCAGCCGATCCTCGCGAATCATTGCTGGAGTTGCCATGGGCCCGACGAAGCCGGACGCCAAGCCGATCTGCGACTGGATCTGCGCGAAGCGGCCATCGCATCGCAGAGCATTGTTCCGGGCAAATCCGCCGACAGCAAAATCCTCCATCGGATTCACGAGACCGATCCCGAACGTGTGATGCCCCCGCCGGAAACGAAAAAACCGCTCACCGATGCGCAGCGCGAGGTCCTCCAACGCTGGATCGACGGCGGTGCAGGCTACTCCAAACATTGGTCGCTGGAGCCGGCGCTTCGCCGCGAACCTCCTGCGATCTCCATCGACCAGCAAACACATTGGAAACCGACGTTCCCCGATGGCGAGCTCTCTCCGATCGATCGCTTTGTGGCGGAACGTTGGATAGGCGAAGGAGTCTCTCCGTCGCCTCGGGCCAATCGTGAGACGTTGCTCCGCCGCGTCTACTTGGACCTGACCGGTCTGCCGCCAACCCTGGAAGAGCAGCAAGCCTTTTTGGGCGATTCCTCCGACAACGCGTTGGAAAAGCTGATCGATCGATTGTTGGCATCCTCTGCGTACGCCGAGCGCATGGCAGCGCAGTGGCTCGATCTGGCGCGATACGCGGACACCAACGGATACAACAACGATGAAGACCGCAGCATGTGGCCGTGGCGCGATTGGGTCATTCGCGCGTTTGAGGCCAACATGCCCTTCGACCAATTCGCGATCGAGCAACTTGCTGGTGATTTGCTTCCCAATCCCACTCTCGAGCAACGCGTGGCCACCGGGTTCCTGCGCAATCAAGGCCACAACACCGAAGGAGGGATCATCGCTGAGGAGTATCGTGTCGAGTATGTCGCCGACCGCGTTCATACTGTGGCGACTGTCTTTCTCGGACTGTCGATGCAATGCGCCCGATGCCACGATCACAAGTACGATCCGATCTCGCAAAACGAGTACTACCAGTTCTTCGCGTTTCTAAACAATCTCGAAGAGAAGCAAGCCAGTTACAGCAACTTCGTCGCCGCAGAGCCGTTCGTCCGCGTGCCTTCCAAGGATCAATCGCAGCGGGTGGAGCAATTGCAGCGCGAGATCGACGCGCTTCAGGAGCAGATGCAGCGGTGCGAGGAGGCGGCACCCGAAACGTTGACCAAGTGGTTGCAAACTGCCAGCGAGGAGGAGTTGGCATCGCGATGGCAGATCCGCCAAGTGCATCGCGTCGCCTTCGACCAAGCACCGTCCGAGGTTGGCAACGAGCCGATCCTCGGATTGGATGCGATCCATCCCGAGATCGCAGCGAAGGTGAACGGACCATGGTCCGTGGTCGAAGGCCATCACGGCCAAGCAGTCGCACTGGGTGGCGCGACGCATGTCGAGTTTGGCGAACTCGGCAAGCTGAACGAGAATCAGCCGTTTGCGATCAGCGTTTGGGTGCAGCCAAAGTCCACACAAGGCATGGCGATTCTCTCCAAGATGGACGAAGCCAACCACTTTCGAGGCTACGACCTTTTGCTCGAAGGAGGCAAGGTCGCCATGCACATCGTTCATCGCTGGCCCGACAACGCTATCAAGGTTTCCACGCAAACGGCAATAACCTCCGATGCGTGGCACCATATCGTCGTCAGTTACGAGGGTTCGCGCAGTGCGGACGGGTTGAAGATTTTCGTGGATGGGCAGTTGGCCAAGATCGATGTTCATGCCAACAAACTCACCGACACGATTGCGACCGACCAACCTTTTCGTCTCGGATTGCGCCAAAAGTCGTTGCCTTTCCAAGGAAGCATCGATGATTTGCAGATATGGGAAGGACCGATCCAGCCCCATCATGTCGGTTCGCTGGCCAAGTCCGAAGTACCTGTTGCGGTCACCGATTGGGTGCGCCGACCTTGGTCCGAATTGACTCCCGAGCAGCAGTCGTTCCTCAAGCAGTTCACGTTGCAGCAACTCGATCGCGAGTACCCCGCGCTGCAATCGCAGCGGCAAGACAAGCAGAAAGAACGCGATGCCATCGAGGGGCAGTATCCTGCCGTGATGGTCATGAAGGACATGAATCCGGCGCGAGAGACCTTCGTGCTCAAACGCGGTCAATACGATCAACCCGGTGAACGCGTCGCAGCCAATGTGCCATCGGCCTTGCGAGCGTTCTCATCGGAGCAGCCGACCAATCGATTGGAATTGGCTCGTTGGTTGATGCATCCCGATCATCCGTTGACGTCGCGCGTCGTCGCGAATCGCGTTTGGGAGAGTCTGTTCGGGAGTGGATTGGTCAAGACGAGCGAAGACTTTGGGGTGACCGGCGAATTCCCGAGCCATCCCGAGTTGCTGGATTATCTGGCGAAGTCGCTGGTCGAGAGCGGTTGGAATCTGAAGCAGTTGTATAAGCAGATCTTGCTATCAGGAACGTATCAGCAAGACTCACGCATCACGCGCGACATGCAAGCGCGGGATCCGGAGAACCGACTTCTGGCGCGCGGCCCGAGGTATCGCTTGTCCGCCGAGTCCATTCGCGACAATGCGCTAGCCATCGGGGGATTGCTCAAGCGAACGATCGGTGGACCGAGTGTGAAGCCGTATCAGCCGGATGGATTGTGGGAAGACGTCACCGTCGAACGACGGGGGAAATACGTGGCCGACCAAGGGGACGGATTGTTCCGTCGCAGCATGTACACCTTTTGGAAGCGGACCTGCCCTCCTCCATCGATGGTGACATTTGACGCTCCCAATCGCGAGGTCTGCGTCGCGCGGCGTTCGCGAACCAACACCCCGTTGCAGGCGCTGGTCTTGCTCAACGACCCCACCTACATCGAAGCGGCCAGGGCGCTGGCTCAAGACACGCTGAAGCATGGCGGCGAGAGCGATGTGGCTCGCATTCATTATGCTTACCGCCGAGCGTTGGTCCGCGAGGCGCGGTCCGAAGAGATTCAACCTTGGTTGGAACTGGTCCAAGCGGCCCGAGGTCGCTTCGGGGACAACGCACAATTCACCGAATCGTTCAATCGCGTCGGCACCGTTCCGCCTGCGTCCGAGCTGCCACAATCGGAATTGGCTGCATGGACCGTCTTCGCCAGCGCACTGCTCAATCTCGATGAAACCATCACCAAGAGATAAACGCATGACATCGCTTGATCCCAGACACAATGCAATCTCGGCGACCGATGCTGCAATGCAGCGACGCACTTGGCTAAAGCGATCGTTGCTCGGGTCGGTGGCATTGGCCAGCCTGACCCAGTCGACCAGCCCGCGGACCGCGCATGCAGGGGAGAAACCACCTCACTTTGTCCCGAAGGCTAAGCGGGTCATCTATTTGTTCCAGTCAGGCGGACCGTCGCAATTGGAGCTGATGGATTACAAGCCCAAGCTCAAAGAGTTGCATGGTACCGAGCTTCCCGACAGCATCCGACAGGGGCAGCGATTGACCGGCATGACCTCCGGACAGAAATCGTTTCCTGTGGTGGCACCCAAATTCTCGTTCCAGCAGTACGGTGGTTCGGGAGCGTGGTTTAGCGAACTGTTGCCCCATACCGGTTCGATTGCGGATGAACTGTGCATCGTGCGCTCGATGCACACCGAAGCCATCAACCACGATCCGGCGATCACCTTCATGCAAACCGGTTCGCAACAACCCGGTCGACCGTCGCTGGGTGCATGGCTCAGCTATGGACTGGGGAGCGAAGCGGATGAACTCCCGGCGTTCGTGGTGATGATCTCGCACGGCACAGGTAGGGATGCCAACCAAGGATTGCTCGATCGTTTGTGGGGAAGCGGCTTTTTGCCTAGCAGCCACCAAGGGGTGAAACTGCGAAGCGGCAGCGAAGCCGTGCTGTACCTAAATGATCCGGCTGGGCTGGATCGTCGGCTGCGGCGCGAGATGCTCGATAAACTCTCACAACTCAATCGCCAGCAACTGGAACACGATGGTGACCCGGAAATCGCCACGCGGATCGAGCAGTACGAGATGGCCTATCGCATGCAATCGTCGGTCCCCGAGCTGACCGATGTTTCTTCGGAGCCCGAATCGGTCTTCGAAATGTATGGTCCCGATTCCAAGCGACCTGGCAGCTACGCCGCCAACTGCTTGATGGCCCGTCGCATGGTCGAGCGTGGCGTTCGATTCGTGCAGCTCTACCATCGAGGCTGGGACAATCACGGCAATCTTCCGTCGAACATTCCCAAGCAATGCCAAGACATCGATCAAGCGCAATCCGCGTTGATCCGCGACCTCAAGCAACGCGGTTTGCTCGACGATACGATTGTGATCTGGGGGGGAGAGTTTGGGCGGACCGTTTACAGCCAAGGTTCTCTCCAGGACGACTATGGGCGAGATCACCATGGACGCTGCTTTTCGATGTGGCTCGCTGGAGGAGGTTTTCGACCGGGAGCCGTTCTCGGGGCGACCGATGACTACGGATACAACATTGTCGAAGATCCGGTCCACATTCACGATTTGCATGCCACGCTGTTGCATTGCCTGGGCTTCGATCACGAGAAACTGACGTATCGTTATCAAGGTCGGGATTTTCGACTGACCGACGTGCATGGGCGCGTCATGACGTCGATGTTGGCATGATGGATTGCGTATCGCGCACCCATGCGTCTCGCGCTACGGCGAGACGGACGGCAACGCCCGTGCATGCAGCGCGGTGCAGACCAAGCGGGCCAGCCGGGCCCGGTTCATCTGTGAGCGCATGGATGGCTACGTTGACAAGTGATTTCCATCTTGCGGTTCGTTTTGCATGACTTCGATTCCCTCAGCATCCATTCAAACTTCGCCGGATCCACCCTCCGCGCGGCCTCGCTACGAGTGGATCGATGCTTGGCGCGGAATCGCTGCGGTATTCATTGTTTGGCATCATCTGTCCTTGTACGCGCCGCAGTCCGATCTGGCCGATTTGGTGGCTCCGTCTGCGATGTACATGGTGTACAACCATGCGCTGTATGCGGTGCACGTGTTCTTGGTCATCAGCGGGTTTTCAATTGCAGTTAGCGATGCGCAGACGTCTCTTTCATTTGGCGCAGCGGTTCAGCGATTTGCAAAGCGTTTTTGGCGACTGGCAGCACCCTATTGGGTCGCGCTGGTACTGTTCCTCTTGATTTGCTTGGGAACCCAGCAAGCTCGTATCGATCTTCGATTGCTGGAGGATTACTCGTGGCCAAAACTGCTGGCCCACTGGTTCTTCATGCAAGACCTGCTGGGTTTCGGCAACTTTGCTGCAGGGACTTGGTACCTTTGCATCATCGTCCAGTACTACGTGTTGGTGTTGGGACTGTTGGTGCTGGTGCATGCTTGGGTAAAGCAACGAAACGTGGCGATTTCTGCACCCAAGGCGATGGCAGCGATCTTGGTTCCATTGGGAGCGTTGTCGGCATGGGTGTGGAACCTCGATATGCGGTACGACGTGACCGTCTTTTACTTTCTCGGGCAGTTGGTTCTAGGGACGGTGCTGGGATGGGTGGTCACGCATCGGATCTCGCACTGGGTTCTCGTGTTGTCCATCGTGCTGTACAGCGCATCGCTGTTTGCGCAGTGGCGACCACAGTTGTGGTTCGCTTTGTTTGCCACATCGGGTTTATGGCTGGGGGTTTCCTGGATGCCCGCTTGGAGCAATCCGCGTTGGTTGCGATGGCTTAGCCGTATCTCGTACTCGCTCTTTTTGGTGCACTACCCGGTCAACGGATTGGTGTTGGTCGCGCTCGATGGTTGGGCGAGCGGCGGTGCGGTGCCTGCGTTTTTGAGCATGTGCATTGCGTTTGCATGCAGCCTGTTGGTGGCGGATCGATTCTACGCATGGGTCGAGTCTCCCTCGCAAAAGGCGTTCTTCTGGCTCGGGGTACGTCGGGCGACGGCGAGTTCGCTAAGATAATCGCGTCGAAGCAGGCGGCCCTTGGCGGCTGCTGTAGCTCTCCTGGCCATCCCCTCTCCGGTAGGAATCGCTCGCATGAAGTGGCTCGCGCTTGGATTCTCGTTTGGGTTCGTGAGTTTCTGGATCTTGCTGGGGGCATCGCGACTGGCGCATGGCCAAGAGGCGAAGCTGATTCGCGACACGTGGGGAGTGCCGCACGTCGTGGCGGATTCGGAGCCGGCGGCCATGTACGCCCTCGGATATGCACAAGCTCAGGATCGGCTCGAGGACATCTATCTTGCTATCCGGACAGGCATCGGGCGCATGGCGGAGGTTCGCGGTCCGGGGATGGTCGCCCAAGACTACATGATGCGCCTGACCCACAACGATACGCTGCACGCGAAGTACTTGGCGAACGAAGCGCCGCAGGCGCTGCGCGATAACTTGGAAGCGTTCACCGCGGGGATAAGGGCCTACATTTCCGAGCATCCCAACGAAGCGGTAGACGTCGCCATCGCGGTCGAGCCATGGCATCCTTTGGCCGTCGGACGGGCTATGATCTTGCGATGGCCTATCGGCACCATTCAAGGGGACCTCAGCAATGCGCCGGAAAGGCCCAAGCCCGCGATGGGATCCAATCAGTGGGCGGTGTCTCCCAAGCGTTCTGCGGATGGATCGGCCATCTTGCTGTCCGATCCCCATTTGACATGGGAGGGATTGGCGGTGCTTTACGAAGCCCGTTTCCATGGCGGCGAGCTTCATATGAATGGGTATTATCTGGTCGGCACCCCCATGTTGGCGATCGGGCACAACCAGCGCGTAGGATGGGCGCTGACGACCGGTGGTCCCGACACTTCGGATGTGTACCGCATCCGCTTTCGCGTCGCGCCCGAGCCGCAGTATCTCTACGACGATGCTTGGAAACCGATTCGCATCGAGCAGTTTCAAATTCCGGTTCAGGGCGGGGAGATCGTGACCAAGTCGGCTTACTACACCCATTTGGGTCCGGTGGTTAGCGAGCCGGATCTCAAGAACGGGATCGCCTTTGTCGGGGCGTCGCCGTACCTCGATCAGACGGGGCTTTATGAGCAGTTTTATGACATGGCCAAGGCAAACGATGTGCATTCATTCCAAGCGGTGTTAGCTAGGCATCAATACAACGAGCAGAACGTGATGTCGGCGGATGTGCTCGGCAACATCTCGTATGTGCGCAACGGGGCGACGCCGATTCGCCCCGAGGGTTACCGATGGGATCGGCCGGTGGATGGCACCACCAGCGCGACGGCATGGCGCGGGATCCATCCGCAGTCGGATTTGGTCCAAATTCTCAATCCTCCGCAAGGCTACATGCAGAACTGCAACATCAGTCCGGCCAACATGATGGTCGGTTCCACGCTGACCCCCGATCGGTATCCATCCTACATCTACAACGTATCGTGGGACCAAAACAATCCTCGCGGACGGCGGACGGTGGAGTTGCTCGAGGCGGACGATTCGATCACGTACGACGAGGCGGTGGCCATCACCATGGATATCTACGATCGTTTGGCGCCGCGTTGGCAGCGCGAGTTGCGGGCGGCATGGGCTGCAGCCCCCGATGCACGGACCGGAGATGTGGAGCTCAAGCGGGCGGTGGAGACGATGCTCGCTTGGGATGGCCGGTACACGGCCGAATCGCGCGGTACGGTGTTGTTCAAATTCTGGCGACTGAAATGCGGGGAATCGTGCGATCTCTCGCCCATCGGCCGCGATGAACCGTTGCCTGCCGAGACTCGAGCGAAGTTGATCGAGTTGTTGGCCGTCACGCAGCAGTCGCTTGTGGAGGGCTATGGGACTTGGGATGTGCCTTGGGGCCGAGTGCATGTGGTCGGGCGCGGCGATTCGTTCTTTCCGGTTGCTGGGGCCGACTACAACGCGGGAGACAAGGAAGGGAATTTCTCCGAGACGTTGTTGGATGTGAAGTGCACGGAGAGGAAGGAGCATCCGGGGCTGCAGATCGCGCACAGCGGGTCGATGGCGATGATCTTGATGTTTTTTGATCCGGCAACGGAGACGCGACCGGCTCAGGTGCGTTCGTTCACCTGTACGCCCTGGGGGCAATCGATGCATCCCGATTCGCCGCATTACGTCGATCAAGCCCGCGGACTTTACAGCCAGCGGCAGATGAAGCCTACGTGGTGGGATCTTTCGGAACTCGAGAAGCACACCGAAAGCGTGTTGACGTTGCAGACCGTTCAACCGTCGAAACGATAAGGGGTTCCTGCGAGGGATCATTCAAGGGTCCGCGTAGGATTCACACGAGTTGTGTGGAACTCCGTGAACCCTCGCCTTCGGTGATGGACGGGGTGAAGCAATTGCGAGGGAATCGGACGGCATTCCGGCCGAGTAGGCTCTTCGGTTTTGGTTTGGACTGTGGAGCACCTAATCGGATCGTCTGCCATGGAGATTCTCGATGAAGACATCGAGTTTTTGTCCAGGATAGATGCCGGTGTTGGACGCGAGGAAATCCGAAGGAACTTGATAAATCACGTAGAGAACGCGCGTATCGACCCGTTCGGTGGTGGATCCAGTCAACGAGGCCTTGGGGACCACTCTTGGTTCAATTCGAACAAACTGCAATGGAACGTGTACTCTCATTCGGCCTCGCAAGAATCCTTCCGCTTTCGCATCGGGCGAAAAGAGACCGATGTCTTCTTCGTCGAGCTGAACCCGAGCTTGCAAAGGGCCTGCTGGGCCGATCTGCACGAGCGGCGTTTCAGCGCGACCAGCATCTGCGTATTCGCCGACGCGTACGTTGACGTGCAAGACAGTGCCTGCGACGGGTGCGCGAACCAGAGTGCGATCCAAGTCGATCCGTACGCGTTCGACTTCGGATGTAGCCGTTGTGACATCGCGTTCAGCGATCGCTAGGTCGGGTGCCCAAGTGCCGGCTTGCAAGCGAGCGAGTTCGGCTTGAGCCAACCTCAACTGGGCGTGCGCTTCGTCTAGGGCAAATTTGCGCGAGTGAAACTCTTCATCGCTAATCGCGGCTCCGGGGCGGAGTTTCTCACTACGTCGATATTGATCCTCACTGCGCTGAACGTTCACGGTTGCCACTTCGACTTTTGCAGCTGCGGGAACGATTTCCTCGGGGCGAGTCCCGCGGCGCAGTTTGAGCAGACGCGCTTCGGCGACCGCCAACGACGACTTTCGCGTGAGCAATTCCGCTTGCAGTGCACGATCATCCAACTTGAAGAGGGGGTCCCCTTTTTGAATCCTTGCCCCGGCAACGGCATAAACTTCGCTCACGACTCCGGAAAGCGGGGTGGCAATGGCGACCGGTTCGCCCGCCGGTTGAAACTCGCCTAAACCGGCGATGGTTTCGCCGCGCAAGTTCGTGATCGGGGGTGGAATGGGTGCCGCGCTGAGTTGTTCTTTTGGCGTCAGGATCGAAACAGTGCAGATCGCGAACCCGAGGGCAGCGGAAGCTACCAGGGGAATGCCGTACTTGATCATCATCGCTCTTCTCCTTGTTGCTCAGCCCGTTCCGTGTTGCGTTCCATCTTTGCCATTTTGCCATCCTCCATGTGGGCGACGCGATCGGCGAATGCGTACACGCGCGGGTCATGCGTGACCACGATCGCGACGCGATCCGGTTTGACAGCCATCTGGCGAAGCAGCGTCATGACCGCTTTTCCTGATTGGCCATCGAGTGCTGCGGTGGGTTCGTCGCACAGCAGTAGCTTGGGATCGTGAACGAGGGCTCGGGCGATCGCCACGCGCTGCTGTTGTCCACCTGACAACTGACTCGGGAGCTTGTCCACGTGAGTGCTCATTCCGAGTTGTTCGAGAAGCGATTGCGCTTTTTCCAACGCGCTGGGCCACTTCGATCCCATCGCGACCAAGGGTACGGCAACATTCTCGCGGGCACTCAATCCGTTGAGCAAGTTGTATTGTTGAAAGATGAAGCCGATGTTGTGGAGTCTGAAGGGCAGAAGCTCTTGGGCGCTCATCTTCGTCAAGTCTTTTCCGAACACATGGAGCAGGCCTGTCGCGCCGCGAAGCAACCCTGCGATGAGGGAAATCAAGGTTGTCTTGCCGCAACCGCTCGGACCGACCAACATGGTCAATTCGCCGGCTTGCGCATCAAAGTCGACTCCTTTGAGCACGCGCTGTAGGCCTGCGGGAGTCTTGAACTCCATGATCAACTCTCGGCATTCCACGCGATTCATAGGATTCCTCCTTTTGCGAAGATTCAATGCGTTTCCCACTGGTGGCCAAAAGGACTTGGTCAGCCGCGGAACACAATCGCAGGGTCGACTACCAATACCTTGCGAACGCTCACCAAACATGCGACTAAAGTCACGATGATGATGAAGATGCCTGAGCCGACGAGGATGTACGGAGGCATGAACATCCCACGCAGGCCGCCGGTGAGT
>JBKCUI010000200.1:0-8069 GCA_046318495.1 Pirellula sp. | reverse complement strand
CTATTGGCAAGGGCGTTTGGAAGCACAGCGGAATCACGCTGGACAATTACTCCTCGGAATGGGGCCAAGAGGAGTTCCTCCTCATGCGATCGACTTTTGAGGTGGATCATCTCGACTACGATGCCTACCGCATCGCCATCTTGGCCAGGCAAGGGTTTCATGTCTATTTGAATGGGCACAAGATACACACCTACATCTGGTGGCAAGACAAGCCCTTCTATCGCTCGATCGTTCTGGACAGAGAGCATACTCAACATTTGAAGCAAGGCAAAAATGTCCTGGCCGTGTATGCCAACGACCAATACTCGCCAAAATCTCCAGAGCACTATGCGGCAGTCGATGCATGGATTGAGGGAATCACCCAAGCGGACCAGGAGAAGCTCGACCGCGCTTTGGAGGAAGTCTTTTCACCCCAAGATCGCGAAGTGCTCCAAGGCGCATCCAATGGCGGCTATCACTACTTCGGCAGTGCCAAGATCTTTGCTCAGATGGGCAAGGCGTTTGCCGAGGCCAACCTCAAATTGATGAAGAAGTGATGCGGCTGTCGGATGCGATAGGAACTTTCTTTAGGTCAAGCAAGTCGACAAGAACGCCCTCGAACGCGATGAGCTGCATTGCTACCTGCTCACGTCCGAGGAATGGCACACGTTGATTTCGAGCCGGCGTTTTCCCAAACGGATGCGATCGCATGCTGAACTCCAAGCTTCTTTTACTCGATGGGGCCACCGGCACAGAACTCCATCGTCGTGGCGTCGACACCGGATTGCCTTTATGGTCAGCCAATGCACTCACCACGGATGCCGGGCTGAATGTCCTGCGCCAGGTTCATCTGGATTATCTGAATGCCGGCGCGGACATCCTTACCACGAATACCTTTCGCACCAATCGCCGCGCGTTGGTGGGCAGTGGCTGTTCCGCTCGCGAGCTCACCCAGCGGGCGGTAGCCACAGCCAAAGAAGCGGTGACCGAATTCGGAAACACAGCACGCGTGGCTGGGTCGCTATCGACTCTGGAGGATTGCTATCGACCCGACCTCGTGCCGTCCGATGACGCATGCCTCGACGAGCACACCGAGCGTATCCATCATCTGGTGGAAAGCGGTGTGGACCTATTGCTCATCGAGACGATGAATTCCATTCGCGAAGCGGTGATTGCGGCCAAGGTCGCTACAGCGACCGGCTTGCCAACGTGGGTAACTTTTGTTTGCGATCCCATGGGCCGCATCCTTTCCGGTGAGTCCCTCACGGTTGCCGCTGAAACCCTCATGCCTCTTGGTGTTCAGGCGCTGGGAGTGAACTGCATGCCGACTCATGCCATCGTTAAGCCACTCGCCGAGTTGCGAGACCTGTGCGGGGACAACTTTCCTCTCATGGCCTATGGCAACATTGGCTACGTGGACGAGGAACAAGGCTGGATCAACACCGACGCCATCGCGCCCGACAGCTACTTGCACTACGCAAAGAGCTGGCCCGTACACATCCTCGGTGGCTGCTGCGGCACCACTCCGGAACACATTCGCGCGCTGAAGCAAGGTCTCGTTCGCTGATTGGGCACAGAACGCCAATGACCGAATCCGAAAACTCAATTCCTCCAAGACCTCTGCCGCGTCGAACTTGATAGCCGAATCATCGGGCGACGCGCATATGGCACTGCAGCATCGCGAGCGTGTCGTGATTCCCGTCCAAGCTTTCCACCCACGTCGGTCTCGTCGTGAGCGTACGTTGAACCACATCTTGCGAGGTCTGGTATGTTCGAGGGTTTTGATTCCTAGAATCTAGGAGTTCAACTGTGGAAAGTTCCAAGCGTTCATCTCGGGCCGAGTTTTGTTCACAGAAGGAACTGTCGGTCCAATCCTTCTACCAATGGAAGCGAAAGCTCCAGCCTACCGACAGGACTGCCCTCAATGATTGTCTCAAGGACCGAGCGGGACAATTCGACCGTAGAGATCTCTCGCGCACCTTGGTCGCGATGCGCGCGAACGAGTTTGCCGTCGCCGGCTTCTACGCCATCTCTGCCCACTCCGTCGATTACGACGTCCTGCCGGAATCGGGGCGAAGGGACTGCCACATCTCGACGTACCCGTGGTCTTGATCGGCCGTTTAGCGGTGGATCGGAGGGGACAAGGGAAGGGTTGGTTCGTTGCTCCGGTTCGACGCCTTGCGTCGCTCTGCCGACGTTTCCCTCCAACTCGGCATCCGCGCGGTGGAAGTGAATGCCATGGATGAAGCTGCCCGTAGTTTCTATCTCAAGTTCGGGATTCGGCCGCTGCGTGACGACCCGCGTCCCCTGTTCATGCCGATTCAAGAAATTCGATAACTCTGGCTGGATTGTTTGGGCTAACCCCCCATTTAAAAAGCGGGACCTGCAATCGCCCAATAAGCTACAAGCCGCCAGCCGTGGGTTCCAGGAAATCGGAACCGGTCGCTAGCGCGAGGCCGTTCACTGTTTCCACCGGCAGCTTGGGCTGTTTGAGTTCGACCGCAGCAGGCTCGGGGAAAGCAAGAATCCCAAGCCCGTTCTCGAACATATCCCCGTATCACCGGTCCATCTGGCATTCGGGCAAGTCAGCTTGCAACAGTCGAACCCTGTCGTCGGTGACCTTCGTTCCGAATAAGTAGAGAAATTGCAGATTCTTGAGATCGCGGACGTGTACGAGCCCGTCGTCGGTGACCTTGGTCCCGATCAAACAAAGAGTTTCCAGATTTGTCAACTCGCTGAGCTGTGCAAGCCCAGCATCGGTCACCGGCGTCCCATTCAGGCTTAATTCAGACAGATTGGTGAGCCCCCGGAGGTTTGCAATGCCAGCGTCGGTGACCTGCGTCCCGTTCAGGCCAAGGGTTTTCAGATTGCTGAGCTCCCGGATGTTGGCGAGCCCGTCGTCGCTGACCGGCGTCCCGTAAAGGTAAAGGGTTTGCAGATTGGTCAGCTCGCGGATGTTTGCGAGGCCGACATCGGAGAACTTCGTCCCGGTCAGATTGAGCTTGTGCAGTCGGGTGAGCTTGCGGAGGTGTACAAGCCCAGCATCGGAGATTTTCGTCCCCGTCAGGTCCAGTGATTGCAATCTTGTGAGCCCGCGGAGGTGTACGAGACCAGCGTCGGAGATCGTCGTCCCGGACAGATCAAGCGTTCGCAGATTTGTGAACGCACTGAGGCTGGCAAGCCCATCGTCGGTGACCTGCGCCCCTCGCAGGTAAAGAGATCGCAGAGTCGTGAACCTGCGGAGTTTTGCGAGATCGGCGTCGGTCTCCGAAGCTTCTAGTCCGATTCCTTCCAACTCCCCAAAGAAGTCGTCCCCAAGAGATGTTCTGAGCCACTTGGGGACGCTGCGCGGTCCACCATCGAGATAATTGTAAATGCGGCGGCGCTCCAACAGCGCGCGTTGGTCGCGAGTGCGTGCGAGTTCCCGGACCATCCAACCGCAGGGGAGCGCGACCACGACAACCGCCAACAGCAGCGAGCGCAGCCCGAATTGAAACTTGATCCGGAACAAGAGGCAGGCGATGACCAACAGCGGTAGCCCTGCCGTGGCCGCGGCAGCGATAAGCACCGCTTGCCCCTGGCCCAAAAAACCTAAGATCTGGGAAAGATACAAGCCAACTTGCAAGCCGATCGTCGCCAGCAACACCCGGGTGCCGCTCGGGGCGTACCCTGGGTTCCGTTCGGGAGGCGTCTCGGCGGTGGTCTCGGTCGTCATGGAGTGGTTTCCGCAGGTGCGCCGCGATCCTTTGTCGTTGCTACTCTCAACGTACCGAGCTGGCTAACGCGATTCAAGCCAAGCCGCGACACCCGCGTCCGGCAAGCAGGGTGGAAGCATGCCCCGGACGGACATACCACGTGTGGCACGGGCGTCCCTTGAACCGGCGAGTCGGAACGGCTCCGAGCGCGGCTGGCGACCCTTCGTGCATTCTTTTCCCTTCGCCGATGTAACGCCCGCACGACTGCTTTCATCGCTCTTGCCAAAGGTACTTACTCTCGATGGGTACTTTGCAGAATGTCAACGCAGCGATCCCATTGGCACCATACAACAAGTTATCTTGACTCCAGGACGTTTCCTTGAGGTAGGTGATTGACTTCGCTGAAGACGCTTCCTTCAAGGTCAGCGTGAGAGTGTTTCCCATCACGCTACCCGAAGCGATTTTGTCCTTTTCGTCATCCAGGTAAAACTGTCCGGCTAGGTTTTCCGACCAGACTACCGGCTGATCGAATTCCAAAGCAATCACATCTTCTTTGTCGCTAGTGAAATACGCTCGCTTCAGGTTGGCCGCAGAAACTGGCCCCGTGGGCTCTTTACCATATTGATCCCGTTCGATCAGCGGTTGAATCATACGCGCGAATTCCGACCAGCCTTCTAGCGGATAATGGCAACCACCTGGTGGACGTGTCCCGAGCGTGGACATGATGCTCATATTCGAGAACATGTATGGCAACGTGCGTTGCTTCTCTCGCAACATATCCCCAGACCCAATGCGTCCGCCCATCCCGCATGAGTTTGGCCAAATCTGGAAAACATAATAGCTCTGCACATTTGGAAAATCTTGCTTCCACGCGGCGGCCATTTCCTTGAAAAACTCATGGTAGGTCTCCCATCCGTAGCCGCCCGTCGGGCCGGCGGCGCCTTGATCGTTTTCACCCTGATGCCACAGGATTGCGCGGATGCCGTGCGTCAACTTCGCCCCTTCCACTCGCGTCAACAACTTGCCGTAAAGCTGATGCGGATTGGTCCATGGATTCTCACCGCTGGTATCCCGGCGATCAATCGGGTTCGGCAAGTGCTGATCGATGCGTGTTCCACCCGCTGCGGCATTGATAATGAATATCGGCACCTTTTGGCTATCCACCAAACGCTTGGCTAACTCCATGCCCCACCAACCCAGCTCGGCTTTCTCTCCTTTTTGTGCTTTCCACACCGGATAACACCAATGGTTTTCTGCGTCGCTAGTTTCGTTGCCTGAAGGACGGCCATAACTGCGAATCCACTTATTCGTCTCCGGAGGGGATTGCTCGGCGGTATCGGTCGCCAACGCATTCGACTGACCATCGATGATGTAGGCATCGCCACAGACCAGATCGTTCACCGTCTTCAGAACGGTTTGCTTGCCGCCGGTGATCGTGCCAAACTCGACTTTGTATTGGATCAAGCCCGGCTTGAGTTGCGTAGAGAGTGCGTAGGAGTTGTCCGCTGCGGGCTTGGCCGTCTCCGTTTTGATGAGTTGGTCGTTCGCGTAAAGCTTGAGGAAAACGGCGTCGACGGCGTTTGTCAGCGATCCGTTGTAATGGAGCGTCCCCAGCCCCTTGTCGTCGCGCGCATAAAACTGGCCATCTTCGGGCTTCTCATCCTTTGCAGGTGTTCGCACGATCCATGCGTCGCTCTTTGGCTCGGTCACCAGGATATCCACGCTCTGGGTGACTGGTTTGCCGCCGTTGCTCAAGGTGGCAGTAACCGTTAGCTTGCCACTGTTTTGCGAGCGCAGCAGTCGCAGTTTCCCGGGTGTCACTTCCTTAGTGACCGCGAACGGCTCGGCGCTCCATTCAAACTTCAGGTCACCCGCGTTCGCCGCCTGCATCGCCGCGAGATTCTTGATCTGATGCACCACTTCAATGGTCGATCGTCCGTCCCATGTTGCCGGGGCCACGAGGGTGAAGACCGGCTCGGGAATGGATTCCTTGATGGCGATTGCAATGTCCTGCGTCTTCACACCGTCGGCATAGATGGCCTTGAATTGCAGCTTAGCCGCTGCATCCCCGGCCACCCGACCTGCGGGAAAGGAATAGGAAAAAGCATCGGTGGCAACGACCGATTCCTTCCCGTCAAGGGTGAGGATCCAATAGACCTTCTGGGCTCCGCCAGCTTGCCCTGTGATTAGGGCCGTCTGACCTTCCATCACGGTTAATGCGGTGGAGGACACGGAAAACGCATTGCCCGTTTGCACGATAGGTCCGACCAACGATTGCCTCAGTTTTTGGTTTTCGTAAGACAGTCTGATCCAATCGGCGGATCTCGCCACTTTGGAGATGCGCACCTCATCGATATCACCGACGAAGTCATAAGTGCCAGAAACCTGATTCCAGCCTCCGATGTACATGGACACTTTGCTCGGAATCTTCATGTCGGAGCTGCCAGCGGTATGGTCGAGCACGCCGTTCACATATAGCTTCGCCTGTTTTCCATCGTAGGCGTGGACGACGTGCACCCATTCAGAAATGGGAATAGGGATATCGCCAACGATATCTGCACCACCGAACCAGCAGTCCACCCTTATGTGTGAAGGACTGGCCAAATTCATCACGACCTTGCTCTGGCCAGTGGGAACCCCCCAGGCGAGAACCGTGGTGTTGATCTTTTTGGCCCTGATCCAGGCCTCGCTAGAGTGGGGCGAAGAACCGCTTGGGAAAGATCGGATGTCGGTACCGCATTGGACCCCTTTTCCTTCGGAAAAAGTTCGCGACGTACCGATCACGCCCGTGCTGACGTCGGTGCCGGCATCGGTCGCAGTGATTTCGCCCACCTCGTCTTGGACGGTCTCGTTCATGTGCAGCACGGCGGCGAAGTGGTTCGAATCATTGAACACCGCGGCGCCACTGGATTCACTGAGAGCGGCGGGGTGCCCCCAATGCACTTTGATTTCTTGCCGGGCATTGCCGGTAATAGTGGGGATCTTCACCCAAATGGCTGCGCGTCCGTTGGGCGCATCCCATTCCTCGATTTGATACGACAGTGGCTCCCCGTTCGTGGTCGCGAACCGCAGGTCGGCCCCATCCACCTTCGCTTGGCTAAAGTCGAAGAAGTCCTTGTTCAGCCGCACTAGCAGTGGAAAATCCTTCACCTCCGCCGATGCCGGCAGGTTGGCTCCTTCCGGCGTGGTGAGGATGAACATCGATCCCGAGTGCTGCCAGTCCGGGTACTGCGCGTTCGCCCCTGTCGCCCATAGCATGAGCAGTGATGCAGCAAGGAATAACGGTTGCAGGATGTGCTGTTTCATAAAGCGTTTCTCTCGCCAGTGCCTTCGACTCGACCACGTGGATATCCTAGCTCCACTTGGCACGTCCTGCGAATCCACCTTTGGGACGAGTTCACCGCCCTAGAGGATCAACACATCGTCGAGCATCCTGCGTGGCATTGAGATCCACCACCCCCTCAGTGTGGCCAATCGTCTTGATGCGTCGCGCGCTGGAGGCAACTCGCGCGGCCTACTACCAAGCAACCCATTGCACCGAGTCGGAAACGCAAGTGAAACAAAGGACAATCGTGCAAAAAATGCGTCGAGTCCACGCCCTGCCAAAGCGGTATCACTACGGAAGGCCTCGAATCCATCGAGGGTTGGTCCAAGCGGGCAATCACTGCTCCGAAAACACCGTCGCCAAGCTGATGCGTCATGCAGGCAACCTCAAACGGAAGAGGCGAACGTCGAGGAAGAAGTTCCGAGTCAAGGTGCGAGCCTTGTCAGCTTAGCTTCGCGGCCAATGGACCACGCCGCTGTCTGTCGTGTGGGGGTTCTTGCAGAAGAAGCTGCGAGGCCACTATCAGTACTATGGTGACAATGACAATTGGCCCTGGCTGCTCAATTTCCGCGCAGCGACGAAGGGGTTGCTGTTCCGTTTGGCTGTGTCACCGAATCCAAACGGGCAAGACGGCCTGGACTTGGGAAAGCTCGTATCGATGTATGGACCGAATGCCATCGGCCAATCCAGTGAAGCTGACAGGTTTGATAGCGACGTAACGCTAGGCAAGGCGTTAGGAGGTACGACTGGGTAGACAGGTTAAAGCTGGAAGCCGTATGGATTAATTGCCCTCGTACGGTTCTGAGACAGTGCGGAAGCTCAATCTCGCATGGCCGAGATATCGCGGCACCGTTGGGAAACTAGGCGGGAAAACAATAATTAGGAACATCGGTCTAACCTCACAAGACTCCAATCGACTCGCTCCGAGCCAACGAAGACCCGGGGTTTGAAATCAATGCGTGCTCGAGGCGGCTTGCTTACTCTTTCCCTTCGAGGTAGCGGCGCCGTAGGTCATGGGTTCGGAACGCGGCGGTGGGGAATGTCAAGAATTTGCCTGGACAGAAACGTCG
>JBKCUI010000199.1:0-4319 GCA_046318495.1 Pirellula sp. | reverse complement strand
GAAAATGGGTGCGGCCTTGGCCCTCCGCCCGCGCGAGCATGGCCATCAAAGCCACCGCACCAACACCATTGGCCGATTGCGTCAGGAACTGCCGCCGCGAACCCCAGCTTGCGGGTCTTACCATTGCAAATACTCCTCCAGCGACTCGCGAATCAAATCCAGGTCTGCATCATAGCCCGTCCAGAATTGAAAGTCGGCCGCAGCTTGATACGCCATCCATTCCAATTCGTCGATGACCACCACCGATCGCTGTTCGCATTCCCCGTGGGCGGCGTTGCGACTGGAATCCTGCGATAGCGACCAACCCTCCCAACCGAACGCGGCCAAGGGCCGCTCCGACCAAGGCAAATCGCGCAGCCAGCGATTGCGCTGCGACTTGTCCAATCCCATCAAGGCATCCGTGGTTTCCAGGATCAGCCCGCGCACCGGCCGAGTCACCTCGGCCAACGCCTCCAGTGCGATCGGCTTGACCAACACCCCTTCGGGCCGACTTGTCGAATCCACAGCCGTCCCGTTCGCGCCTTGGCCCTTGGAATCCTTAGCGCCAGCGGATTCTTCGGCCACGGCATCCGAATCCGAACCGACCGCGACGCTGGGTTGGGCCGAGCCCAACGCGAGTGACGAAGGGTGCTGACCGCACCAGGCCACTTCGTAATCGCCGGGTACTTGCGCCAACTCCCATGCGATGGACGCAGCGAATGCCCGCGAGCCGAACACAGCGAAAGCCTCTGGCGGAGGCTCGGTGGACGGTACGCTTTTTGCGTTTTCGTTCGCGATGTGAGCCACCATGCTGCGCACCACCGCCCGGGCTTTGGTCTCGTCGCCGATCCATTGCCCAGACTCCCACTTGATCACCCCGACTCGCCCCATGCGATCCGCCACCGGCGTGCGCCGATCGACCAACGCCGCGGCGCGTTCTGGAAATGGGGCAAAGATTGCGGCACCCGCCATCCCGAGCGCCTTGATTCCGGCAAATGCCGCATCGAATGCCGATTCTTCCACTTCGGAAGTAAAAAACCGCCAATCCAATTCCGCGTGCCGCGCGATGCGCGACATCACAAATTGGGTGGGATTGCCCGCGACGGGATTTCCCAAGCATGCCACTAACGGCTGGACAACGCGGTCGTTCGTCATGTGCTACCCGTGCTAGTGTCCTCGCCGAAAACCCGTTCCCTGGCCCGAGCGGCGATAGGCTCGGATCCGCGAGCCTTGCCAATTAGTTTACCACAACGAATAGGGAGCGTCCGATTTCTCGACTCCTCCCTCTTTCCCCCCCAACCGATCGGTGGCCCCAAACCTTCCCCCGAAATCCCTGCCGTTCGCCCTGGCCGTCCCCCGCCGCAACCGCCGTGCATCCCGATAAGTCCGGCCGCAGGGGGCAAGACAATCCCAAGCTTTTCGCCTAAACTACGGGCTTCGCAGAAACACGTTTCTTTTCCCCTCTTTCCACCAAAGCAATTGGATTACCGTGGCAACCTACAAAACCAGCGATCTCAGGAAAGGCCTCAAGGTTCAGATCGACGGAGAACCGTATTTGCTCTCCGAAGTCAACTTCGTCAAGCCGGGGAAAGGCAACGCCCTTTACAAGTGCAAACTGAAGAACCTGATCCGCAACACCGTCCTCGACCGCACCCTCAAAGGGGGGGATGAACTCGAAGTTGCCGACGTCGAAGAATTGGAAACCCAATTCCTGTATGCTCAAGGGGAAACGTTCGTGTTCATGGACAACAAGTCCTACGAACAGTACGAACTGACCGCCGACCAAGTCGACGACAACTGGAAGTACCTCAAAGAAGGGATGCCGGTCGCCATGGTCCTCTACAATGGCAACCCCATCACCCTCACCCCTCCGTCGCACGTAACGCTCAAGGTCACCGAAACCGAACCGGGAGTGCGCGGCGATACCGCCACCAACGTGACCAAACCCGCGAAAGTCGAAACCGGTGGGGAATTCCAAGTCCCCGGTTTCATCAAAGAAGGCAACGTCATCAAGATCGACACCCGCACCGGCGAGTACGTCGAACGCGTCAGCATGGACTAATGCCAATGAATCCGATCCGCCGTCCTTCGATTCGAAACTGCGTTCGATTGCGTCCTGTCCTTTGCCTACTGGTTGCCAGCATGATCATTCTCACCGCTGGCCACCGTTCGCTGGCTCAAGTGCAAGCCAACGACCCCTTCGCCATCGAACGCGAACGGCTGATCCAGAACGTATTGATTCCCGGCGGGATCAAGGACCCTCGCGTCCTGGATTCCGTCGCCAAAACCCCGCGGCATGAATTCGTGCCGCGCGAGTTCATCCGCCAAGCCTACATGGATACGGCCATCGCCATCGGCGAAGCCCAAACCATCAGCAGCCCCTTCATCGTCGCCCAGATGACCGAGGCCCTGCAACCCAAACCGACCGACCGAGTCCTCGAGATCGGCACCGGCAGCGGCTATCAAGCCGCCATCCTCAGCCCGCTGGTTAAAGACGTCTACACCATCGAAATCGTCGAAGACCTCGGCCAGCGCACCATGGCCCTGCTCGAGGAACTGGGCTACCAAAATGTCCATTGCCTCATCGGCGATGGCTTCAAAGGTTGGGAGGAACACGCGCCGTTCGACAAGATCGTCGTGACGTGCTCGCCCGCCAACGTTCCCGACCCGCTTCGCGATCAACTCAAGGAAGGGGGACTGATGGTCATTCCCGTCGGGGAACGCTACCAACAAATGCTCTATTTGATGCGCAAAAAGAATGGCAAACTCGAAAAGGAAGCCATCGCCCCAACGCTTTTTGTGCCGATGACAGGCGACGCTGAGAACCTTCGCAAGGTTCAACCGGACCCAGCCCGTCCTGTGCTGCTCAACACTAGCTTCGAAGAGCCTCTCATCCGCGAGTACCACGTCCCCGGTTGGTACTACCAATCCGGCTGCATCCAGATCGAGGATCCCGAAGCTCCCGATGGAAAGAACGTCTTGGAGTTCCATAGCGACGATCCGCGCTGGCCCAACCACTTGCTCCAAGGCATCCCCATGGACGGTCGCAAGGTTCGCAAGATTCGCCTCGGGGGCTGGATCAAACTCATGAATGTCAAAGTCGGACGCGACAAAGAAAAATCACCGTCCATCGCCATCCAATACTTCGACGGCAACCGCAATCGCATCGGCTACAACTACGTCGGCGGCTTCAAAGGATCTCGCAATTGGCGTCAAGAAGAGAAGATCTTCAATGTGCCACCCGAAACACGTGAAGCCATCATCTCGATCGGATTGTTCGGCGCCGAAGGGACGGCTCGGTTCGACAAAATCATCTTCGAACCTCTCTAATCGCCTCCCGAGTCGCTTCCCGCGAAACACGCATGACTGCTGACACGGACTTCGACACGATCATCATCGGTGCCGGCATGAGCGGCTTGGCCGCGGGCATCCGGCTGGCCATGTACGACCATCGCGTGTGCGTCCTCGAAAAGCATTGGACCATCGGTGGCTTGAACTCGTTCTACCGCTTGCATGGCCGCGACTACGATGTCGGGCTGCACGCCATGACCAACTACACCGCTCGCGGTGCCAAAAAAGGCCCGCTGGCGCGACTGCTCAAACAGCTCCGCATGCGATGGGACGATTTTCACTTGGCCCAGCAGTGCGGTTCGAGCATCGCCTTTCCTGGCGTCGAATTGCAGTTCAACAACGACATACGACTCTTGCAAAGCGAGATCGATCGTTGCTTTCCCCATCAGCGCGACGCCTTTGCGACGATGCTGGCGCGTTTGGCCGATTACGACGATCTACAACAGTCGGACTTTGAGCGTTCGACCCGCGCCATCCTCGACGAGATCTTCAGCGATCGACTCCTGATCGAGATGCTGCTGTGCCCTTTGATGTGGTACGGCAACGCCCGCGAACACGACATGGACTGGGGCCAGTTCTGCATCATGTTTCGCAGCATCTTTCTGGAAGGCTTTGCTCGCCCCCATCGCGGCGTGCGATTGATTTTGAAAAACCTAGTGCGGCGCTTTCGCGAACTCGGAGGCCAACTCAAACTCCGCAGCGGGGTGGCGAAGCTTCACGTCGAGAACGAACGCATCACCGGCGTCGAACTGGAGAACGGCACGATCTTGACCGCCAAACGTGTACTCTCGAGCGCTGGTGTCGTCGAGACGATGCGGATGTGCGATGCGATCGATCCCGAGCGGCCGGTCACCGCCGGCCAGCTGGCCTTTGTCGCATCGCTCAGCGTTCTTGATTGACAACCCAAAACCCTCGGCTTTGACAAGACCATCTTCTTCTTCAACGACAGCGAACAGTTTCAGTGGGAACGCTGCCGCGACACGCTATGC
>JBKCUI010000198.1:0-5353 GCA_046318495.1 Pirellula sp. | reverse complement strand
CAGTAACACAGTCCGATAAGACAGTTCTGTTAGCAGTGGATCAAGAAACGAGAGAGGGCTTTCGGGCATGAACGAACACGTTTCATCTAGTTCAGGTACACCAGCGCCCGGTGACGCGACGAATCCTTCCGGTCCCTCTGTAAGGATGCATGAACCGACATTTTTGGGGGTGCCGCGAGGGGTTTGGCCACTCGCAATCCCGATAGGTGCAGTCCTGGCAGGATTGGGATGCGCAGCGGTCGCTTTCTTTGCCAAGCCTGTCTATGAAGCTCGCTTTCGGATGGAACTAACGGATCCGAACCAAAACTTTATCGAGCTCAAGAACACGCAGTCCCAATTGAAAGATTTTTTAGAAGTGCAGAAGACCACTCTTCTGGGAACCCCTGTTTTGGAGAAGGCGTTGACCCGAGAAGCCATCGCCACGATGCCGAGGATCGTGAATGCCCAGAACCCCATCCACGAATTGAGAAAAAGAATAGGGATCGCTGCGAATTCAGAGAGCGGTGTGTTCGACGTGACGTTCCAAGATGAGGATCCCAAGGTTGCTGCCGCAGCGGTGAATGCGGTGGCGGACGAGTTTTTCGCTGAGTGGAATCATGTGAAGGAAGTGCGAGCCTCCAAGCGTCAGCGGAGCTTGATGGCCGCGTTGATCAAAGCGGAAACGGAAGTGGAGGCTGCCAATCAGCGTGTCCGCGATTTGAGTATGCAAACGGTGAAAAGCGATGCGGTCGTGGGCGAGACGCCTAGCGGTCGGATCGACACTTCGTATTTGGACGAGCTTCGGAGGAAGCGAATGGAGTTGCAAAGTCGACTCGCGGTCCAAACGCGGAGGTTAGCGCAAGCGTAAGACGCATTGCTGCAATCCGATGGGTCAGGCCAGCAGGATCCCAACCAGAACGCGGAAGGTACGCGTGCTGATCAAGCCGTGCGTTCGGACGGGCACTTCGTGGCGGTTCGGGACGAATTGCAGGTGGCGAAAGGGCACTCAGGCAGCTTGGAAGCAACCTTAAATGTGGAATCCATTTCGCCGAACGCAATCGAGGTGGAAAAAGAAATGGACGCCTTGGAAGGTCAGTTGGAGCGGCTCGTGGAGTTGAGACGAAGGGACGGAACGCATCGCGATCCCGGGCCTTCGCGCTCAGACCTTCTCAAGCAGGTGGAAGCGTTGCAAGGACTCGTTGCGGACGTCGAGACGGAGAAAGCGGTGATCGAGGAAAGTATCGGCCGGTACATCCAATCCCTGAGACAACCCTATGCAAGTTCGGTGGACCTGCAGTTTGCGGAGTCGGATTTGGCAAGCTGGGGTTCGACTCGGAACGCGATTCACGACCGACTTAAGCAATTTCGAGTGGAGCGCGAGGCATTGGACGCCATTACCGAACTGGAACGCGCGAGCCCGCCGGTCGAGCCGGAGTCGAGTCACCTGTATAGGAAGATCGCTACGGTGGCTGCCTCAGGTTTTTGTATCCCGTTTGTTCTCTTGCCGGCCATCTACGGCTTCATCTATCTTCGGCGCTCAGCGGATGGCGTTTCCTCGTCGCCGCAGTTGTAGCCTTGCAAGTCAAGAAACAAGGGATCATGCATGCGCCGCAACACCCAATGTGTGGGAGCGCATTCAGATAGATGAGCTGCGCGAAGAACACGGGCGGAACCAGGAATCCACTATGGTCGTATTGCGTTGGATAGCAGCGTTATGTGCCACCCGCCCGGATGGGGTTGTGACGTGGTCCGATCGAGAAGTCGCCAAGCGGTGGCTTCGTTTGTTTCCAGGCCAAACGGTCGATGATTTCCTAGGTCATCCTACTCAAAGTCAAATCGACGCCTTCGTGCGGGATGGGGCAAAGATGGAGTCCATTCTAGGTCGCGGATTCGCTAAGCGAATATTCTTCTTTGAGTCCCTCTCGTGTTTCGGAGTTCTCTTATACTTCTACTTGATCGTAGTTGGGCCAGTACGAGTACCGTGATTTCCTTTCAACGCTGCGAGGTTGGATTGTGACAAGATCGGTGGCAACGCCCGAGGATACTTCCCTGGACTCGCAGGATTCGAGCGAAAGCGAGCTATGTTACCTTCATCGCAAGACAGGCAGGATGATCCGACAGGTTTTGACATGCCCCCCGATTTCGTACTGCTGCTGACACCGGACCATCAAGTACGGGAACGGCTCCAAGGTGAGCAGTTCATTGCGTTCTTCGGCTCGGTTATGCGAGTCATCACGGAATACTGCATCCAAGAATCGGCGACTCTTGTCGAGCTTCAGGTCGGTTGCGCGATTCTCCCCGGAAATCGCCTTGTTGTAGAAGTTCAGACCGTCCCGGCGGAACTCTGGTCGCAGCCCGCCAAAGAGATCACGACTCGCTTGCGCCAATTGGAAGTACCTGACGTTGAAGACGGAACCATTGTTTTCTCGCGTCGAATCCGGTTCACGCAACAGGGCGAAGCAATTCTTCGCTCGATTCCATTTGCATCGTATCTGAACCGCGAACAATCGATCACTTTCGATGAACTCCTTCTCAAGGCGGGGCAGGTCGACGTTACCGCGCCGTCCTGGTGGGGGAAGACCAAGGCACTCTTTGCAGGTAGACGAAGGAATCCACCCCAGGTTTATGACAAGGAGGGAGTGGCGGCT
Source organism: Pirellula sp. (assembly GCA_046318495.1). Classification (GTDB taxonomy): domain Bacteria; phylum Planctomycetota; class Planctomycetia; order Pirellulales; family Pirellulaceae; genus JBKCUI01. The sequence continues at coordinate 2,726 of JBKCUI010000198.1, read as the reverse complement.
ACGTTAGCGCAACGCACCGGAATGGCAGTCCTTGCGTGCAATGGGGAACTCAGGTTGAGCGGCCCGAAACAGGAACCCTTTACGGTTATTGAAGACAAAACGGAAAGCGAAGGATTCGCGATTGTAGAGAATGCAAACGGAGGGAATGGTACTGTCGATCGAATGACGCTCGATTACCTGCGCTCGCAAGCGCCGCAGCCCACCCAAGCGGCTTTCAATAATCTGCTGGCTCGGCTGAGTAGGGTGCGTGTGCTGGAGGGCGGCATGGCCTATGGCCGACCGCTGACGAACACGGTCCTGTTGGACATTTCGATGGAGTCGGACCTGGAAGAACTCAAGCGAGCATTGGAAATACTGGACGGTCCGGCTGGTCATTGCTATTGCTGTGGTGAGCCAACGCTTGAATTTCTGTCATCGCAAAATGAATCCATCGCCGTGATCGGCCTTCATCACGGCCACTCGGTACGGTGGGAGGCTTGGAAGGACGACGCCGAACTACTCGATGGGCGAAGACTCCTTAATTGGCTGGCTCAGCGCGGCGTACCTGGCCCGCTCGATAAGTTCTTGGATGGGCTGCGAAAAGATGAACAGTCGCGCGCTGCGTGGCAGCGCTGGCAAAGTGCGATGCCGGATTGTCTCAAGCAGCTAACAGCGGAGGTGTGGCAACGCATTCAAGAGACGAACGACTTGACGCCCGTACGTGAATCGCTTCGGACTGCTTATCCGGACCTTTCGGCACAAATCTTGTCGCTATTCCGCTGGTTCGGCACGGGTGCCGGCCCTTGGACTGGTTTTCCTGTTTATGAGAGGTTGGCGGAGGAGATACTGCTTCAGTACCCCGTCGAGGAACTTGTAGAGGCTTTGCAAAACGCGTCGCTATCGGAGGAAGAGCTAGAGGGTGCATCTCGCTTCTTTGCAGGCTGGGCGTTTGTCCATCGCACTGCGAAGCATGAGGTCCAACTACCGCCAACACTCACGTACACGCAATTAGGAGTGTTCCTACCCGACCGTTCGGACGAACCTGTGTCGATTCCGGTAACGCTAAAGCAGCAGTTCCTGGCGCACTGCCGAGGGTCTTCCGATGAGGATAAGAAGCAGCGAGCGGAATCCGCATTTGCAGAGTAGTCGACGTCGAACGACCGACAGCCATCTCACAGGGGCGGCCTGCCGAACCTGAGCATGCATCGCGGGTTGTGAGGGATCGCGGGGACCGAGCGATCGACATTTAGCTCGGCGGGTGCCACACCCACGCGGTATCTGGACGTCCGTCCGGTGTTGCCCGAGGGCTCGCAGATACCTTTTGAAGTTGCGTAATTCGAGTCTCATCCCTTTCGCTTCGCGATTCCCCCTGGTTCTTCCTACTCGTACTCCGCGCTAGCAGTACTCGTACTCGATGATGCGACGACGCGCAGTTCGTTCTCGCGTGGATCAACCTGCTAACCGTGTCCAATTCATGGCAGCGGGATGCCGTTCAGCTCATACTCCACCGTTTGCTGAACGATGGATTGGGGGGCGACGAAAACAAAACGGTAGGCGTCGAGGGGGCGTTCGGCTTCGAACACGAACGACAATCCAATCTCCTTCGGCGTGATGCGTGTGGTCGACCAGCCAGCGTGATCGATTCGATTCCCCGAATCGTCTTCCAGGTACGCATCGATCAATTCCGTCCAACCTTGAATCGAGTCTGGAGTCTTGTCCCCTTGGATCGAGATCGCCACCAGCGCTTCGTAAAGATCCCGGTTCTTTCGCACGCGCTCCAGCGTGACCTTGAGGTCCCCCTTGCTGCTCGAACTGTTGCGCGCTTTCACAAGATCGCCGAAGCTCACGGCAACGGGTTTGCCTGGAATGGCGCAAACGAATCGCCCTCTCCATTCCACGATCTCGCGGGCGGATCGGGAAGCGCGATCGAATTGGATCGTCGAAATGAGTTGCGATCCGATCGGGGTGAAATCCATTCCTTGATTGGGTTTGGGGCGTAGAACCTCTCCGTTGTCGCATCGGAGTTCCAAGCCTTCCAAGTCATATCGGACAAAGACTGGATTCAGACGGGGTTCCCACGAGAGCGCCAAATCGATGCTGGTGGCATTGGAGTCCGGAGTATACAAGGACTGCGTTTTGGTCATGGCGACGGGCTCGATTCGAAAGCTGCCCGCGTAAGCCGCAAGCGACACGCGTTGCGGCAAGAATGCGGGGCGAGGAACGATCCGCAATCGATCGCTTTCCTCAGGCGGGATCGTCAGTACAAGCTTATCGAGCACTTCATCGATCGACTCCCAAAACAACGTGCCTTGGATGTTGAGCTCGATTTTCTTGTCGAGTCCGATCGTGTTCTTCAGAGGAAGTTCGTTTCCTGTTTGCTCCGAAAGGGACTCCAAAGCTTGAAGCCCCGTCATGGCACCTTGAAGCGTGACGCGCGAGGGCGTTGCGATGTTCGCTTCATCCCGATCGAGCAACAGCCTGCGGATGCGTTCCAGGCGCATTCGAAATTCGTCCGAATCATCTTCGGAAACAGCCGGCAAGTAAGGGATGGCAATCGAGCCGAGCTTCATCAAGTCCTCCTCGGCTTGATTGCGCTCCGTTTCGCGATGGGCGTCCAGCATCGCGGCCAACTCGCCGATCCAATCGCGCATGATTTCCTTGCGCTAGTTCTGTGCCAATGCGTCTTCGGAGGGGTTCGATCGTCGCCATCGCCGGCGTTTGGGCTCGCCGGGCGGGTCGTTGTCCCC
>JBKCUI010000197.1:0-13591 GCA_046318495.1 Pirellula sp. | reverse complement strand
CATGGCCGTCGAATCCGAGATCGGGCCATCGTAGATCATGAAGTATCCGCTGGCCGATTGCTGGGTCTGCGGAACCGTCTGGGTCGTAACGGTCAAGCCCTTCAAGTCGGCTCTCAACAAACTCGACATGCCGCGCAACTGGTCGCTATGCGTCAATCGCGCACGCCCAGTGGTCACGCCATCGCTAAGCGTTTTGAAGCCTTGAGCCAACGCCAACATGATCAACAATGTCATCGCCGTAGCGATCAACACTTCGATGATGGTCATGCCGCGCTGCACGCTGTGAATTCGCGGCGGACGGCCGGACGGTCCGCGTTGCTGTGGCAGATCCGGCCGATCCGAGAATGGAACGGCAATGCCATGCGCTTCAATGCTACGGATTCCAAACGCGTTGATAGCTGGGGCCGCAAGCAATTGAAGCCTCTTCATGACATTGGCTTTCCGAAAAACAGACGTTCGATCGAGAAGAGCAATGACGCCGAGATCGGGTGGCGGCAAAGTTGGTTGTGGGTGTGGTGGAGGCTGTTCACCACGCTCCTATTACACCCGATCGAACGGCAAAAGTCAAGATTTTGGCAATCCGAGAGCTGGGACCAAAGTCGCGAACCGTGTTTGAATGCCCTGGAAATGCCCCACGGGCAAGGCTTGTTTCCAGCGTTTGGCCCCTCCGGCGAACGCTTTAGGATTGCATCAAGCCTCGCACCACCCGTCCTTTGGTGTCGGTCAGCCGAAAATCCCGGCCTGCGTACGGATAGGTCAATTGCTCGTGATCCAGCCCGAGCAACGCCAGCACCGTGGCGTGGAAATCGACGATGGGAACCGGGTTTTCGGTCGCTTCGACGCCAAACTCCCCGCTGACTCCAAACCGTTGGCCGGCCGCCACACCCCCTCCAGCCATCCACAAACTGAACGCCTTGTGGTTGTGATCCCGTCCATCGCGGCCTTGGGCATACGGGGTGCGACCGAACTCTCCCGACCAAATCACCAGCGTTTCGTCCAACATTCCGCGCTGCTGCAAATCGTAGAGCAATCCATACAGCGGACGGTCCACCGCCGTGCAGTTCTTGGTCAGGGCCGCTTCCAGATTGTTGTGGTGATCCCACGCTCCGTGGGTGATTTCAACAAACCGAACTCCGGCTTCGACCATTCTTCGCGCGATCAAGCACTTGGCTCCGAAGTTTTTGGTTTCCTTGCGATCCATCCCGTACAGAGCCAGCGTTTCGGCGGTCTCGGATTGCAACCGCAACACGTCGGGCAATTCCGATTGCATCTTGAACGCCAGTTCATACGATTGGATCACGCCATCGATTTCGGCATCGCCCGGCTCGCGATCGAGTTTCTTGCGATTCATGGTTTGAATGAAGGCCAATTCACGCCGCTGACGCTCGCTCCCGACCAACGGGGCAAGGTTGGCCACCTGCGTTTCATCGACATCCCGGTTTTCGTTCCCCAACCGCATGCCTTGATAGTTGGCCGGCAAGAACGCATTGCCGTAGTTCTGCGAACCTCCTGCACCTCCCGATGGAGCGATGCTGATGAAACCGGGCAAGCTTTCGTTTTCGGACCCGAGCCCGTACAGCACCCAAGAACCCAAGCTCGGCCGAACGAATTGGCTGTTTCCCGTATGCATCCGGACGGTGGCTTGAGCATGCGCGGGCACATCGGTTTGCATCGAGTTCACGATCGCCATGGAATCGGCCATTTTCGAGAGCTCCGGAAACAGATCGGAGATCCACAGCCCGCTCTGGCCATGCTGCTTGAAGGCCCATGGCGACTTCATCCATTTGCTACCCGGTCTAGGCCCTGCTTGCCCATCGACTTTGGCCAGCTCGGGCTTGTAGTCGAATGTGTCGACATGCGATGGACCACCCTTCATGCTCAGAAAAATCACGTGCTTAGCGCGGGCTGGAAAATGTGTTCCCGGCGTTTGGGATCGTTCGGCGGCGCGCATGTCGCGGGCCATCATGGCTGAAAACGCCAACCAACCAAACCCGCACGCGGAATGTTGCAACACACTGCGACGGGTCAATAGCGCGCGGCGTTGATGGCACAAACTCATGTTCGTCGATCCTGATTTGCAAAGGATGAAAAAAACGGATGTCCAACGTTGGGCGGGAATCGATGCTGTGCGGCGAAGGTCGCACGATGGCAGCGACCTAGTCCAGATAACGGAATTCGGCGATGGCTAACAAACCACGCGCTAAACTGACCCAACCGGCTTCGCTGTTCTCGGATGCCTTGAACAACTCGTTGGCCAGGAGCACTTCGTCGTTCGTGGGGGAGCGGGACAGCACCAATCGGTACAACAATTCGACGCGCGGTTGAAAGTTTTCGCTACCTCGGCCCGGGATCTCGGTGGTGACGCGTTTGGCGACCGCACCGCATAGTCCTGCCACGGTTGCGTTGTTGAGCAAGTACAAAGACTGCGACGGAACATTCGTCGTTTCGCGAGCCCCCTGCACCACCGTTCCATCGGGGAGATCGAATAGCTCGAGAACGTCGGGAGCTTGGTTGCGCGGCAGCGGCAGATAGATCGAACGGCAAATGTCGTCGCTGACGATCTCCCCCTTTTCACGCTTGCGCCCGAGTCCGGTTTCGATTTTGTTGCCGATGCGGCGCCTGGCCATGGTGGTACCCAGTTGCGGGCGCAAATCCAATCGCCCGGCCACCATCAGCATCGCATCGCGGATCTCTTCCGCTTGCAGTCGCCGATTCTTGCCTCGGCCGTACCAGCGATTCTCTGGATCGGCATTGGCGAAACCGCCGGCGTCTCCCGGGTGCGCGGATGCCACCGTTTCTGGATGGCCATCGCTGGCGAGTTGATACGTTCGGCTGGTGGCGATCTCTCGAATCAATTGCTTGACGTTCCAGCCATCGCGCCGAAATCGAAAGGCGAGCGCATCGAGCAATTGCGGATGGGTCGGAGGGATGCCGGTGGTGCCAAAGTTATCGACCGATTCGACGATGCCTCGACCCATCATCCACAACCAAATCCGATTGACGGCCACGCGAGCTGTCAGTGGGTTGTCTTCGCTGACGATCCATTGGGCCAATTGCAATCGACCGCTGCTGGTCTCTGGGACCGGATAGCGGGCCGCATCGCCAAACAGATCGGGGACGCCGCGCGGGACCTTTTCACCGGGCATGTTGATTTCGCCGCGCGCAAAGAACGGACTGTCATCGATCTTCACAAAAGCGGTGCGACGCTGCGACTCCAAGTATTTTTCAAACTTGCCGCGTTTGCTCTTGCGCGATTCGCCATCCACCGGACGGTCGGAAACTCCCATCGCCAACGGTCGCGACCCGCCTTGTTCATCCACGCTGCTCAATTGAAACTCGAGCTCGTTGGCTTGCGCTGCCAGCTTGCGCAGTTCCTGTTGCTTGGCGCGGTCGAGCATGCCCTTGGCTTTGGCTTGCTTCTTCTTGAGATCGTCTTGCTCATCGAGCAACTCCACGATCCGTTCTCGGAGCTTCCGAAGTTCACCACGTTTTTTGCTCAGCTCGTCGTCGCTCCATGGAACGGGAGGCGATGGCAAACCGCATCCCTCCGGCAACTCGATGGCATCGGTTCCGTTTCGAACGTTGTTCCCACCCGTCACTCCAAAACGCGTATCGGTCGAGAGGAACACGCCTGCCACGGCCGTGTACTGGCGTTGAGAAATGGGTTCGAATTTGTGATCGTGGCAACGTGCGCATGCCAGCGTCATGCCCATGGTGGCTTGGAACACGCTATCGATTTGTTCGTCGGCTTGATCGAGCGCGAACTGCTTGGGATTGCCATCGTTGACGTTGCGAGAGCCCACCGCCAAGAATCCGGTCGCGATTGTTTGCAAGGCTGCTTCGCGATCGTCGTCAGCGCGAAGCAGATCGCCAGCGATCTGCTCGGTCAAAAAGCGATCGTAGGGCATGTTGTTCTGGAACGCATCGATCACCCAGTCGCGATACCGCCAGGCTTGGTTGTACGGCAGGTTCAATTCGCGGCCAGTCGATTCCGCATAACGTGCCACATCCAACCAATGACGCCCCCAATGCACCCCAAACTCGGGCGATGCAAGATAGCGATCGACCCACTCGGCGATGAGTTGCTGACGCGACGCACCCCGTTCGAGGGCTCCGACGAAAGCGTCCACCTCCTCCACGCTCGGTGGCAGTCCTCTCAAATCAAAGGACAACCTCCGAAGCAAAACTTCCGGCTTGGCATCCTCCGCAACGGCGACTCGGTGCTCTAGCCTCGCGGCCGAAATCCATCGATCGATATCGTTCCAACACCAAGTCTCAGCGTCGGCGTTACTCGATAGCTTCGGGGCGGCAGCATCGCGGATCGGTTGGTACGCCCACCATGCCTTCGCCGCTGCGTTGACCTCTTCGCGAGCCAACAAATGCTCTGCATCTTGACGAGGATCGGCAGCTCCCGCCTTGATCCAGCGCACGATGTCTTGGATCTGGCTATCGCTCAGTTTCTGTCCGTGGTCCTTGGGAGGCATGACCAGATTCGCATCGGTCTGCTTGATCGCGCGAACGAGCAAGCTGCGATTTGGATCTTTGGGAACCACCGCAGGCCCCGAAGTCCCACCGCGCAACATGGCCGCACGCGAATCCAATCGCAATCCGCCTTCGGCCTCTCCTGATTCGAGCGAATGGCAACCGTAGCATCGATCGACCAACAATGGTCGGATCTTGGTCTCAAAGAACTGCAGCTCTTTCGAGGAGAACTTGGGCTCGGCTTCTTGGCCAGCCGCCGGCTGGTCGCCTGCCCAGACCAGCCCCAACAACAGCAATCCAAGGGACCATGCAATCTTGCCAACGCATGCAAAATTGCCAACGCATGCCAAGCAGGTTGCTCGCTCCCGGTCGCAACGAAAAACGATCCTAAGCCCCGGCTGCATGCATCCCGGTTGCATCTGGCAGCCGCATTGCAACACCCGCGCGGCGAACGAAACGGCCTTGCGAATGGCGTGGCGGAGTGGGCCAAGCCGTCTTTGGACGCGACTCATGGCAGGCTACCTTCTTACGATTGCATATCCCAAACGAGGGCGGAAATCCGATAGGGGTAGGCTAACACACCGAGTCGCGGCAGGTTTCGAAAGATTTTGGAAATTTTTTGAAGCCCGTTCCTGGGACTAGCCATGGCACCCACAAGGGGCCGACGAAGCTCCATGTTGAGGACCATTCAGAAGGCTGGATTGCGAGAAAGATGGCATGGTTTACGATGGTTCGGCCTTGGCCCGCCCGAATCGCTGCCCTGGATGGCTACGCCGTCGCGGCCTTGGATTGCCCCCTCGTTTTTAGGATATCCCACGCTTGTCCTCGAACTCATCCCCGAAAACTCCATCTCTCCACGCTGCTGCATCGATCACCCCGTCGCCCCAGATGGAAAAGACGCGCGTGGCCATCGTGGGCATGGGGACGGTTGGAACCGGCGTCGCACGCTTGCTCCTCGATCACGGCGATCGGCTGGCTCGCCATGCGGGACGCGTCCTGTGGCTGGAGAAAGCCGTCGTTCAAGACCTCAGTAAAAGCCGCGGGATCAAACTCCCCGAGGGTGTGCTGACCGACGATTTGAAGTCCGTGCTCGATCACCCGGGAATCGAAGTCGTCGCCCATCTCATCGGCGGCATCGAACCGGCTCGCACGATCATGCTCCAACTGCTCGAATCGGGCAAAGACGTGGTCACGGCCAACAAAGCCCTCCTCGCCCAGCACGGCGAAGAACTATTTGATCGGGCTCGCTCTCTGGGGCGCACCATCGCCTTTGAAGCCAGTGTCGGGGGCGGCATTCCGATCATCGCCAATATCACGCAATGTTTCTCGGCCAACCAGATTCTTTCCTTGCGTGGCATCCTCAACGGTACGAGCAACTTCATCATCACGCAAATGTCCGAAAAAGGGGAAAGCTACGCCGATGCCCTCGCCAACGCGCAGCGGCTGGGCTTCGCCGAAGCCGATCCCACGATGGATGTCGACGGCAGCGACGCGGCCCAGAAACTGGCCATCCTGGCACACCTTGCCTTCGGCGTTCGCATTCCTTGGAAAGAAATCCATCGTCGCGGCTTGGAAGCTTTCGATTTGGACGATGTGCAATACGCTTTTGAACTGGGATATCGGATCCGGTTGATCGCGACGGCCCGCTTGGTGGAGGAGTACCTCGAGCTGCACGTCTCGCCGACGTTGATTCGCATCGGGCGCCCGCTGGCCGAAGTCCGAGGCGCTTACAACGCCATCACCGTCCTGGGCGATGCTGTCGGCGACATGTTCTTTCACGGCCAAGGAGCCGGCCAGATGCCCACCGCATCGGCTGTTGTGGCCGACATGATCGATACTGCGGCCGGCCGCACGGACATCACCTTCCGACGGTTGCAACTCTGGTCGGATCGCCAATGCGAAATCGAATTGATTCCGTACCACAAAACCGTCGGTCGCTACTACATGCGTTTTGTCGTGGCCGATGAGCCGGGGGTCCTTTCGAAAATCACCGGCATCCTCGGTCAGCATAACATCTCGATCTCCTCGATCATCCAGCACGAACCCCACGATGTGGCGGAGCCGCGCCAAGTGCCCCTCGTGATCATGACCCACGAGTGCACCGAAGGGGATGCGGCTTCGGCCCACGATGAAATCCGTACCTTGTCCAGCGTCGGTCCCAACAGCTACAAACTGCGCGTCATCGAAGGTGGCCTCGGCTAACGTCTTGCTTGAAACTACGACTCTGCCTTCGCTCCCAAATCTTCCAATTCAACCAACCATCCCCAACGATCGGTATCCGCCTCTATGAAATACGTCATCATCATTCCCGACGGATGCGCTGACCAAAGCGTCGAAGCCTTGGGTGGCAAAACCCCGCTGCAATATGCGAAGCTTCCCGCGATGGACGCCATCGCTCGCGCGGGAGTCGTCGGTCAGTCGGACAATGTCCCGGCCCATCTGCCAGCCGGGAGCGAAGTCGCCAACATGACGCTCTTTGGCTACGACCCCAATCGCTTCTTCACCGGCCGCGCTCCCATCGAAGCCGCCGCGCAAGGCATCCAGCTCGGTCCCGAGGATTGGGCAATCCGTTGCAATACGGTCACCATTCTGAATCAAATCATGGTCGACTTCACGGCTGGACACATGTCGACCGACGAAGCCCGCCAGCTTCTCGCGTCCGTGCAATCGGCCATCGCTCACCCGCAACTGGAGTTTGTCCCTGGAGTCAGCTACCGCAATCTGCTTTTGTATCGCGGTCGAGCCGGCGAACCGTCCCCGTTCTCTGGCGATACCAAGACCAGCGCCCCGCACGATCTAACCGACGGTCCGGTGCTCGATGATTTCCCTCGCGGACCTGGATGCGACCTGCTGTCGGAATGGATGCAGACCAGCGCCGAAGTCCTCGAACATCATCCGGTCAACGCGCTGCGCATCCAGCATGGACATCATCCGGCAACGCACTTGTGGCTGTGGGGAATGGGCAAAACCCCGACGCTCCAATCCTTCCACGAACGCTTCGGTCTGCGAGGAGCCATGATCACCGCCGTCGATTTGCTGCGAGGACTGGCCGCCTTGGTCGGTTGGGATCGTATCGAAGCCCCCGGCGCCACCGGTTACCTCGATACCGACTACGCTTCCAAAGGCCGAACCGCCATCGAAGCTTTGAAGAAGTACGACATCGTCTGCGTGCACATCGAAGCCCCCGACGAAGCCAGCCACGAAGGACGGGCCGACGAGAAAGTGAAGGCTCTCGAAGCCATCGATCGCGACATCGTCGGACCGATTCACGCGGCACTGCAGTCGTACGGCGACTATCGGATCTTGGTCACTCCCGACCACCCCACTCCGGTCAGCACCAAGAAGCACTCGCACGGTTGGGTCCCGTTCGCGCTATGCGGGCGGGGAGTCCCATCGAAGGGGGCTGGCAGTTACGACGAAGTGGCCGCCGCCCAAAGCGGCATCCAAATCCCGCACGGTTGGGAGCTGATGCCTCGCTTCATCCAGCAGGACTGGTAAGCTCCCCACGCGCAGCGGCCGGGCGAATATACTAGCCCCTACGCTCCCCAAAGAATGCGATGCCGAGCTGTGCAGTGCGCAGAACAAATTGTTGCGCCGAAGCGCATCGCTGCCTCTCGGAGCGTCCTTTCCCTGGGCCGGTCGTTCTTGCTGGAGCTAGCTATGCGTTGCGCGTCGATGTTTGGGTGTTTGGCGGTTGCTGCTTTATCGCTGGCTGCGCTGCGAGCCGATGGACCGGCGGATAATCAAGTCGCCAACGTGCGACCGGTTCCCCCGCCGGGCATCGAGATTCCCGATGACAAACGCCAGGCTTTGCAGGTGAAGCTCAAGGAACTCGATGCGAGCGTTCGCGAACTGGAATCGAGCAAAGATCCGCTCATTCAAAAGTACTTGCCCGATGTGTTGATCTTTCAACGGGCTGTCGCGTTGGCCCTGGACGAAAACGGCTTCTTCGAACCGGCCGACGCCGATCGCGCCGCAGATGTGCTGAGCGAAGGCATGCGACGGGCCAAATTACTGGCCGCGAAGACCATGGACTGGGATGGAGTTCCCACGTCGCGATTCACCGTGCGCGGATTTCGATCGAAGCTCGACGGCAGCGTTCAACCGTACGGCGTCGCCTTCCCCGAGACAGGACGCAACCCCCGACCAAGGCATGACGTTTGGTGCCGTGGCCGCAGCGAAAAAGGACTGGAACTCCAGTTCATCGCCAAGCATCTCAAGAACCCCGATCCTTTGCCCATTACCGCCAACATCGTCCTCTATCCGTTCGGCCGCTATTGCAACGCCAACAAACTGGCGGGCGAAATCGATACCCTCGAAGCCATCGAACACGCCACGCGCGAATACCACCTCAATCCCAAGCAAATTGCGATACGCGGGTTCTCGATGGGGGGCGCGGCAGCTTGGCACCTCGCCGTCCACTACCCCGATCGCTGGTTCGCTGCGACGCCTGGGGCGGGCTTCTCCGAAACGCCGGACTTTCTGAATGTCTTCCAATCTGAAAAACTCGCACCGTACTGGTTCGAACAGAAGCTATGGCAAGTTTACGATTGCCCGGTTTGGGTCCGCAACCTTCGGATGCTCCCTACTATCGCCTACAGCGGTGAGATCGACAAGCAGAAGCAAGCCGCCGACATCATGGCCAAAGCCAGTTGGGAGCTCCCTCCCAAGGAACGCTTTGAATTGACGCATATCATCGCGCCAAAAACAGCCCACCAAATCTCGCCGGCTGCGCGCGATGAAATCGAACGTCGATTGTTGTTGATTCCAAGCCGCGAGCATCTCGATGTCTTCACCTTTACAACGTGTACATTGCGCTACAACCGCGCCCACTGGCTGACGATCGATGCGTTGCAGGAACACTGGGTACCGACCACCATGCATGTGGCTCTCAAGGAAAAGGTCGTCGTGCAAGTCGACTCCAACGTGAAGCAATTCACGCTCGACGTGGATGCCGATCAGCTCGATCCGGAGCGAGAGGAGTGGGAAGTGGTGATCCTGTCGGTAAAGAATCAGAGGGTGGCTACCGAGCAATGGTTGCGCGGGGACGACGCCATCGCGCGACGGTCCGATGGATCCTGGAAAGCCACTTTCCGAAATGAAAACGACAAGTGGCAACTGGTATCGCCCATCGAGCCGCCGGCAGCAGGCTTGCACAAACGGCACATGCTTCAAGGACCCATCGACGATGCGTTCATGGCGCCGTTCTTATTCGTGCGACCCACCACCGAAGGCATGCATCCCGCCACCACCGCTTGGGTGCAAAGCGAGTTAGATCGCGCCGTCCGCGAGTGGCATCGCCAGATGCGAGGGGATGTTCGCATCAAGACGTCGGAGGAGCTCAAGCCCGAGGATATGCAAAACTACCACTTGGTCCTGTGGGGAGATCCCAAAAGCAATCCGACGCTGGCTCAGATTGCGGACAAACTTCCGATCCAATGGTCCAAGGATGGCAACACGATCTCCGTTGGCGAGAAGGGAGACGATGCCAAGTTCGATGCTCGTTCTCACATGCCGGTGCTGATCTATCCCAACCCGCTAGCGCCCGATCGTTATGTGGTGCTCAACAGCAGTTTTACGTACCGGGAGTACGATTACCTCAACAATGCGAGGCAAGTGCCCAAGTTGCCCGACTGGGCCATCATCGATTTGTCGACGCCTCCGGATGCCCGTTGGCCGGGCCGCATCGCGGATGCGGATTTCTTTGATGAAGCGTGGCAGCTCAAGCCGAACCGACCGGCGTTGCCCTAAGGTGACGCAGCGTTTCTTCGTAGCGGAACGGCGTAAGCCGTCCGGTGACACGGCTAGTACGCGTCATCGAGTCCCTTACCGCGACACCGGAGGCCTCACGGCCTACCGCTAGGACGGACATGGCCTCGCCGCAGGCGGCGAGTCGTAGCGGAACGGCGTAAGCCGTCCGGTAATACGGCGAGTACACGTCATTGAGTCCCTTACCACGACACCGGAGGCCTCACGGCCTACCGCTAGGACGGAATACCGCTCGCACGCCAAACGGTCAATCCTGCCGATTTGGCCCCTTTGATCCGCCGATATCTTGTGCCTCCAACGTGTATTGAATCGCAGATTCAAGAGATGCTTCGTCAAACACGTATCGAACGCTTCCGTTGCGAGTCCACCATTGTTTGCGCAGATGGTCATGGGGCGCTCCCATCTGCCTTTGATGTTCCTTCAAAGCTCGTGTTGTCCAGGACTTGAGTTGGTCGCGAACTTGTTCTCCGGGGTGATTCGCAGAACAAACGACGGAATGGCAATGATTGGATCGGCAATTCACCGCAAGCAACTGCCAATTGCGCACAATGCATAGAGATTGGATTGCGTCGTGAACGACCATTCGTTGGGAACTATCCAGGGTTACGGGCTCCTCTGTCATTCTTTCAATACACCACCTCGAAAGTCGCGGCTGAGGTAGTTTCTCACCAGAATGCCACTTCAACCAACCGCGGTTATCACCCGGAAGCCAAGTGCCGTAGCAAGTCCACGTAATGAAGTACGCAAGTGGATCGGTGTCCATGCATCAGGCACCTTGCATAGAAGCATTTCGCGAAGAATAGAATCGACTCAGATTGAAATTGACCCGTGGGAGGCAACGCTTGACAAATGGCTTAACAAGCAAAGCCACCATTGTTGTCGCCACGACGGGATAGAGTCAATCCTTTCGGAACGGCGTAAGCCGTCCGGTGACACGGCTAGTACACATCATCGAGTCCCTTACCGCGACACCGGAGGCCTCACGGCCTGCCGCTAGGACGGACATGGGTTCGCCGCAGGCGACGAGTCGTAGCGGCACGGCGTAAGCCGTCCGGTGACACGGCTAGTACGCGTTATCGAGTCCCTTACCGCAACACCGGAGGCCTTACGGCCTACCGCTAGGACGGGCAAGGCCTCGCCGCAGGCGGCGAGTTGTAGCGGAACGGCGTGAGCCGTCCGGTGACACGGCTAGTACACGTTATAGAGTATCTTACCGCGACAGGAGGCCTTACTGCCTGCCGCTAGGACGGAGATAGTATTGCGATTGGATGGAGAGCGAAGCCATCCGCCCAAAAGCATCACACCTTCGCGGATCGCCGAGCGCGACGCACCCATCCCAGCAGACCTCCAATACCGACAATCGCCATCATGCTTGGCTCTGGTACAACCGATGGTGTGGTGATCGCTGCAGTCGTTGGCAGGCTGTCCGATACGTAGAATGTGAAGTCGCCGACTCCTACCAACTCAATGGTGAGAACATCGTACGTGGTCGACGTCCAATCGGAAAACTCATTCACATCCAAAGCGCTGTAGTCGTACGGTTGCGTCACGGTGTCATAGCTCGTGAAGTAACCGGAACCCGTCACCGTCATGCGGCTGATGCCGATGGTTGGGCTTCCGAAAAACGAAGCATCCCCAGCGAACACACCGATATCTTCTGGGACGCTGGAAACGTACGTGCCTACCCCTGCGATATCGACTTGAAGTGAAGAAAATTTGTAAAGCGCATGCGTTCCTCCAAGCAAGTAATCTGCAGGGTCGAACAGCCCCTTGAACGTCACCGCCGTATCGGATGAAAGCGTGGATCCACCCACAGAGGATCCGGCCTGAACCGTTACATGGCTCTCAAACTGCAATACACCTGCATGAGAGATTCCGCTCAGCAAAACGCAAAGACTCCAAACACCCAACAAAACCCGATTCCACTTCCACAAAGACATGCGAGACTCCACGCAATCGAGAGATTAAAAGCGACTCAGTACGATTGAATAGACTGCTCATCGAACGCTGTTCGATAGGAGAGAGTGCAGTCCACGCGGGATGAAAATAGTTGTCGCGGTTGTGACTGTCAATCTAGGCGGCGTTCAATCCTGGATTCTAGTGCCATCGTCGCATCGCAACCATTCGCAACCCGAAGCTCGGACAACAGAGGGCCTCGTGGTTTGAAGCCAACTCAACGCCGCGATGACCCTCGCGACGAACTGCTCGTACTACTCCCAACCACTCGGCCCGAACTGGATCGAACAGTGGTGCCGCTTCGAGCAACGGTCGATGAACCGGTGACGCGGCCACTTGCATCGCGATACTGCGTCCCTTGTGCGGTGCTGGTGATCCGGCCTAACGATTGCCCCCGCGCATCGCGCACCGTACGCGTGCTTTCGCTGCCGCGAATCGTTTGCACAATCCGGCCGCTTGCATCCCTTAGCGTTGTGCTTTGTCCGCCGGTTACGGCCGATCCGATCACACGCCCCGAGCGGTCGCGAAAGAGGGTGCGATTGCCTTGCTGAGTGGCCGTGGTATGGACCCGGCCTGATGCGTCGCGCCACATCGTTTTCACGCCACTGTTTCCCTGAGTTGGCGATGTCCACGCACCGGTTGGCCAACCGTTTCCAAGCACCGGATTAGAGTTCTGCCCCAGAGAATTTTGGGCTTGTGCGCTCTGAGTGCAAAGGAGCACGCACAGCCCAATGGACAATCCAAGTATTGGACTCAGTTTGCGTTGCAGCATGGTCTGTCGGCTCCGGTGCGTGATAAGGGTGAGCGTGTTGGACAAATCGCTGTAGCGTTCAAGCGTATGCCACTTGCGTCTGGTGTAGGCATCCATGCTATGCATTGTATGCGCCGGGCATCGATCGTACGAAGGTCTCGGGTAGTGATTTTCCTTCGGCGGGGCTGGTAAACATCGCTCCGCGTATAGTGCGAGAACGCAACAAAAAAACCGACCTCCGGAGCGAGTCCGAAGGTCGGTTTCAGGAATGACCTAGATCGGTGGGGCGCACAGTCACCGAACCAAGCGGAGCGAATCTCACGCCAGCCGCTCAGTGCCATGCATCCCAATCGGTCTTAGTAGCGGTAGTGGTCCGGCTTGAATGGGCCGTTGGAATCGACGCCCAGGTAAGCGCGTTGCGATTCGTTGAGCTTGGTCAACTTCACGCCGAGCTTTTCCAAGTGCAATCGCGCGACTTCTTCGTCCAAGTGCTTGGGCAACGTGTAAACGCGCTTTTCGTACTTGCCGCTGCTGCGCTCTTGCCACAGTTCCAACTGTGCCAACACTTGGTTGGTGAAGCTGGTGCTCATCACGAAGCTTGGGTGACCCGTTGCACAGCCCAGGTTCATGAGC
>JBKCUI010000196.1:0-23298 GCA_046318495.1 Pirellula sp. | reverse complement strand
ATCACGAGCGAATCCAAAGGAATCGTGTCAGTGAGAAGCGATTGCACCCTCTTCTCCCGCCACACCCTCGGCCGGTGATTCTTGGCTGCCAGCATCTTCGGAGTCAAACCAACGATAAATGGTTGGCAACACCAACAGCGTTAGGATCGTCGAGGTAATCAATCCCCCGATCACGACCGTCGCCAACGGACGTTGCACTTCCGCACCGGAACTGCTCGAAATCGCCATCGGAATGAAGCCCAATGCTCCGCATGCCGCGGTCATCAACACCGGCCGCAATCGATCCATCGAACCATGGACGACGGAATCCCACTGCGACTCTCCCGAATGACGCAGATGCCGAACGTGTTCGATCAAAACCACTCCATTCATCACGGCAATTCCAAAAAGCGCGATAAACCCGACTCCAGCGCTGATGGAAAAAGGCATGCCACGCAGCGCCAACGCAAAGATCCCACCGGTCGCCGCAATGGGGACGTTCAAGTAAATCAGCAACGCGAGTTTTGCCGAGTTGAACGTCATGTAGAGCAGCGAAAAGATCAGAAGCAATGCGACCGGCACCGCGACCACCAATCGCTGCGTCGCCTCCTGCAAATTCTCGAACTGCCCGCCCCAGTGCAATACGTATCCGGCGGGCAGGACCACATCGCGTTCCACCACGCGCTGCGCTTCCGCGACAAATCCCCCCAGATCGCGTTCTCGCACATTGCACTGCACGAGCAGTCGCCGCCGGATGGAGTCCCTACTGATTTCGACCGGCCCATCTTCAATGATGATATCGGCTAGTTGCGATAGCGGGATCTGGCGGCCACTCGCGTCCTCGATCTTCAATTGCGACAGCTTTTCTACATCGCTCCTCCATTCCGATTTCAAACGGACTTGCATTGGAAAACGACGCTGCCCCTCGAAGACTTGACCGACTATCTTGCCCCCAACAGTCTCGACGGCATCCAGTACGTCCCGGGCATTGACGCCGTACCGTCCCAGCGCGTCGCGCCGGATCATGATGCGCAGGTACGGCAGCCCTGCGATCTGTTGCGCTTGCACATCCGCTGATCCGGGTACGCTTGAAAGCGCTTTGACCAACTCATCCCCCTTCGCCTTGAGAACATCCAGATCGTCGCCGTAGAGACTCAATCCGATGTCCGATCGCACCCCTGCAACCAACTCCTGGACTCGCAGTTCGATCGGCTGCGTAAAGCTAAAGGCGTTCGCGGGGACCTCGAGCATCAGCGCCTTCTCCATTTCTCGGATCAATTGATCCTTCGTCTTGGACTCAGGCCAGGTCTCTTTGGGCTTCAACCGCACGATCACGTCCGTCTGATACACCCCCATCGGATCATTGGCGATCTCTGGACGCCCGGATTTGGAAACCACCGTGGTGACTTCCGGGAATTTGAGCAGACAGCGTTCGACCGATTGAGTCATCTCAATCGATGTCTCCAGCGAGACGCTCGGCAAGCGAGTGACTTGGATCGCAAGGTCTCCCTCATCGAGCTTCGGGACGAACTCGCGCGGAAAAGAATAGGCAATCCAAGCGCTGATCGCAAAGAGAACTACCGATGTACCGATCATCCATGCCGGGTAACGCATGGCAATCTGCAACAAAGGAGCATAGATCTTTCTGAGCCAAGTGACCAGAAATGTGTCTTTCTGTTGGATGCTTCGCGCTAAGAAAAGCGTTGCCAGCACCGGCATTACGGTCACCGAGATGATCAACGCCGACGTCAACGCGGACATGAACGTGAACGCCATGGGCCGGAACATCTTGCCTTCGATCCCTTGCAGACTCAGGATCGGCAAGAACACGATGATGACAATCATGCCTGCGAACAGGATCGGTTTCCCCACCTCCTTCGCCGAACTGCGAAACACGGACACGGGCACGGATTGTTTGGGATGTTGGCTTTGATACTGCATCGCCCGACGCATGCAGTTTTCGATCATAACCACCGCGCCGTCGACAATCACACCAAAGTCCACCGCCCCCAAACTCATCAAGTTTGCAGATACGCCAGCGTAGCGCATCGCAATCAGCGCGCACATGGCGGAAAGGGGAATAGCTGTTGCAACAATCAATCCCGCGCGCAGGTCTCCCAGCAAGAGAAACAGCATCACGATCACCAGAATCACACCCAAGCCGATGTTTTCGGAAACCGTATGGATGGTCTTGTCCACCAGCTCGGTTCGATCGTAGAAGGTCTCGATGTGGACGCCCGCAGGCAATGTTTTCTCGATACTGGCAATCTTCTCCTTGACATCCGCGACCACTCGGCGGGAATTGCCTCCCATCAGCATCATCACCATCCCGATGACGGCTTGACGGTTGCCGTCGCGCGTGACGGCACCTTGCCGCAGCATCGGGGCGAACTCGACGTCTGCTACATCGCGCACTCGTATGGGCGTCCCCTCGCGGCTATCGAGAACAATCGTCCGGATATCTTCCAACGAAGTCACCAAGCCTTCGCCTCGAATCAATCGCTGTTCAGCCCCGTGAACGATGTACCCACCTCCTGCGTTGCCATTGTTCTCTTGCAGCGCCTTGAACACATCTGCAAGTGAAATGCCGTAGTTTTGGAGCTTTGCCGGATCGATCTGAACTTCGTAGGTCTTGAGCTCGCCTCCAAACGTGTTGACCTCGATCACCCCTGGGACGCTTCTTAGCTGATAGGCAATCTGCCAGTCCAAAATCGTGCGAAGATCATTAAGGCTATGGCCGCTCCCCGGCGCAGCTCGAACTTCGAACTGAAAGATCTCACTCATACCCGTTGCAATCGGCCCCAATTCCGGAACCCCCATTCCGGGAGGAATGCTCTCGCGCGCTCGGAGCAGGCGTTCCCCGATCTGCGTACGAGCCCAATAAATGTCGGTCCCCTCTTCAAAGGAGACCGTCACCGCGCTGAGCCCAAATCGGCTAATCGATCGGATCTCATCCACCTTGGGGACGCCGCTCATGGCGTTCTCGATCGGGAAGGTGATGAACTGTTCGATCTCCACCGGACCGAGGGCAGGTGAGTTGGTCAAGATCTGCACTTGAATGTTCGTCAGGTCGGGGACTGCATCAAGCGGAATGGTCGTCGCCGCATACCCCCCCAGTCCCAGGGTCAAGATCGACAAGAGGATGACGATGAAGCGATTGTTCAGCGACCAATCAATCCAATGATTCACCATGGCTTACTCCTCGCCCAATAGCTCTGCGAGCAAGCGTGACTTCAAGATGAATCCGCCGCGCACGACGACCTTGTCCCCAGCATGGATTCCGGAAACGATCTCCACGCCATCCTGCGTTTTGGTCCCCAAGACGACATCCTGTTTTGAAAAGCGTTCTCCGTCTTGATGAACAAACACAAAGGGTTGTCCCTCGTGCTCTTGAATGGCATTGTTGGGAACCATCAGAACGGCCGACTCGTACTTGCCGGGAACCAGCACGTCCACGAAAAGCCCAGGTTTGAGCAACCGATCGGAATTGTCGGCGACCGCCCGCAGCGAGATGGTTCTCGTTTTCTCGTCCATGATCTCACCCGTGAAAAACACGGTGGCGTCGAAGACCCGATCTGGCCATGCCGAATTGGTGATCTGAATCTTGGAGTTTTCGAGCGAACGCAGTAGCGGCACATTCTCTTCAAACACATCGGCGGTGATCCAAACCGAGGAAAGATCGGCGATGGTAAAAACCGAAGACGTCGGTCGCACTTGTTCTCGGAGCGCACAATCCTTCGCGATGACTGTACCTGCAAAGGGT
Source organism: Pirellula sp. (assembly GCA_046318495.1). Lineage (GTDB taxonomy): Bacteria > Planctomycetota > Planctomycetia > Pirellulales > Pirellulaceae > JBKCUI01. Next base: position 19,556 of record JBKCUI010000196.1, on the reverse strand, counting down.
GCGCGAATCGGGTAGTGGGAGATGGCTTCGCCTTGCGTCGCCGGATCGATGGACGCGATGTCTTCTTCGGAGCATCCCAGTATGCGCAAGCTCGTAGCATCCACAGCCACCCGCGTTTCGGCTTCTTTCACGGCTTGCCGCGCCAAAAGAATCTGTGTTTCCATCTCAAACTCGATTTGCTCGATGCGGGCTTGAAAGGTGGAGAGGTCGGCATTCCGATTGGCCTGCGCGGCCATGAGAAGCTTTCCGGAAACAGCGCCGCTGTCCTTGATCCCTTCCAAGCGATCGACGTCGCTCTGCGACTTGAGATAGATCGCATACGCGGCCAGCAACCGCTCGCGGTAATCGCCCATCGTCATGCTGCGAAACTGCTCCTCGATGTCTTGGATCGGTTTCTTGTTTCGCAATTCCACCAGCAATCGACTGGTGTTCTTGGCAATGTTGGACTGCAACTCTTGCTTTAGATTGGCGATCTCCAGAGCCAACCGCGATTGGTACAGGTCGAGCTTGGCTTTTCCGATCTCGCGGCTGTGCATGACCAGCAGAAGTTCGCCCGCTTGGACGTTCTGCCCAAAGGAAACGCACACTTCATCGATCGTTCCTTCGACCATAGGATAGATGTGGGCGATCTTGTCCTCATTGAGAGAAACTTTGCCGGTCAATCGCGTGGTTTTTCTGGGTTCTTGAAGGCTCGCAGGCTGAATCTCGATCCCGGCCGACTTCCATTGTTCCAGCGGAAGGGCAACAACTCCGGCGGGTTCCATTGCGGTCGGACCGGTTGGTTGCGTGGAGGCCGTCTCGGCTTGTTGCCCCGTACTTCTTTGGTGGCCTTCCGAGGTTGGACGAGATATCCATCGGACTGCAATGCCACCGAGCAGTACCCCTCCGATCAAGATCGCCAGGTTGAGCCAACGAGCATGCAAGGATGGTCGCGCTGGGGCACCTTGCGTACCATCGCCGTGTGAGGATTGGGTCATGATTGAGAATGGTTCTAGAGAGTTGATTTCGCACGCTGGATCCGTCGCGGGGATCCGCCAAGCCGACCGAGAGGGCCACCCACAAATGGTGCGATGCCGAAGGAATCGCGGGCAGCCTGGCCCCGATTCAGATGCGAGCGATGCCGTATAGCGCGTGCGCGGAACGAACCAACCGCATGGAGTGGGACGCCGTGCGAGAATCGCAACCCGAGCGCCCAGTACGAGAAGCCAATGCAAGAGAGATGTTCTCTACTCTACTACTTTGAGGATCCGACACCGGCACCGCATCGCTCACGGCGTTCGCCGGATATCCCAAGACATGTCCCTGCACGGCGGACTGGATCTGGCAATGTGGATCCGCAACATCTTGGCAAATCAACATCCAGTGCAGATGGAATCCTTCGGGCAATTCCTTGGCCGCGGTGGCAGACTGGCCGTGAAAACTCTCAAGATGCCGAACTAAGAACGCAGCGGCCTCGAATCCTTGGCCATACTCGGAGTGCCGATGTACAACTGGACGCACCCCAGGGCACAACCCGATAAAGATCAGCAGCAAAACGATGCCGATCCGTTGTCGAGATCGTATTCCGATGGGAGCCATCGCTTTGCCTACACTAAAATGAACGTTTGCGAGTCCACCAAAAGTCCGTTCAACGAAGAGCGTCGAACGCACTCCAGCCTAGTCCTGGTGCGGGTCAGCGTCAAGTCGCAGACAGGGGAAGCGTCTGCGTTCCAGGGCAGCTTTTCGCAATGTTGTAATCTCACTTCGCGGTTGTCCATTACAATGCGAGGCCTGCGAAAAGCGTCAATCCTCTGCCCTGGAATGGTCGATGGTCCAAATTAGCACAGAACCCGCACTAAAGCTCGATATCGCTACCAAACTGGCCATCGAGCGTACGCGCGTCGCCTATGAGCGCACCATCATGGCATCGGTTCGGACCGCGACCTCGTTGATCACGTTCGGTTTCTCTGCCTACAAGTTCTTTCGACTCGATATCGCAAAATCCGCCGAAGGACATCACATCATCGGGCCGAAGCAATTCGGTATCGCCATGATGGTCCTCGGCTTAGCAGCTCTGTCGTTGGCTTGGATCGAGTACCGTCGCGACACGCGCAGTCTGCGATCGGAGTATCCCGAGATGCCGCGATCCTCCATCGGTCTCATCGCCATCCTCGTGGCAGCTATGGGAGTGATCCTGCTCATCGTCGCCATGTTCAACGGGTGACCCATTCGTTCGACGAACCGCAGCAGCGCTATGGACGATCACGGATCAGCGGAAGTCCCAGCATCCACGGATCGAGCCCAGGCTGGCCAATAAATCGGCGGCTCTGCCACTACCGTCAGGTCCTCGCGCGTGGTCGGATGCATCAAGCAAAGCTGTCGGCAGTGCAATCCGATTCCCTGGGCAAACGAGGCTTCCGCTCCGTAGCGATGATCGCCGACGATCGGGCAACCAATAGCCGTCAACTGGCAACGTATCTGATGCTTGCGCCCGGTGATCAACTCGATTGCGAGCAAAGCGCACCCGCGGTGTGTCGCGATCACGCGATACTCCAATTGCGCCATCTCGGCGCCGCTACCCGGGCCCCGCACTACCCGCGTGATACGATCCTCGGGTCTGCGCTCCAACCAATGCTCTAGCCGTCCGGCGATTGGATTGGGGATGCGTTCAGCAATTGCCCAATATCGTTTCGACGCCGTGCGATCCCGAAATTGCTCGCTCAACCTCGCTGCTGCTTTGCTGGTTCGAGCGAAAGGTACCGCCCCGGTCACGGGAGCATCCAGTCGACTGACCACTCCCAGGTACACATTGCCTGGCTTGTGATACTTGGTCTTGATGTATTGGCGCGACGATTCCAACAAGCTCCGCTGATCGGGGGACGCCCCTTGAACAATCCAATCGGCAGGTTTGTTCACGACCAGCAGGTGATTGTCTTCGTATAGGATCTGTGAAGGGTGCAATCGGTTACTCCAAACCGAAGTTGTGCCACACAAAGGCCATCGTATCGGCTGCAACCTCGATCAATTTCGAAACGGGAGTGCCAGCTCCATGACCGGCGCTCGTTTCGATGCGGATCAACGCTGGATTCGTACCGCTTTGGCAGGCTTGCAACCGTGCGGCGAACTTGAACGAATGCCCAGGAACCACGCGATCGTCGTGATCGGCGGTCGTCACCAACGTTGCTGGATACCGTGTCCCTGGCTTGAGCCGATGCAGCGGCGAGTAGCGGAGCAAGGTATCAAACTCCTCAGCGTTGTCGCTGCTGCCAAACTCTCCAACCCATGCCCAGCCGATGGTGAAGCGGTGAAATCGCAACATGTCCATCACCCCGACGGCTGGAAGTGCCACGGCAAACAGGTTCGGGCGCTGCGTCATCACCGCACCCACCAGTAGCCCACCGTTGCTGCGTCCGGAAATGGCTAGCTTCGAGGATTGCGTAATTTTGCTATCGATCAAGTACTCGGCGGCTGCGATGAAGTCGTTGAACACATTCTGCTTGCGCTTCTTCATTCCCGCTTCGTGCCAGTCGCGTCCATACTCCCCGCCACCGCGCAAATTCGCCACTGCGTACACGCCTCCCAATTCCATCCACGCGAGGTTCGCAGGAGAGAAGTTGGGCGTGAGCGAGATGTTGAATCCACCATACCCGTAGAGAATCGTCGGGTTGTTGCCGCTCCGCTCCATTCCTTTTCGGTAGGACAAAATCATCGGGATTCGGGTGCCGTCGCCGCTGCGGTAAAACACCCGTTCGGTGACATACTCGTTCGAGTCGAAGTCGACTTGAGGGGAACGCCACAATTGCGACGCATTCTTGCTCAGGTCAAATCGGAACACGCTGAGCGGGGTGATGTAATTCGTGAAGGAGAAGAAAGTCACTTCGCTGGAGCGTTTGCCCGCGAATCCGGCTACCGTCCCCAGTCCACTCAATTCGATGTCCGGGAGTCGACTGCCGTCCAATGCGACTTGCCGAACGACACTCGTCCCATCCTGCAGATACTGCAGAACGAATCGGTTTCCGATCAGACTCGATCCTTCGATCGACTCGAGGGCTTCAGGGACTAGTTCTCCCCAGTTTTCGCGGGCAGGGCGATCGAGATCGATCGCTACGATGCGTCGTCGCGGTGCGCCATCATCGGTTTCGAAGTAAAATCGCTTCCCATCGTTCCCGAGGAATTGGTAGTCGGCTTGGAAGCCGGTCAGCAACTCGACGAATTGGGATTGTTGCGGAATGCTTCCATCGACGATGGGGGCATAGAAGATCTGGTTCTTTTTCTCTGTGCCCCGCCCTACCTCGACGATTAGGTACTTGCCATCGTCCGAAACCGTCCCGCCAAAGCTCCATTCCTTCTGGTCATCGCGCTGATAAACCAACGCATCGACGGACTGATACGTTCCAACGCGATGGTAGTAGAGCTTTTGGAAATAGTTCACCCCGGTGAATTCGTTCTCTTTGGGTTCATCGTACCGGCTATAGAAAAAGCCTTTCCCATCTGCAGTCCAAGAAACACTGCTGAATTTCACCCACGCAATCTTGTCCGCGAGATCTTTGCCAGTCGCGACATCGCGCACCAGCCAAGTATTCCAATCGCTACCCGCCGCCGCGATGCCGTAGGCCAAGTACTTGCCATCGTCGCTGGGAACGTACCCGCTCAGCGCGACCGTGCCGTCTTCGCTGAGACGATTGGGATCGAGCAATTCGGTTTTTGCAGCATTGGCGTCCAGCGACTCCGTGACGTAAAGGACGTTTTGGTTTTGAAGTCCGTTGTTGTAGGTGTAGAAGTACTGCGAGCCATATTTGCGGGGTAGTCCATAACGCTCATAGTTCCAGAGCTTGGTAAGTCGGGTCTTGATACGCTCGCGAACTGGAATCTTTGCCAAGTAATCGAAGGTCAACCGATTCTGCGATTGAACCCAGTTCTTGGTTTCCTCGGAATCGACATCCTCCAACCATCGGAAGGGATCCTGGATGGAGACACCGTGGTAATCGTCGGACTGTTCGACGGCACGCGCTGTTGGATAAGCAAGCGTCAAAGAACGATCCGGTTGAGGGGCGAGGGGAGCGGTCGAGTTGGTTGTCTCCTGGGACCAGGCGCATGGAACACCAAAGAATACGATGACCAACGCCCCAAACACGATAGAAAGCGTGGGCTGCAAACTGCGGAAACTCATGAACGTTAGACCGTTGAAGACTCGGGGTTGAATTGCAGAGGAAGGGTTATTGTACCCCAAACCAATCGAATGCGATTGTCATTGCAGGCTGGCACCGCTTTCCCGGTCGTCGCGCACGTTGAGTTCCAGTCTCCACTGCTGATCGCTTTGGGTGCTACGACAGTACAGCTCGAATACGCCAAGCTCCGTGATTCGACTGTGAAAATGAACTGGCACACGCTGGGCTCCACTGTCTTCGTCAAAAGCAATCTCCAGCGGAGAGGTTTCCTGCAGTTCATGTTCATCCCATGATTTCAGGCATGTTCCGGGAACGTCTTGCTTGCGGACCGCGCTTGAAAAGAATCGAAAGCGAGCCCTCTGTCCGATTTTGAGGCCGATCGGTCGGCTCGGAACTTCATGCTCGGAACCCTCTTCCGTTCCTTGGGCCAACACGCACAGCAATTGCAACGGGCGCGGCATGCCTGGAACCGAAGGACCAGCTGTCTCGATCCCGACATAGTAGCTTCGCGAGACACCGCCGCGAATGCGAACGCCGCCATGCACGCGCGACCAAGCGTAGTACGCGGCACCGCAAGCCACCGCTTGATCGAGTTCCCCGATTCCCCCAAGCACGACTGGCACATCGCGTCTTTCACTCCAATCCGCCAACACTTCCAGCACACGTTCGCGAAACGGTGCCGCATTGAAGACGCCACCGTTGAACAAGATGTGCGTCACATTGCGACTGGACGATTCGCTATCGGATTGGCCTGCATGATCGTTCAAGAAGCCAGCAAGATGCCGGGTGATTGCGGTGTCGTTGGCAAAAGGCAAGCCGAGTTCGTGGAATCCCATGGCGTCCTCGTCGTGGGGACGCGCATCGCTTTCAACGCGAGGAAAAAAACCCTCAATGAGCGTTTGCTTGACCATCGTCGCATCCATAGCCGTGGTGATGGTCCCACCGATCAACTTGCTACCCCGCCCGAGTACGGTGATCGGGAAAGAAGCCGGTGCAGCTGCTCCCAAAAGCTTTTCTTTCGCTTGACGGCATTGGTGCCAGAGGGAAACCGATTGCCATGGATTGAGCTTGAGCCCTTGCTTGGCAAACAAATCGCTGGCCAAGTGCGCCAGCGCGAGATCCATGTTGTCCCCGCCGACCAACAGGTGATTGCCGACGGCCAATCGATTCAGCACCAACTCGCCGGCTTCCTCCTCGACTCGCACGAGAGTCAAATCGGTAGTTCCCCCGCCGACATCGAGGACCAAGAGGGAGTCACCCGCGGTGAGGCTGCTTCGCCACTGCGATCCCTGGGAATGCACCCAGTTGTAGAGAGCGGCTTGAGGTTCCTCCAAGAACAAGAAGTCCTCCGGGAATCCCACCGAAAGAGCCGCCGCGCGCGTCAACTCACGGGCTGCAGCATCGAACGAGGCTGGAACCGTCAATACAATCGATTGCTCGGAGAAAGGATCCTTGGGAAAACGCGCCGTCCAAGCTTCGATCAAATGCAACAACACCGCAGCGCTCGCTTCCACGGGAGAAACGAGTTCCAACTCGCCTTCGGATTGCCACGGCAAGATTTTGCTCATCCGGTCGACCCCGGCATGGCACAGCCAACTCTTTGCAGCCACTACCACCCGATCGGGCTGTTCGGCAGCGATACGACGCGCATACTCGCCGACCACTCCCCAGCGCTGTGTCATGTGGGGGACTTCAAGCGATGCGTCTCGTGTTGGGGGCAGATACAAGAATGACGGTAAGCTCAACCGCGATTCAATCGCACCAGGTGCCACCAATTGCGGAACGGGCAGTACTCCGAGGATGGGTTCGCTTTCCTCAAGGGACGCAAATGCGAGCACGCTGTTGGTCGTTCCGAGATCGATGCCAATGCAATAACGAGGTGCCATACGGGCTTTGCTCAACCAGCTTCAACGAGTTCGATTTCTAAGGGATCAGGCCGGTCATGGTAGTGCAAAAGGGGACTTCTTTGAACCGCTTTTGAGTCGCCCCGGTCACGCCCCCAAGACAACCCGCATCGCGAATTGCCTTGATATCGGTAAGCGTTGTCCTTTTCGCGAGGGCTGGCCAAGGGATTTTCGTGGGGTTGCACCGGCGCGAGACTGGTCTAAGCTGTTTTGCAATGGCTCGAGCAGCCGCCCATTCTTCATGGAATAGCGGCCATCGGCCTCCCACCAAGACACGCTCCCACTCCGTCCTTGGCGTCGCCCGTCGTAGTGCGCCGCGAGCCTCCCACCCACGCCCTTTCTGCGATGCTAGGGAACCATCATGCTTGCACGTTCTTTCCGTTGTTTTCCGATTCCGACACAGCTCTCCTTCGCTTGGTTGATGGCCCTGGTGGCCTGCTCGCTTGCGGTGGTCGATGCAAACGCTCAAACCCAATGGCCAACCTGGCGCGGGCCTGCCGGCAACGGCACCTCTCCTGCCAAGAACTTGCCTAGCCAATGGAGCGATCAGGAACATGTCGCATGGCGTCTCCCATTGCCGGGTCGCGGTGCGTCCACGCCAATCGACTTTGCAAACCGATTGATCCTGACGATGGGGATCGAAGGCGAAAACACCGTCATGGCCGTCGATCGCGGCGGCAAAATCGCGTGGCGATCCAAGCTGGGCCAAGAACGTGCCGCCAAACATGCCAAGGCCAGCAGCGCGAACTCGTCCCCCGTAACAGACGGCGAGTTGTTGTATGCCTACTTCAAGAGTGGCGACTTGGGTTGTTTCACAGCTGATGGTTCCCTGGTGTGGAGCACCAACATCCAGAAGGCCTACGGCGAAGATTCCCTATGGTGGGACTTGGGCACGTCGCCCATCCTGACCGATCGGGCTGTGGTGATCACCGTGATGCAAACCGGCCCAAGCTTTTTGGTCGCCCTCGATAAAAAAACGGGTAAGGAGTTATGGAAAGCCGATCGATGGCTGGACGTACGCGAGGAAGCCAATCAAGCGTACACGACGCCAACCCTCGTTGCATTGGATGGAAGCCCAGCCATCGTGACGGTTGGCGCCGATCACGTAACCGCACACGACGCTAAGAACGGAGAACTGCTCTGGAAACTGGGTGGCTTCAATCCGGCCAACGACGGGTACTTTCGATCCATCGCTTCGCCAGTCGTTAGCAACGATCTGTTGATTTGCCCCTACGCGCGAGGGAGCACGTTGACCGGGGTCAAGGCTGGAAAAGCGCTCAGCGACTCGGAGCGGGTCGCATGGCGTCTGGACATAGGATCCGATGTTCCAACGCCAACGGTGTGGAACGGCAAGGTCTATCTGCTCACCGACAAGGGTGTCGTCTATTGCTTGGATCCAAAGACGGGAAACACCCTTTGGAAGGAGTCCCTCCCAAAGAGCAACAAAGCATACAGCAGTTCGCCGTTGATCGCAGATGGCAAACTGTATTGCACACGCGAAGACGCCACGACCTTTGTCCTAGGGCAGATTGACGGACCGAGTCCCAAGCTGCTCTCGGAGAACAAACTCGATGGCTTTGCGGTGGCGTCTCCAATCGCCATCGAGAATCGCATCTACTTGCGAACCTACGAAGCCCTGTACTGCTTCGAGTAGCAATGCGCAAGCAATTCCTCAATCGTGGGGTCCGAACGACGCTTGCCCACGATCGCTAGGGTCGCCGTTTACTTCTTTTTCCAAACCGCTTCCAAATCATCCGAGAACTGTTTGCGGATGTTGTTGTCGGTCAGGATTTCATCGGTGGCTTCTAGGAATTCTTTGCGATCGAAGGTCAACAGCTCCGCGCCGCGATCGGCAAATCGAAACTGCAAATATGGGTCTTCGCAATCGCGGATGATCTCGACCAAGTGCTTCAAACTGCGAACCGGAATCCCATTGATCTCCTTGACCGTGCAGAACACCGGGGGCGAGTAACCCTTGGTGAGTTTGTGCGCGAACGGCATCGATGGGATGATGACAAGTTCTTGGTCTTCGCTCGTCCGCCAAGTATTCAGTCCTTGCATGATCGGGCTGGAGCGTGCCGAGAGCATCGCGGCATTTCCTGGCGATTGGAGGACCCCCAGCACCATCTCCCCGGAAACCGCTTCAAACGCCAACGGTCCAAAGATCGCAAAACGTGGATACTGACCGTCGAGCTGCCGAAACAGGATCGGTTGCTTGCGCGCGACGGGGACTTGCATGGCGATCTCTTCGCCTCGCCGCCAGACGGTCAACGCGAGTTTGCCATCGGTAACGTTTTGTGGGACCAAGAAACCAAACGACAGATTGAGTGAATCCCCGACTTTGACAAATCCCTTGGAATCGATCGGCGTATCGCCGATCTTCGTAATGACGTCACCGACTTTCAACGGGTAGTCTTCGAACGTCGTCTGGAGGGCGGAGACCATCAAGCCCCCCGTGTTTTTGGGAAGGCCGAGCCAGGATCGCAAATCCACGTTTTCGACCGTTTGCAATGCGTCGAACAAGTAGTGTTTTCCATCGAAAGAGCCATCCTCAACATCGCTCAGAAAGGTTCGCACTTCGTGAACTGGGATCAGATAGCCGATGTTGTCCGCTTGTCGTAGTCCCGAAAATGCAACTCCGACGACTTGTCCGTCGGTAATCGCTGGACCACCGCTATTGCCTGGATTGATGGCTGCATCGATTTGGGTTCGAAGTGCGCCGTTCGCGTACTCCACTCGCGACACAATTCCCTTGGTCACAGACAACTGGTCGCCTCCGATCGGATATCCGTAAACGGTGACATCGCTTCGCACGCGAGGCAATCCTTCGGCGAGGGGCATGGCGACTCGCCCGTCAAGGATCGATTCATCCTCGAGCTTGAGGACGGCCAAGTCGACCAGATAGCCAATCGACTCGACCGTCGCCGCGATGCGTTGGTCCGACTGATCTGCCTGGACGTAGATTTGCGTGGCATAACGCACTACGTGCGCATTGGTGAGGATGCGATTGCCAGCGATGAGAAAGCCTGTACCCGATGCATCCGCGGGCTTGGACTTGTTCCAAGGTTGCATGAAATCGGGGTTGCGGACCGTCACCGTGATCTTGAAGAGCGTGTCGCGAACTGGCTTCTCGATATCCTGCGCAACTGCCGCGCTTACCATCCCGATTCCCAAGCACAGCGACAGTAAAATTGCCTTCATGCCAATACGCCTTCACGAGAGAGAAAGAAACGCGCGATAACCTCCGCGTATCGACATCTTCAACCTATCGATACCGTCAGCATATCACAGCCCGTCGGGCCAAGAAACGACGCTGCCATGGAATGCCCCGACGACTCTCGACAAAAAAGCCGCATTCACGCTGCACCCGTCGCTTGCGGTTGGTGTATCCTAGCTCGAACCCGCCTCACGAGACCTGCGCCGCACGAACGCCCTCGCACTGCTACGGTGCTTCCACACTGCTACGGTGCTGCTACAAGGTGCTGTTCTACCGTGTGAACTTCACGCCATTCCTCCCTCCGGACCTGATCAACTCCATGCGCAAACTGCTTCGTTTAACGTGCCTGGCCATAGTATTGGGACTACCGATCCCAGCCCTCCGCGCGGATGTGCGATTGCCTGCGATCTTTAGCGATCACATGATCCTTCAACAGAAACAACCCATACGCGTTTGGGGTTGGGCCGACGCGGGTGAATCCGTAACCTTGAAGCTGGGGGACTCCTCCGCGAAGACCCAAGCCAATGAACAAGGCCGATGGAGCGTGGAGCTTCCCGCTCGCGATGCGAGCAAGTCTCCCATCACGTTGTCGGTCGAAGGCAAGAATCAAATCAACATTCGCGACATCTTGGTCGGCGAGGTCTGGCTCTGCTCAGGCCAGTCCAACATGGAATGGCCCGTAGCCGCCAGCACCAACGCACAGCAAGAGATCGCTGCAGGGAACTTCCCCTTGATTCGGCACATCAAGGTTCCATTGCGCCAATCCACGACGCCGCTTGATAACTTTGAAGCCAATTGGCAACTCGCTTCGCCTGAAACCGTGGGCGGCTTCACCGCGTGTGGATACTTTATGGCACGGCGACTTCATCAGGAGCTAGACATCCCAATCGGCTTGATCAATGCGTCCTGGGGTGGGACACGGGTCGAGCCATGGACGCCTCCGATCGGCTTTAAGAACGTACCGGCTTTGCAAGACATCTACCGCTCGGTCATCGGGCGCACCCCAGGCACGCCGGAGTACCGCGCTGCCTTGTCCAGCTATATCGCTGCTCTTGAACTTTGGACTGCCAAAGCGAAACCCGCAGTTGTGACCACCGAGAGCATTGCTCCCAGCCCAGCCTTTCCCGGTGAGTTGCTTCCCTTCACCAGCAATCAAGACCCGACCATGCTTTACAACGGCATGATTCACGCGGTCGTGGGGTATCCCATTCGCGGTGCGATTTGGTACCAAGGCGAATCCAATCACGGAGAAGGCATGCTGTATCTCGAGAAGAAACGAGCCCTCATTCAAGGTTGGCGCGACTTGTGGAAACATGGTGACTTCCCGTTCTACTACGTCCAGATTGCACCGTTTCGATACGGAAACGAAGATCCCGCCATCCTCGCCAAGTTTTGGGAGGCACAAGCCGCAGTCCAAACCATTCCCAAAACCGGCATGGTGGTCATCAACGACATCGCAACCCTCGAAGACATCCATCCACCCAATAAACAAGATGTCGGCAAACGATTGGCTGGATTGGCGTTGAAGAACGACTACGGAAAAACCGAGTTGGTCGCGCATAGCCCAGAGCTTCAGTCCCTGGAGGTCTTGCCCAATCGCCTCAAGCTCAAATTCAAAAACAGCGGCGGCGGGCTAAAAACACGCGATGGCAAGCCTCCTACGCACTTCGAAATCATCGGCGTCGGGTCGAATGGTTTTCGTCCTGCAACGGCTGCGATCGAAGGGGACTCCGTGGTTCTGTCCTCAGAAGAAGTCAAGTCACCGGTCGCATTTCGATTTGCTTGGCACATGCTGGCGGAGCCCAACTTGACCGGTGGCACGGGATTGCCCGTGGGTGCATGCCGCGGTGGAGAGATCCCGGATTTCCTCAATTCCCTTTCCATCGCCAAGGACTATCGACTTGTCTACGACCTCGACCTCTCCAAACTCAGTAGCAACATCGCTTACGACGTGGACAACAGCTCGGCAACTCCTGCTTTTGATCGCATCGGATACTTGCTCGAATTGACCACCGCCAATGGAGAAGAGCGTAAACTCTTCGTCTCGATGGAGGCATTCACGCAAGATGCGAAGAAGATTGGCATTCCGACGGGTGCTTCAGGAGCACGGTTTCAGATGCCGGTGAAGTCGCTGGACATTTTTTCCAATGTCCAAGGCATCGCAACCGGAACGTCGATCGAGTCGGGCAACATCGAGTTTTGGCCGGACAACTACGCGATGGACAATGGCGCCAAGGTCCCCGGCGCTTCGGATACGGCTTACGATACGGGAGATGCGACCGCTCCTCCCGAAGTTGGGTATGGATCGATGCAGATCCATCACACGGCAGCTAAGCAAACGTTGTTGGCCATCAATCACTGGATCGCAGGTTCCGGCGCGGACCTCGGGATCGGCAACAGCGAAGGACAGACGCGGGACTGGACGTTCACGGCCAATGCTGGCACCTACTCCAGCAAACGACTGCGCGTCTTTGTGCGCCCCAAAGCAAAGTGATCCCCGTTCGCGATGGAGTGCGCGATGGCTGCGATCGAGCCGTCATCGCGCAAATCCTTCCGCGTCGCGTTCCGGTTCAGTCGTCGTCTTGTGCAAGGCTGCTTTCGCGGAGGCCTTGCCAGACAACGCCGGGCCTATCTTCAAAATCCTCCGAAAGCAGCTTGATCGATTCGATTGCAGCAGGGCGCGGATAGCATCGGCCCTGCATGGCCAGCACGCGTCGCTCGGCATCTTCGGCCGTCGTTGCCAGAACGCCCCACGAAGCCAAATACTCGGTCCAACCGCGGTGGTGCGTATGGCAGCCAGGAAATCGATCCCAATTTCGATCGAGCGGCTGGCGCACGACGACTTCGTAGAAGTTCACTCCTTCCCCGGGCTCGTCAAACTCCGCGTGCCTTAGCGACTCGAACCAATCGACCGGCGCTAAAGAACCGCACAGCAACCATTCGATGGCTTTTTGCGTGATGGAGTCGTTGGGATAACGCTGTTGCAAAAGCTTCCACCATCGCACTGCCCGGCGATAGATCTGATGCGTTGGCACCTCACCAAAGGAAGCGATCTGCAACTTCAAAACGGCTTCAGACAACCGGCGGGTGGTGGCTAAGTCCGATTCCTGCACGGCGACGGTGGCTGCTAACAGTGCCGACGTTGCCGCCACTTCCTCAGGACACTCGGATGCGTCTATCGCATCGAGAGCTACTTTGGCGTTGTCCCATTGTTCGAGATCGATCAAGCACGATGCAAGCATCGCGTCGATCATCGCATCGCCCCCTGTGGTTTGGACCAATGTTTTCAGGTAGAGCAATTGATCCGAGTACTTCTCTAGGGACTCTGCAAACAACGCCGCGCGAAGGAGTGTCTCGGGCTCGCGGCATCCTGCACGGATGCACATGTCCAAGACCGCCAACCCATCGGCTTCGCGCTCGGTGGTTGCATAGAGCTGGGACAGAGTGTTCGCAATGCCCGAGTCCTCGCGAGACAACCGAAACGCCCTCGCGAGACAACGCTCGGCTTCGCCCGGTTCATCGTGATAGAGGTGGAATAGTCCTGCTCGAAAGAAGCTGCGTGCCCCGTCCGGGACCAAAGGCAGCGACTTTGCAAACATATCGCCAACCGTTTCCACATCGACCCCTTCAAAACCATACGACTGCAATTGGAAACCCAAAAACGCCAACAAGTTGATGCACGCCCCATCGGCTCCGAAAGGCTCGATCACTCTCTGCCCCCAATCCCACACAACTTCCGGCTGCGAGTAGGGACCGAGCGGTAGAGTCATGCAGTGCAATGTCCACGCCGCTTCGTTTGCATCGGCAAGCGGCAAAGGGCGATCCAGCAGTTTCAGGCGATGCCCTTCGATCGCGCCCAGTGGAGACTCGATGTCGCTAGCGATCGCCTCGTTCAATCCTTCCATCCACTCTTGGATGAAAGCGGGGATCTCGCGAGTCGACGCAACGGGTATTTGCTCCTCAAAATCCACCGTTTCCGCGTTCGCGGCTGACGCCTTGGATGCATCCGGTTCGGTAACTGAATCCGTCCCGTGAACGCGCGAACGGGAAGCGAATGGACCTGCATCGATCGGTTGCAGGGTCGGATACGGACACGCCTTTTGGCTGGCATCCAGGATGCGAGGAACGCAGCGTTGGGTGAAGTGATCGTTGGCGCGATGGGCCCATTCGAGGGTTTCCGCAGCCATTTTTTCCAATGGCTTGGAGCGGCCAGCAAAGCGCAGCGTAGCGAGCAACTGCAAACGGTTGCGCAACATCTCGGAAAGGAACTTGCGTTCGCGCAACAAGCGTTCGACGCCCATCAATCGGTCGATCGCCTCGTCCGCTTTCCCATCGATCGCCGATTGCAACGCCCGCAACTGTTCCAGCTTCATTTCCTTGAACGGCGTTTCCCCGCTTTGAGGAAAGGGGGGAGCTTCGGGCGTTTCTGCTCCCAGCAGGGTGGTAACCACCGCATGGACCAACCATCCGGAAATCGCGGCGCTGCTAGGCGTGTGGTAGGTCGGGATCAGAGCAGAGCAGTGTTTGGCGGTCTCGTCCGCCAACAGGAGGTCGCCATTGAAGGTATACAATTCGATCAAGTTTCTGGCGGAACTCCATCGTCGATCTTGATCGCCACTTGGTGCCGTCGCCATTCCGACTTTGGCGAAGTGAATCGACATATCCAGATCATCGGCTGCGGCGTACACTTCGGTCGCATACTCGCGAAAGCACGTGATGCACTGGAGCTTCCCGGTTCGTCGGCAAACTTCGATCCCTTCGTGGATGCATTGATGCATCTCGCCGGAGTTGAACCCCTCCATCGATGCCACGCATGTAGCCAGATTGTCATACGCGCACGAGGACATCCAATGAACGGCGTGTTCGTACTCTTCCATGGCGAAATCCGCTTGGAAGTTGCGAGCTGCCGTTTCGCTCTCCAACAATGCGATGAGCTCGATCGCGAGATCCCGTCCCATCTCAGGCTGCAACACCGAAACGGCGCGGATCATAGCGCGAAACGATGCGTGCAGATAGGGAATAAGCAATCGTTCCGATTTGGCCAGCCGTCGGCATTCTTGAGCCGCAAGCAGCGCCGAACGCTCCAGATTGTGATCGACCAACTCCCCGTACTTTGCCGTCAATTCGTCAATAGCGGATTCGATATCCATGTGTGCGTCCTTGTGTCTATCGCTTAAGAAGAGTTTTTGCCCCATAGCGCATCGGCGATCCAGTCCAAATCATCGACTTGCAACTCCATCGCCTCGCGAGGCAGTGTCGCCCCCGCAGCGGAAAGGGCCTGCAACACGAGCAATCGCAACACGCTGGCGATCGGGGAACCGGTGGATTGCTGCAGTGCTCGGGCGACCAAGCGGTGATTGCGATTGAGCAAGACCTCGTTGCGAATGTCGTCCTTGGAGCCTAACTGCCGGTCGATGATGCGTTGAAAACCGCTCGGCACCGTTCCCTGCTTTTTCAATTCATCGAAGGTCTGTAGCAGCGAATGGCGTTCGTTGA
Organism: Pirellula sp.; assembly: GCA_046318495.1. Classification (GTDB taxonomy): domain Bacteria; phylum Planctomycetota; class Planctomycetia; order Pirellulales; family Pirellulaceae; genus JBKCUI01. Next base: position 3,792 of record JBKCUI010000196.1, on the reverse strand, counting down.
GAAAGGCCATGACAGGGAGCTCCGAGCGAAACTCGGCTGTCATGATTCGGGCGTCTGCGGAACCCAGAAATGCCGACCAGGCCTGCGGTGCGGATTCGACGTTTCGTGCCGATGCGATGATCTCGGCAAAGTGTTTGGAACTCGGATGCGCCAACCTCAACTCGACCGATTGCGACTCTGGCACGTCGCCTAGGATCGACGCCAGCAGCGCCTCTTCAAAGCTGCGCACGGGGTACACGCACGGCGTCTCCTGCTGGTTGAACAAACCGTTGAGCCATTTCTCCTGCCGGCGATCGGACTGGTACCAAACAACATAGTCGAGTTCCGAATCGCGGATTGGACAGGCTTTGGAACGCTCCAGGATCTGGGCGACGGTCCAATCCCCCTCCGAGGTGGCAAAGCGATAATGCTTGGCGAGCAACGCACGCAGACGTGGGACAAACAATGCAGAACCGGCCAAGGTGTACCGATGCCATTGCAATATCGATTCGAACCGAACCGGATCTTCGATCGCGATCCGCTCGAGTTGCTCAAAGACATTCGTCTCGATTGCGATGCGCGTCCGTTCGAAGTTCTCGTCCCGGACCAAGTCTTCGCGACTGGCTGTCGGCCTGCAACTGGACAATTCCAGTAGACCGCGCAGAAACGATGCCCACGGCGGCACCAGATCGGCCACCCCATGCGAAATCACCATCCGCATCACCGTTACCGTGACATCGGAATCCCCGGAGAAACCGGGCGTTCGCTGGGGGGAAACATACAGCGCTCCGGCGATCTCGACGGGATGACGCGTATGGATCGGAATGACATCCAGCGGCGATTCATCAAAGTAGGCTGCGAGTTCTTGCTCGAGGAGCTCCGGATCGGGCGAAGGATCGAACCACTGCGATTGCACGACATTCACACGGGCTTTGCCGTGGTTTAAGTAGATGGGAATGGGCAGAAAATCGGCGTACCGCTTGACGGCTTCTTCGATCAACTCGGGAGCCAGCACCCAAGCTTGCTGCCCCGATTGCAAATAGAGACGCACGGTGGTGCCCACCGAATCGCGATGAGCCGATGCCAGTTGAATGTCCGTGCCAGCCCCTGCCCGCCAACGCACGGCCGAATCCTGACCATCTCGGCGGCTGATCACTTCGATTTCATCCGCCAGCATGAACGCGCTAAACAATCCAATTCCAAATTGCCCGATCAGCCCCGATTCCCGCGATGTCGCTTCTTCGGCACTCGGATGCGTGCCCTTGAGAAGTCCCGTGATGCCGATTCCCAGCGTCCCGAGATACGCTTCCGCTTCCTCGGCGCTCAGACCGATTCCATCGTCATGGATTTCCAGAATGCCTTGCTCGGGCAACTGGACGATGTCGATGCGGCCCGCATAGTCCAAATCGCTCTTCCGGCGTCGCATGATGGCGTCATGGGCGTTTTGGATCAATTCGCGCAAGGCCGTCGCAGGTCGGCTGTAGAGCGCCGACCCCATGATGTGGATCACCCCGGCGACATCGACGCGAAAAGGCACCGAGCGTTCCCAAGCAGCAGGTAAATCATGGGACATGGAATGCATATCCAAAGAGAATACGATCGCGAAAAGGACGAGGACTCCGAAGAATGCCTGCGTCCCAGCATTGTAGCGTCCTGCGCGTCGCAGAGAGTGGAGGCGAGTTCCGGTTCGACTACGGATGCCTAAATGCTTGGCCGCGCACGGCGTCGCTGCCGCTGTTGCGGCGCGATAAGTGCTTGTCGGTACGACGCTCTCATGATGAAGCACTCAACGCGTCGCCCACCCGATGGCGAACTCCGCGCCTCCCGATCGCATCAACGCGACGATGGGTGGGAACGCGACTCAGATAGGTGCGCCGTACTCGCTTCGATGTTCTTGAGACGCTCGAGAATCTCAACTTGCTCCTCATGCGTAAACAAGTTCCGATCCTCAACCAAGTGCATGAGAATATTCGCAATGATCATCGGGATAACCATGAAGATCCAGAAATGACCGAACAGGATGCCGAGAAGTCTCCCCAACGGGGTGACGGGCGTCAGGTCCCCGTAACCTATCGTCAATGCAGTAATGGCTGCCCACCACATCCCCTCCCCGAACGATTTGGACTCAACCGCTGCGAACAACCCCGCCCCGAGTACCAACGATCCAATGTAAATCGCGAGAATCAACCAGATGCGATTGGCAATGTAAAGCAAGAACCTCTTCACGGCTTCTCCTCAATCTACTTAATACACGATCGTTAATACGCTGCGCCGTTCACGCAGCCAAACAAAGAACCATAGAACCGGAACCCAGCAACTTCCTCCGGACACGTAGATATTGTTTCATCTTGTCTAGGTCCCTTCCACCCCCCGAAAAACAGCGGCCTGAATTTCTGATGTCTGGCATGCATACACGTCTCGCCGCTTCAACACCACGACTTCGCTCTCACTCCATGGATAAAAAGTACGTCTCGCACCGCATTGCGATGATAGAGCGCGAAGCTGACCCATCGATTGCTTCATCTTTACGCGAATGTCGTGCGACTTAGAACCTTATCGTCTAAGCGCCGGGAATTCTAATGCGATTCCAACCGAGTACATCGTACGACCGGACATATCGCGAACAAGCACCCACGCCGCCCCGCCCGAGCACCCTCGGTCCTCAGTAGCGATCGGAATCGAAAACAACGATTACTGCTGGCTGAAAGTTTGCCCGCGCACGGCGTCGCTGCCGCTGTTGTTGATCACCGAGTTCAAGGCACCCGTGAGCAGATACCCATCGATTTGCGCCTGGGCAATCGCGAGCTGCGCTTTGGCCGCGATGTAGCTCAGATTGGTATCGAAGTACGTACGTCGCGTCACCAGCAACTGAATGAACTCTTGTTCGCCGACTCGATACGCTTGCTCGGCCAACTCGAGAGACTCCCGGGCTGCAGGCAAAAGATCGTCTGCGTACATCGAGACAGCGGCCGAGGCTCGCATGTACTCTCCCGAAGCCGCTGCCAATCGGGCTCGTATCCCATTGTCAATCCGCTGCGCCTCTTGAACCGCGCGACAATACTCGGCCCGAGCCGCAGCGATGTTCCCTTGGTTCTTGTTGTACACGGGAATCGGAGCGCCCACCTGTACGTTCATCATCCCCGAATTGGTCCCTTGATCGACGCCGGCGCCGAACTGCACACCAAGATTAGGGATGGCCTGCACTTCTTGACGGCGGATCGCAGCCATCGCTTGCCGGATGCGAGCCTGGGCTGCCTCGAATTCCGGACTGGTAGCTACCAATTCTTCTTCAATGGCTTTCCAGTCCTGCGCTGTGGGCGTAGCGGGCAACTCCCCTCGAATCGGAGGAAGATCGGCATTCGGCACCCCTGCGAACGCCACCAACTCGCGTCGACGCGCAGCCAGCGAAGCAGCGAGTTGCCGACGATCCAATTCGATCTGCTTGAGTTGGATCTCGGTTTGCAAGTAATCGATCTTCGAAGCCTCTCCGGCCCTCATCCGCTTTTCAGCGGCGTCCAATCCTTGCGATAACAGTCTGGAAAAATCCTCAATCGCGTCCAACTGATACTGAATCCGTACGCAATCGTAATAGACTGTTTTGATGTCTGTCGCCACCCGGAGTTTCTGCGCTTCCAACTCCTTCAGTTGGGATCGAAGCGTCTCATTCAAGACAGCCCGATTCAATTGCAGTTTGTTCCCGGTGATGATTTGCTGCTCGACAAAGACCAAGTGCTGATCGGTTCCAGCGTCGGCAAGCTGTTGGCCTTGATAGCCGAGAATCGGATTCGAATAGAGACCGACTTGCGTTCGATA
>JBKCUI010000195.1:0-5458 GCA_046318495.1 Pirellula sp. | reverse complement strand
ATTGCCGAAGGACACCAAATACCTGGGAATCGGAATCCGCATCCAGGTGTTCAATCCGAAAGACGCGGACGAAGTCGCGTTGGTCAACAAGTTGCAGGATCAATTCGTCATCAAGGCTGACAACGCCGATCCACTGCCCGAATTCAAGTGGGACCGCCAGTCGCTGCAGGCCTTGACGACTCAGTACGAAAAGGATTCAGCGAAATACAGCAGTTGGAAAGGGATGCAGGGACCGCGCGGCAAGGTTGACGAAAAGACTCGTCACATCGCGGCTGCGGCGGCATGGGGACTTTTTCCCGAATGGGACGCTACCTACCTGAACTACAGCGGGGGCCACGATCCCAAGATTGGCCACAAAGCCACCTACAAGGTGCCGGATAACAAAGCGTTCTGGTCCATTTTGATTTACGGGAACGACGGTTTCATCAAGAGCGAGAATAGTCTGGTAAATTCCTCGAACGTGAAGCTGAATCCCGACGGCACGTTCACCGTGTATTTCGGATCGAAGGAACTTTGTGGCGACGTTCCGAACCGACTGGACGTGACCGAAGGCTGGAACTTCCTCATGCGGGTCTATCGTCCTTGAGCGTCCGTTCTGGATGGCACCTACACGCTACCCAAGGCTGAGCCCATCGGGAGCGTGGGGAAACAAACTTCCGGGTTCGCTTCACCGGCGGATTTCGGAGTAACAGACTACGCATACAAAGTCTCGGAGACTGATTTCAATATCAAGCGAAGCCTTGCTAAATCTGGGATTAACGAATGGGCGCACCAGAGTGACATTAGCAACGTCAAGACGCAGCAAGTCATCAGAGAAAATCAGGATGTCATTTATTCCAGCGCCGTGGTAGACGTCCGAGACGGCGCGACGCTCTCGGTGCCGACGAGTAAGACCTATCACATTATCGAAGTGATCGACCAACAGAACTACGTTGTTGATGTCGTCTATCCAGGTAAGAGCGTCACTCTTACGCCTGACAATCTGACCTACGGCAATTACGTCTACCTCAATATGCGGATTCGGAAGCTTCCGGATTCTGAAGGTGGAATCGAAGCAACCCGAAGACTCCAGCGGATGACATCGATAAAAGCGAAGTCAGCGATTCCTTACGCAACTCCCGACATTGTGATCGATCAGGCGAAGATGGAAGCGATCCGAATGGCGCTAATCAAGGACGTGCAGGCTGGAAAGCTGCCCGACACTAGTCGATCGATAGGCGGCCCCTACGAGACTGACCCGCAAGCTCACCTCTATGCCACTGCATACGGGTGGGGGGGCCTCTCTGTCCAACATGCTGCCTACGCTCCGATCGAGAATCGAACGGAGATCAAAGATGGGAAAGCTGTACCATCTAGCATCACGTTTACGCCTCCCGCTATCGATTATGACCGAGGTGGTTTCTGGTCAATTACGACGTACGATAGTGATGGATGGCTAGCCAAAGACAAAGCAGCCATTTCAAACACTGAGGCGGTCCCAAACTCAGACGGTTCCTACACGATTCGATTTAATTCACCAGGCAGTCCGAACAATATCGAGACACCGTCACCTTTCACGGCGCTGCTACGAATCTACGTTCCCGTTTCGAAGGAAGTTGCAATCCAGTTTCTCCAGAACGCGAGCAAAGATTTAATCATCAAGTAGCCATCATCACTCTGAAAGTGTCTTGATCGTGGGGCGATGAAAATCAATCTTTTTCCGTCCAACTGAACTAAGGGTATCGAACTCAGTTTGACCCTTCGGTTATACCGACAGGCCGACGCCTCAAAACGTCGGCCTGTTGGCGTTTCTGGCCTGGCCCTGGGTTTTTCTTGACCTTCTCTCATCTCTCGCAGCACCCAACGCTCAGGACTCTCAATGTCTCTTTATCACTGGGTTGCTGAAACTCACCCTAAGCCCATTTCCCTCATTCATCACTACTTGTTCATACCGAACACGAAGGGCTTAGCCTTCTCGAGTTTGTCGGTCACGTCACCATTGAGTTTGAATATCTCCTTCTCAACCTTCAGTTCCATCTCGGGCTGTCCCTTGCTGAAATCGAGTTTGGTGATGTCGACCCAGACCACGTTCGGAATACAGCAATACGTGCCACCCACCTAGTTGACTGTCCTTGCTAATGGAAAAGAGCACGTTCAAGCTCAGCGACCGTCTTTGTGTCGCAAAGGGGACCAATGGCATCAGTCATTCCTTCGGGCAAGTCGTCCGAAATTACATTGCCAATAGTTGCGATCCTGACCGAATCCTGTCCAAAGCAAATGAATCCGAGTTGCATGATCTTGATTAAATCCGCCATTAGCACATCGCCGCAAGGTCGATGTATGGTGATCGAGTGACTGATAGCCGTGCAAATAACATCGCAGGCATTCAAGCCATCGTATTCCAGCGTGAATCCAGACTCATCGGAACTGGTAATGGCACCCGTAAATTGCCATTCAATATCGACGCGCTTTATCGCTGCCGGTTTTCCCTTTACGTATCTGTGTAGATACAAACTGTACGACACCGCAATTTCCTCAAATCTTCTTCCCGACAATCATCTTAAGACGAAGCGGCCAAACCCAATGTTCGGACCGTTTGTGGGAGAAATCCCACTGTTCGCAGCACGACTTGGTTTTATTATTTAATGCTTTCCGGCGTGGCGCTCAACATCACCGATCACCGGACCCGGCCAGCGGACGTCGCGATGCAAAAATCGCGCCCGACCCGGGGGCCGGTGCATCACCTTTTTGAGTATGCCGCTAACGCAGCAGGGCATATTCCGTTGCGATGGTGACAGGGTTCGTTGCTTTCTTTCGCGGCCCAACCACTCTGGGAATCGACGTTGATCCTCACTTCTGACCGTCCCTATTCGAACGGTCCGGGATCAACCTTCCTGGAAAGGTTGTCGCGATGTCCAAAGACCTAATCCCCAATGCCCCTATCGCCATCCGGCTCCAACACGATCTCAAGATTAACGGCAAGGGAGAACGCACTCGACAGTTCTAAGTCCGCATTTTCGGAAAGTGCTCCGAATTCCTAGGCACCGATCCCGACTCGGCCTCCCAAGAGCATCTGCGTTGTTACTTCCTCGATATCTCGGGAAACCAACTATGGAACCCCTCCACCAACACAGTCTTCGCCCAAGTCGCTCTGGAAAAATCATCCTAAGAAACCAGCAGGTAACTTTGCTATGCAATGCGCGGCGAGTGGCCAAGCCAAGTGGGGCTGGAGGCGGGGCCACCCAACCTTTACGGAATTGCAGTTGCCCTCACGATGGGTTCGTCCTTCGTGGCTTTACGGCTGAACGCTCAGTCGTCCTCAAACTGGCTGATAGCAGCTCGCCGTCCAACTTCCTTACTCCATGGCTGATTGAGAGCTCAGGGAAACAACCCCGCCGACAAGGATGGGTGGCCCCAATGGATAAGGATGGCTGGGCCCGATGAGCCGGTCTGACACCGGTGGACCGAAATTTCACTCGATCTCCACTGGCTGCCAACGCAACGTATCATCATGTTCGATCAACCACTCAGCAAGCCTCTCAGAAACAAGCAATTTCGGTTCTGAAACCTTAGGTGCATTGCCAAAGCACTCGAATGATTTCGCTACGTCATCCATACCAGCCCTGTCAGTGATACCAATCAAGGCCTCTTGATCGTACTTTAGATTCGGATTCTGAACGTAGCCATCTCGCAGATGGCCATAGGATCTGTCTCCATCCAGGGCAATCACGTTACCTTTTGGGTCGCAGAACTGACAGCGAGCAGACAGTCTTGGAAAGACAAGACGCGGGCTCCACTCTACCATTGCCACCGATTCTGTTGGCTTCGTCGGCACAGACAACCCCCTGGAGGCAATGGAATTTGCGAATTCCACTCCCATGAGAATTGCATAACCGCCGGCCGTCGATAATCCATCTTTGGCCCACTCGGGAATCCTTTTTTCCAACTCCTCAATCTCAATCTCACCCGCCTGCAATGCCTCGACCTCGGAGTCACTTAAGAGGTAGTCGTGATCCCCCAAGTTGCGCAACAACCCTTCTGGATTTCTAGAGGGATATTCAGACAGCGATCTGGACGGATATATCACATACCACGAATGCTCTCCGAAATCGCTTGCCTCATATTCAAAGTAAATCCTCAGCATGATGCTGCGTGGCGTTTCCAATCGAAACGTATCCGTAAACTTGTAACCACTGCGAACCAGAAACTCTTGAAGAGCGATAAACCTCTCGTCGTTGGTAGGTAGCTCAACGAAAAACGACCTGGCGTGCTTGCCCTCAGGATAAATGCAGCACAACTGCGAGAAAAAGGCATGGGACTCAAGCTGCTCGAGGCCGAGGGAAAATTGACCAATAGATTTCACGGTTTGATATTCCTTCTAGTTGTTGAGGAATCTTAGTGACTAGGTTTGCACGGTCCAAGCGGATTGCTAGAATCGACCGGATAAGCGAAGTAGCCAAGCATTCTCGCATGTTGATGGGATTGAATGAAGCTTGGCTTGGGAAATTCGTGGATCTTTCGATGGAAGCGAACATCATCATCCCAGCCAACTTTGGCGGCAGCATGGTGAGCCGAGTGCCCGTAATGATCGAATTGAATGATGCCCGCTACGACCGCCTCGGATTGGATGAGCCCCATGGCTTTTTTCCGCACAGATTTTAGTTTCTTCTTCATGGCATGTTCCTTGAGAGAAAAAATTAGTCCATCCGGGATTGCCGTGCGTAGAGTCATACGCATACAGCCGAGGAAGAAGATCAACTCTCAATACACGTCGATCCGTTTTTGAGGAGCATCGCAAGTGCACCTTACTTGCCGGCCAAACTCAGGGCCACTTCCAATTCGACGGGGATCGAAATCGACCGCGTCTTGCCAAAGTACGTCACCTCGACCGTAAGGTTTCTCGGTTTCCCACGAAGTTGATAGGTTCGCGAATACATCGATTGACTGCCAAACCCGAATTTGGACGAGCCCGCTAAGGAGGAATCGATTTCTTTTCCTTGTCCGTCGAGAAACTTCAGTCCGGAAATCACTTCTAGTGATGTGTTGGCTTCCAAAGTTTTATTGGTTCTCGATTTGTCGAAGCTGGATTCTTCGACCGAAGAAATCTTGGCAGTGATTGTGCCAAGTTTTACCGTTTCCCCTGCCGCAACTTTCAGGTTTACCACTTCTTTCTTTTCGTCCGCTCCGGTCTGCAAAAACAATTGCCCGGTAACCTTTAGGCTCTTCGTTCCCTTGGGTGGCAGTTGGGATGCCGATACTGGCACAACGACACGACGACCGTCCTCAGAAATATTCGACATGAACCCGCTGTTGCTGAATCCTTGTTCATTGGCAAGCTTCTTGCCATCTGCGGATAGTTGCAATTCTGTCCTTTCCTTACCCTCGTCCATAACGCATATAAAATACGCGCTCGGATCCTCGACCATGACTGTCACTTCGATTCCCCCTCGACGCCCCAAGATGTAGGAGTCTCCAAACG
>JBKCUI010000194.1:0-6642 GCA_046318495.1 Pirellula sp. | reverse complement strand
AGCATTCGTTGCCCGGCGCGATACCGGCGAAAGCAAATCCATGCCCCAAGCCGACATCGTTGCGAACCTTCCGAAATTGCTCGCTGAGATCCAAAGCAACTTGTTCGCCCGAGCGCTCGCCATGCGAGAACAGAACACGGTCGAACTCAAGAACGAAGCTGAGTTCCGCGAGTACTTCCAACCCGACGACGACCAAGGTCGCAGTCAAGGCGGTGGATTCGCCAAATGTTGGTTCGCCAGCGAAGCGGCCGTACAGCCTCTGCTCGATGAATTGAAGGTCACGATTCGTTGTGTGCCGCTCGATGCGCCCAAAGGCCCAGGTACGTGCTTCCTCACCAACCAGCCCGCACCGCAGCAAGCGATCTTTGCCAAATCGTACTGATCGAACGGAGTGACTCGGGCCGGACCGACTCGGGCAGATCGACACGGCCAGATCGACGAATAGATACGCGACGTTGATGGACGAGTGGGGTTAGCACCCCAACTTGCTGCCGAATCGCTGAGGACCTCAGGGAACGACCAGCCATAGGTACGGCGCGTCCGCATTGACCGCTTTGGCAAAGCTCGTCGTGGACGCGTCACCTGCCCCGCGGACAATGCGTATTTGGATCGGAATCGAACACGCCCGCGGCGCGACGATGGACAGCGATACCTTCGTCGCCGATGGCTGCCCAGACTCCGAGGTGACGGCCGCTGAAGTGAATCCGTCGGGCAATCCGACCACTTGGATACTCGCCGCGTCCGCGCATTCTAACGTGCGCTCAATCGCGACATCGATGGCGATCGGCTGGCCAACACTGCCCGTCACCACATCGTTGGGCACCGTCCCTCGCAGCGAAGGACGATCGTGTTGCAGCTCCAATCTATAACCAAATGTTGCACCGAAGTTTCCGTGCAGATCCCGGACGGCGATGCGATATCGCCCTGGATCCTTCATGATGTTGCTCAGGACAGGATCGCGGATTTCGCCAGAGTCCCCCTGTTTGGCGAGCGAGGCATTCTCGCCGTTGAGCAGTTCCAGCACACCGTCCAGCGGCGATCCGAACTCGCGGGCGCGGAGCCTCGCCGTCCACGGGCCGGGTTGTTGCGTTTCAATCGCCAGCACATCTTCATCTCGCGAGGTCTCGATGGCACCGTACCATGCTCCAGGCTCAGAAATCTGAATCGGTTGATTGCGATCGCTCGGTTCGCCAATCGGTTGGGCGCCGTCGCGCAGCGCCGATTCCATTTCTTCGACGAATCCATCGCGGACTTGCAACCGGTACGCGAATCGTTCGCCCCCCGCGTAGCCGATGGTGCTATCGGGCGTCTCGGGAAACGCGAACACTCGAATCACGATACGCCCATCGTCGGGAGCACGAAAATGAATGCGTGGATCGAGGCCGAATGCATCGAGGTTTTGAGCCAGCACATTGCCCCGCGTGTCGAGGACTTGCAAACACGCGTCCATGGGCGAACGCAACGAGCGCTGAGCATCGATGGAGATCGTCATCTGCTGCCCTTTGGCGACCGCCAAGGCGTAATGGTCGGTGTCCCCAGACTTGGCCAGCACCCCGCTTACATTGATACCTGCGGATGGCAAGGTCTGTGGCGAGCGATAGTCATCGTTGGGCTCGGCCTCGATGGTTTCGGTTTGATCGCTGACTATCCATGGCAACAATGAAGACGCCGATCCCGCATTGGCAAATCGGATGCGATGCATACCGAGCGGTGCGTCGGGCGCGATGTGGGCGATCACCGTGCCGCTGGTCTCGCTAGCCGACCATCTTACCGATGGCGATTCGCTCCATATCTCGATTGGCCACGATTCAAATTTGCCTGGCAGCACCACCGCAACCTCGGTGCCCCGCTTACCACCGGTCGGAACAGGGCGCAGCCCATCGAGTTTTTGTGCAAGGACCTCGGATGGGACACCGCACGCAACCGCGACGGCGATAGGCAAACACATCCAGCGAATAGCGATGCGCATGCTTGATTACATCAATTCGTGGATCGGTGTTGGATCGCTGACCAGGTGAGCTGGGCGACCCGATGGGGTGGTGTAGATCTTGTCTGGATCGATCCCCATCTTGAGGTAGACGGTAGAAACAAAGTTCTCTGGACTGAGCAAGCGTTCGATCGGTGCATGCCCTTGCCGATCGGTCGCGCCGATGACTTGGCCTCCAGGTGTGCCACCTCCTGCGAACAAGATCGACATGGCATTGGACCAGTGATCGCGACCGGGTTTGGCTTGACCAGGCAGCGTGCTGATCTTGGGTGTTCGCCCGAATTCCCCAAGGGCAATGACCATCGTGGTATCGAGCAAACCTCTCGATTCCAAGTCATTGATCAAAGTAGCCACCGTTTGGTCCCACGAAGGCAACCGCGTCTTGAGCGCGCCGAACAAATCGGAATGATGGTCCCATCCACCGTCATTGATGGTGACGAACGGGACGCCGGCTTCGACCAACCGCCGGGCGAGCAGGGCTCGCTGGCCAAAGCTATTGCGACCGTAGGCATCTCGGGTAGCATCGGGCTCGGACTCGATATCGAATGCTTTCTGCGCTTCTGGCGTCGTAACCAACTCCACCCCTTGGCGGAAGAACTCATCGACTGCGACAACCGGATCGGCCATCGCCGGATCGGTGTATCGGGGCAAGCGATCGACCAGATGCCGCAGATCGCGACGCGACTGGAAGCGATCATCGTTGATACCGCCCGGAAGCTCGACGTCGCGGACGCGGAAGTGCTTGCTGTTGGGATCGTTACTGACCACGAACGGGGCGACTTTGGCCCCCAAGAAATTGGGACCGCCCGACCGGGACATGCTCGGCATCGAGAAATAGGCAGGCAAACCATGCGGCGATGAACGCTCTTTGGCAGCCACCGATCCCATGCTCGGATGGAAACTGACAAAGGCACCGCAGCCGACGGGGATGCGGGGTGGCGCGCCGGTCATCATGTAGTGATTGCCCGCGCCGTGATTGCCTTGGTTATGAGACACCGATCGGACGATGGCATACTTGTGCGCGATCGAAGCAAGTTGGGGAAGATGCTCCGAGAAGTGCACCCCTGGGATGCTGGTAGCAATCGTCTGGAACTCCCCGCGGATCTCGACGGGGGCTTCGGGTTTCGGATCGAAGGTCTCGAAGTGGGTCGGGCCACCATCCATCCAGATCAAAATGCAATTGGAAGGTCGTCGCCCACTCAGTTCGGCTGCACATGTCTGCCGCAACTGAAGCAATTGAGCAAAACTGCCGCCTGCCAGACCTGCGATTCCCAGTTGCAACCAGTGCCTTCGAAGCATGATGGGTTAGTCCTTGTGCGTGAATTCGGGAGAGTTGAGTACCGACCACAAGACATCTTCGACCAATCGGCGCCGATCGGTCCCGGATTTTTCGAACTCGGCGATCAGGCCGTTGGATTCTTCAGGGGTCGGAAAGCGAGAAAAGGCGGACAGGTACAGCTCTTCGACAATCTGTTGAGGCGTGCGATCGCTTTTGGCCAATTGGGCGCATAGGCCTGAGTCGTCGGCGATCTTGGATGCGATCGCGGGTGCGTTCATCAGATGCAAGGCTTGCACGACCGTCGACTCGGGCTGGCGTTCGCAGGGAGGGTCTTGATTGGCATCGGGTCGACCAAAGGCATCGAGCATTTCGGATTCGGTTCGAAAGGTCCACAGTTGCATCGCCCGAGTTCCGATGGGCATGCCCGCATAGCGATGATCGACGCGAGTGATATCGACCATGGCATCGGCGAGGACTTCGGCTCGCAAGCGTTGCCGATAATGGCGAGAAAAGTTGCGATGATCTCCCCCATTGGTGGGATTGGGTTCGGACGACCACGCGTAGGCATTGGAGCTCAGGATGGTGCGCAAGAGTTCCTTTTGATTGAAGCCTGTCGCGCGAAAGTAATGCGTCAATTGGTCTAGCAACTCCGGGTTGCTCGGTGGATTGGTGGCACGCATATCGTCCACGGGGTCGACGATACCGACGCCGAACAGTTCGGCCCAGATGCGATTAACGGCCACGGCCGCAAAGGTCGGATGTTCGGGGCTGACCATCCAATCGACGAGCGCATCGCGAGGGTCCTGTTCAGCGGTCAATTCGAGCGGCTGTCCGCGAAGAGGTTTCGGGGGCAAGACGCGACCGGTAAGCGGATGCTTGACGGCTCCTTGATGCTTGACCAATACGACTTCTTCCCCTCCCGAAATCGGCGGCGAGAGCCCAACACCTTTGTGACCAACGCGGGCGAAGAAGGCTGCGAGCGAGTAGAAGTCTTCTTGGCCGTAGACTTCGAATGGATGCTGGTGGCATTTGGCGCATTCCAATCGCACTCCCATGAACAATTGGCTGGCCAAGGTGACGATCTCTTCGGGCTCGCGGCGATCGCGGAAGATCGTGACTGCGCCGTTCTTGAACGTGCTACCGCGGGCCGTCATCAACTGGCGGACGAATTGGTCGTAAGGCAAGTTGTTTCGAAACGCGTCGCGTAGCCATCCGTCGAGACTGAGAACGGCCTTGATGCCTACGCGATAAGGATTGGGTCGGAGCAGATCGGCCCACAGGTTTGCCCATCGATCGGCGTATTCGGGGCGGTTCAGCAAGCGATCGATCAAGCGACTGCGTTTGTCTGGCTCGGGATCGGACAGATATTCGCGTGCTTCGTCGGCGGTTGGAAGTTTGCCGATAACGTCGAGGTAGACGCGTCGCAAGAAGCGATGTTCGGGGGCTGGAGAACTGGGGAGCAGATGAAGCTGTTCCAATCGATGGTAGATCGCATCATCAATGAAATTGCTGCGTGGCAACGATGCGTACGTTGTGTGCGGGACGGGATCGGGACGCGGGATCGCCGAACTCCACGTAGCGATGTTCCCCATGAACCGCGCCATGATGGTGGCTTCGCCGGGAAGCCGACCAGCGGTCACGCGGCCTTCGGCATCGACTCGCAAAATAGCAGGTTCATTCGACTGGAATGCGCTGATGCGAGTGACATCTCGGACAGAGCCATCCGAGTAGTGAGCGGTAACGGTAAGCGATTGCTGTTCGTTGGGAGCGAGAGGGCGTGGGGAGGGGCTGATGGCAACCGAAGTCAGAGTTGGATCCGCGGGCGTAACACGTGTAAAGCCTCCTTCGATCCACTCCTTCACAATGCGATAATCCGGACTATCGACTTGAAATCGGCTCCCGCCGCCATGGGGCAGTTGTCCGGTGGCTTTTTGAAGTAACAGACTCTCTGCGGGGGCGGCCGGGGAAACGCGGCGTCCTCGACCATCGGTCACGATGGAGCGATAGTCCATGTCGAGATCGAAGCCCAATAGCGACAAGGCAAATCCGTTTTGCCCTCGCGACTTGCCATGACATGGACCGGCATTGCAACCACGAGCGGTCAAAATGGGTTGAACATCGAGTTCGAACTTGGGGACCGAACCCGCATCGGGCGAGGCGGGTTCAGCGGCCAGCAACGGTGAAGCCAAGCAAGCAATGATGCACATCGCGAAGAGAGCAATGCGACAGCGGGTCAGCAGCGATCCACGCATATGCAAGCTGCGGGGCGTCGCGGATCGGTTGGGCGGATTCGAGGCAACCAAGGCCGACATAGACGGGTGTCCGTCAAGGGAGGGAAGGGCAGGAGGGGAGGGGTGAACGCACACGCTGCTTTGGGATGGTGTACCTTCGGTTGGAGCGTTCAAGAACGAATGGTGCTTCGGCCGTGGTCGGAGTGCAATGCCTCAGTGGCGACCCGGCTGACGGCAGTCCATCATGTCTCTACGCAACTTTAAGGATAATCGATCCCCACCGTACCCGGAAACCTGGATTCTTGCCAGAAAGCCCGGGTTCCAACCAATACCCCCTAAACTTATGTGCCTGGCACCGTTTGAGAACGGATTGCAGTACAAATCGAACGCCTGATTGCTGACAAAGCCTTCTGCGTGCTAGACTTCCCACCGACCTGCCGTCTGGTCCTTCTGTCCGAACTCTTGCTCTAACAGACTTCTGGGCACTTGGTTTTCGCAGGATCATTTCCTGCTCCTCGACAACCCCAATACGATTGGACCACATTGGACAATCCGTACGCCCCATCAACGCCTTCGGATGCGCACGAAGCCCCAGCCGCACGCTGGCGAGAGCCCTTGTGGATCGCTCTGGCGTTGGGAATAGGCGTGATCGTGCATTATGCAACAGCCAGTAATGCATTTTGGAACGTCCATCCACTGATGAACTGCGTATTGTTGACATCGCCAATTGCAATTGCTTGTCAGTTCTGGATTTGGTTCCAACGGCCGACCAAGTTATGGCTGCTTTTTACAACCGCAACCTCGCTTTGCATCTTGATTGCATTCGGCACGGAATGGTCTTGGTGGTTTTCGCCCGATCCGTATCAATCATTCATCTTGGCGAACAACTATTTCGGTCCATACGGATCGCATCCTTGGCTGTGGGTGTTCTCGGCGGGTCTGATGCCCCTGGGACTGCTTTCGCGAGCTCTGCGTGAGACCGTCATCGCCAAACGTTGGCTAGTAGTCATGATCCTAGTGGGTTATCTCGACAACTTCCTCTTCGTGTTGCAAGCTTGCCACATGCGATAACGCGAACTCTATTTGTGCCTGGCACCGTTTGCTGTGCTCCATCTCGTACTGTGCCTGGCACCGTTTGTGAGCCG
>JBKCUI010000193.1:0-27786 GCA_046318495.1 Pirellula sp. | reverse complement strand
GACGGTGACTTCGGCTCCCAAGAATGCATTCACGGTGCCGGTCAAATCAAAAAGATCGCCAGGAGATGTACTCAGTTTCTCGATGAAGTCGCTTCCGCGAATCTTTCCATCCGAGGTTCCGCTGCGTTCACCGACGTCCACGATATCGAAGCCGACAATTCCCTCGACGCCACCCTTGACGAAGCCGCTGGCGATGCCGATGTCGAGACCGACACCGGCGGCGATGTACGCCCTCACGGTCAACTCATCTTTCTCGGCACCGGCGGGATTCCAGTCATCGAAGTAGATACCGTCCAGAGCGAGGTAGGACTTGAGCGGATCAAATCCTTGGGCGGCCCATTGCTCAAGACCGTTGGTATCAAAACCCATTGAAAGATCGGTCGAGACGCTGAATCCGCCCTCGAGTTTGCCGGCGATCGGCCCCCAGATCTTGAATTCCTTGGCGATGTCGAACGCGAAATTGAAGTCGGGGATATCGTATTGGATCAAATCGACGTTGCTTTCGCCCATCATGAGCGAGAGGATCGTACTCGGGTTGAAGAGATTGATGGAGAGACCATCGACATTCTTCAACGCGTTGTACTTGTCGCGGAACTTGCTCGACTTCTTGGCTTGAACGTCGATATCGCTGGCGGTGGTCGCTGGAAGCGTGGTCGACGGAGCGGGGGCTGCGTCGGCGCGCTTCAGGACACGGGCTTGTTTTGCCGCGTTGGCTGGATTGTTGCTGCCAGCTCTCAGGTCGTTCAAATTGATCGTCCCAAACTCGAGCAGACTGCTTTCGGTGGTAAGCGTCTGCGAGAGGGTGTCGATGGTATTGACCAGGGTGGTGATTTGATCGGCAAACTTGATCGCTTTATCGATCTTGGCGGCTTGAGCCGATCCCCCGGTATTGAGTTTCTTCGCAATTTCCAGCAGCGAGATACCGGGTTTGCCATCGCTCTCAAAGAAACCGGACAGTCCGAGCTTGCCGAGCAGTTTGGTATCGGCGTTGAGCGCCTTGACGATCGGCTTGATCGGCCCGAGGGCGTCATTGGCCGATGCGAGGATTGGGACCATGTAGTCGCGCAGGAACGATCCGAGATCGACGGCTACGTTTCGAAACTCAACCGAGAATCCATTTTCATCCCCTTCTTGATCGTTGCTGAGATTGAAGAGCGGGATGTTTACGGCCAGATCGAATTGGACGGCTGGCAGGATGCTGCTTTCCTGGATGCTCGTGCGCGTGTTCAAGCCGAGGTTGGCGTACCCTTGGAACGTGTAGACAAACAGCTCGGACGCAGCGGCCTTCAATTGATCGGACTTGGTCGTGTTGGCTGCGCGTACGGAAGTTCGGAATACGCTGAGTTCCTTGAGCGTCAGGCGATCGCCGTCGGAGGGGAGTTCAAACACTCTTCGAGACGTTACCAGAGCATTGTACGCATTGCGGACGTTGGTTTTCTGGACGTCGGAT
The DNA here is from genome assembly GCA_046318495.1 of Pirellula sp. Lineage (GTDB taxonomy): Bacteria > Planctomycetota > Planctomycetia > Pirellulales > Pirellulaceae > JBKCUI01. Next base: position 26,336 of record JBKCUI010000193.1, on the reverse strand, counting down.
AGATCCTGATTGGTCTTGAGCAGATTGATCTCCGTCGCTATCGAGAGGAGAGCGTTAGGATCCGCAGCGTGGATTCGCAATACAAAGCGATTGATGTCGAATTCGCTGAGCAATATCCGTTGCGCTGCATTGGGTTCGATCGGCTCGCCGTCTTCGTTGACCGTCAATTCCCCATTTTCGTCGAAGTCGATGAAGCGTTCACCATCCACCGTGATGACGGGATAAACGATCGATCCAAACTTCGCGGTCTTCGTCGGCTCATCGAAAACAGTGCTGGGGAGGGTGATAAATCGATCGGACGTGGGCGATCCGAGCTCATTGGAACCTTGGATGCCATCGCCGTTAAAATCCAGGAAGTACTGGTCGGCCTTTTCGCTGATGCGCATGTCTTCGGTGTCAAAGAGACCATTCCCGTTGAAATCAAAGAAGAGCTTTTGAGTTTCATCCTCGGCCAGCAGGTCGGTGCTGACCTGAAAGTCTTCGAACGAGTACGAGATGAACGGTTCGCTGAAGTCCTGCCGGGCGTTGCCATTCTGATCGAAGAAGGCCGTGCTGGTTCCCTGTTGATATGCGCCTTCGCCATCTTGCTTGATGTCCGCGTCGATCATGCCATTGCTGTTCTTGTCCAGCTTTTTACGCAACTTGGGAGTGATCTTCTCGGTGGCATCGGCTGCGTTGTTTTGGTTGACATCCAAGAAAAACTCTTGGGTGGTTCCGGTGCCTTTGGTCAGGACTCGCAACTCCCGAACACGTTGAGGGTTCGAGATGGTGTACCAAACTTCGCTAGACGTTTTTTGGGCATCGGTGAGCGAGTTCCAAGATGTCGTGAACGGATCGATTTTCCGTGCGCCGATGTCGAGTTTGCCGTTTCGGTTGCGGTCGACAAAGGCCAAGGTTTTGGTCCCGTTGGTCATCACTTGATAGATGCCTTCGTTCTTAATCGATTCGCTTTCATCGAAGGTTGTGGCCTTGCCACTGGTTGTATTCCAGTTGGCGGCGGCTGCACCGCGCACGGCGTTCCCACCTCCGGAGATCGTCGCGACCGTTGGGAAGAGTTCTGTGGATCCCTTTCCTCCGATGGTCTGGAAGGGTTCGACGGCAGGAAGTGTTGTTGTCGTAAAGATCGGGTTGTCGTCTGCATCCAGATCGATCAGGCCATCTTTGTTTGCATCGGTTCCGACGTCGTAGAGAATCGGGGTGTCCGCGAGAATGCCATCGCCGTTGAGGTCAAAGAACTTGATCGTATTGACGTTATCCAAATCCCGTAGCTTGGCATCGAAGGTGATCGCCAACTCGGTGGGATTGGATGGGTCGTCGTTGAATTTCAGTTGCAGGAACCCGAAGGAACCCTGGCCAGTAAAGAGGTTTTCCGGGTTGTCATCCGTAGCGCCGGATCCTTGAAGGGAGAGCTTGGCACCGACATGCAGTCCGGTCACGGCTGTGTCGATGTAGAAACCGAATTGGCGATGCCAACCAAACGCCAGGTCGATCGAGAGCTTGAGGTCCAGCGTGGCCACGCCAGTGGTGTTGAATTGGATCCCGAGTCCATCCAGTCCGAGGCTCGAGTCGAGAGCAACCGTACCGACGTTGATCAGCTTTTCGAGATGCATCTCAACCCTGACTTCGTCGGCGTCCGCCGAAGGCGTGACCTCGAAAACATCGAATAGTCCCTGAGAGATCGAGCTTTCGGCGACCTCTTCGAACGAGGAGGCGGAAAGGGTGTCCTGCGTAGCCACCGACTTGACCAGCGGCGTTTCGATCATGTCAAAGAGACCATCTACTTTAGGTATCTGACCGACCGACCCCACCATCGGAATCTTGAGTCCGTCGAGGCTGTCCTCGAACGCTCCAAAGGCTTGTTGGAGTCCGTCCACCGTGGCACCCACATCGAACTGGGAATCCAGGATGTGGATTTCTTGATTGTTGATCGAGAGGTCTTTCCAAAGGTCAGCGGTGCTGGCGGTGCTGTAACGGATGGAGTCTTTACGCCATCCGCCGGGCTGTGCGATGCTGTTGGTGAGACCACGAATCGTAACCGTTTGAGGCTTGAACCATTCCGACGGATTAAAGGTGAGGGTGGTATTCTTCACCGAACGATCCACAGCCGGTTGGGGTACCAATTGAAAGTCTTTGCTGACATTGGCAAAACTGCCTGTCAGTTTGAACTTATTGTCGCCATCGCGTTGCAGGCCGCTCAAGGTGAGTCGCTGCACGAGGTCGAATCGCCCATCAACAGGATTTCCTGCGAAGTCCACGGCATCGCTGGCTGGGATATCGAAGGTGACCTTGCCGAGTGAAGTCGAATTTGAGAAGACCTCGAAAACTTCTTTTCTCGCCGTCGCACCCAGGGTCGCACGACTGAGCCGTGCGTCGATCGATGCAGTGAATCCCTTGTCGGTTTCGTCCACCGACACGAGGGTCAGTTCTAGGTTGTTAGCGATGTCGGCTGCGACCAGTTTGTAGCTCGTCACGGGGACGGTGGCCGTGTTGGGGTCTTTGCCTGGAGGGTAAAGGCCTATGGCTTCAAGGGGTACTTTTTGAGGATCGACAACTTCGAATTCCGCCCCGGGTGTCAACGTGACATACACAGGTGCAGTCGGTTCGGAAGTCAATGCAACCTGAAACGTGGTTACGTCTCCTTCGGCTACGGTCGTATGGTCTTGGAGTTCGATCCAGCGAATCCCTGGGACATCATCGTCGAAGATCGTCAGGTTGGCATTCACACGCAGTGGATCTAGATTGATCGCATTGGTAACTTCGGCCCCTTGTTTGTCGCGTGCAAGCGGCAACGTGTAGTCGGGACCGCTCAGCAGGGTGATCTGGACATCTTCCGAACGCAGCCGACCGGACATTTCGGTCTTGCCTTGTGCAGTCATCGCGCCTGCGTCCGATGCAGCGAGAATGACGTTAACCGTACCTCTGTAAAGAGAACCATCTTTCAAGATGGACTGAGATTTGTTGACTGTGAAGGTCACTTCCTTCCCAGATGCCGTGCGAGCGACGATCACGGCTCCATCGAAGAACGTGTAGCTCGACGCCGCAGTGCCGGATGTGGTGACATCCGATACCTTTGCAGACAGAATGATGGATTTGGTTGTAGGATTGTAGTCGGAGATTCGTACGGGAACGTCTTCGACCAATTTGTCATCGACGGGAACGATTCCGATGTTGGCGGTCGTATCACCGGGTGCAACGCGCACCCATCCGATTCCCGTTGTCGTATCGAAACTGTCCGCAACGACGGTGTAATCGTGCTCGATCGAGGAGGTGGAACCTTGGCTAGCGCGACCGCCGGAGACTTTAAAGTTCACGACAACGCCGGTATCGCCAATACCTGCAGGAGCGGGTGCATTGAGGCGGACGGCGAAGTAGCTGGGTTGGCTGAAAACTTCGGACGCAGTCGGCCCAGCCAGGATTTCCGCAAACGGCAAATCGTTGTCTTTGATGGAGACCGGCACGCTCGGCAGGCTGAGGCTTTCAAAGGCAGCATCCGCCGCGTTGAGTTTGAGAGAGAATTGTCGGTTCGGGAAACTATTCTTCATCGACAAGAAATAAGTTCCCGGTTGGAGGGATTGCAAACCGAGCTCGGTGTAGGCCCTCTTGAACAAGGTGTTGTCTGGACCGTACTGGACGTTGGTTTTCACCCCCGTTCGGAGCAGCGCACCGCTCGCATCGAGCAGGCTGACATCGGGAATTGCGTCCCAATTGTCGCCCAGCGCGTCCAATCGGATGACGTTGGTGAGCGAAGTTGGGCGGTTAAGCGTGAACTTGATCCATTGATCTTGGACCGGCGATGCAGGAAGAGCGGCCCCAGTGGGGCGCATTTCGAGGTTGTTCCAGCGCAATCCACCGTCCAAGATGCCAAGATCGATCGCTGTCTCGCGCGTCGTATTGGCTGCTGACGTCAAGCCATCTAGATGCAGGCCGGTTTCGATCGCAAAATCGATTTGGCTTTGATGCAGAAACTCGACCACTTTGTCATCGACGGCGACGGCCTGGACGAGTTGGGGGATGTTCCAATTGAGCGAATCAAAAGTCAAGGTGACCGGATCGCCACCCCGGGCATTGTTGATTCCGACTTGGTCGTTGCGCGGGGTCAGGATGACACGGACGGGACCGATCGGTTGCGACTTGAGATTGACGCTGAAGATATTGGATCGACCGTCGATGGCGGTGCGGGGTGAAGACACGGAGATGCCCACGGTATCGTTGTCGGTGTTCGCGCCCCGGATCGCGACCGTTTCCAGGGAACGATAGACTTCGTCTTCGCCGGTTGCGGATACGCCGATCTTGAAGGACGTGTTCCCGTCGGCGATAAGGTCGTCGACCCCTTTCACCCAGAACGATTGGGCTACATTCCAATTGGTGGGGGTGAAAACCAGTTTCAGCGTGCCTGTCCCGACTTTGGAAGGATCGCTTGAAAGGACAGCCTCCGAATCCGTGCTACTCTTTAGAATGACGGTGGTTTCGGCTTTGGGTTTGGACAGGAGTTGGATAGTAAGCTGTTTCGCTGCGGTTGATGCGGTTTCGTCGGTGACGAGGGTCGTCGCGAGGGCATTTGTCCTATCTGCATTGCGGATGCTGAATCCGGCAGCGTTAATGTCGACGATTTCCACGGTCGCCCTGTAGTCGGGAGCAGGCTTTGTGACCGGCGGGTCGTTTGGTTGTGGTGGCGGAGGTGGTGTGACGGGGCGATAGCCGGGGCCATCGAGCAGCGTTGCCTGAATCTTGAGTCTCGACCCGAATGCGGAGTTTTGGATCTGGTCGTCGAGGATGTCTACCTCGAAATCTCTCGTAGGTAATCCGCTGCCATTGGATAGGATGTCGAACTCGAGCGGCGAGTTGGTCGTCGCGCCTGCCACTCGAAAGTTGACTCCTTCAACGGCTGTGCTTCGTGAGAAATCCAACTTCACCCTGAGACTTGATGAGATCGGTCTGTCGACCGAGAGCCGGAATCTTATCCGCTGGCCTTCGGTTGCAGACGATGCCGAGAGAGTCGTGATGCTGACGATGGGAACAATTCCCTCTTTCTCGTCGTCCGTCTGTTCGACTTTCGGCTGAACGAAGTTGCCGCGATCGAGATTGATGATGTCGAAATTGGTCAGTTGGTTTGCGAAAGACAGATCGCCAGGAGAGGTTGGCGTCGCCTTCACGCTGTAGGTGACATCGCCTCTGGCAACACCATCATCGAGCGGCGTGACCACGACGTTTTGGAACTGATTCCAGTTGGATGGGGAAAAGGTCAAGGTCGATGTGCTGAAGCGTCCTTGAGTTGGATTTGCGGTCCCCAAAGCCACCGTAACATTGGCGGTGGGCTGGGCGGACAATCGAACCGCAAACTGATTTGGATTGATATCTTTTTGGCGAGGAGTAATGGTCCCAAACGCAACGTCGTAGCTGTTCAGGATCCCTGGAGCTTCGCCTTTAACCTGCAAAATGTAGTCCCCGTCGGGGTAGCTCGCGAGCGAAAGCGTTTTCGTATCTTGGGTGAGCGCATTGGAGGTCAGTACGTTTCCTGCTGAGGAGTACAGAATTGCAGAGACGTTTCCATTGAACCAATTGGAAAGGACGCTCACTGACGCAGGACGACCCAATTCGGTGTTCAGGGTGAATCGATAGTTGTCCACATCGTTTTGGCGGGTCAACGCAAAATCATTGAAGCGATCGCCTCCGCCCACGACGCCCATATACGTCGCGGTGGCAAGTTGTTCGTTTCCTTCCGGCTCACTGGGATTGACAATCGTAAGGAACTTCAAGGAGTATTCGGTTGGCAAGGTAGCGAACGGGTCGGCCGCGGCGGACCGGATGCGTACGAAGTACGTTCCATCGGCTAGGCCTTGGAGATCGAGATACTGATTTTGGTTCTGCTGAACTCCCGCGACCAGTAACGTGCCAGAACTATTGAGCAAGTCCATCAAGAGCCGAGAGGTGCGCCGCGTGAAACCCGGAAATCCGCCAGAGGAGCTAGCGGGACGCGCGAATACAGCCGCGAGCGTGTCGGGTCTCCCAGCGCTCTTGTCCAGCGTGAATTTAAACACGTCAATATCGGTCAAGGAAGCGATGGTTTGGGAGTTGACCTCATGACGCGGTACGACGACGCCCAGCACAGAGGCTGTTGCGACGTCGTTGTTCGGTTCCGACCCGATCGGAGTTATCGGCACAGGTTCGGCCGTAACCAACGGCGCATAGGCGGTCGAGTAGGTTGTGACTGTTTTGGTCGTGAACATCTCATACGGCGCTTTTGGCGCGCTGGTGAATTTGGCCTCGTAATCGAAGGCAATTTCTGGAATGCCAGGAAACGCAGCCAATTGACCACTGAGTCTTGGGTTGGTCGCCAGTACCAGCCGATACACACCCGCTGCCAATCCGTCGAGGCTCCATTCCAAGGTGTCGTCCGAAACGATCGTCGGATAACGCGCGGTATTGGTCGCGACGTTGTTCAGACGCGTCCCTGATGGGCTTCCGATATCGAACATGAAGGCAGTGTCAACACTATCGACTTCGTTGGCGCCTGTTTTGCGCAAGGCGATCGCAGGTCGTCCATTGGCCGTCGAGGAGGTGAACTTCACGCTGATCTTGGTCTTGCTATCCCCTGCCTGAGCCAGGCGGAACTCGATGGTATCGGTGTCCTTCACGCCGTTCGTGAAACTCGCTCCGAGTCCGCCGATGGCCGTCCATGCGGGGCTGTCAAAACTGCCGACGCTACCGGCATTCAGAGTGTTTTCTGTGAAGGTATAGCGTGAGTCTCCCTCGACCACGGTTGTGATCGGACGAACGAGCGATTTGGAAGAGGTGATATCCACCGTGATTGGATTGGAAACCACGACGCGAGCGACATCATCTTCCTTGTACGCAACGCGAGCTTTGGTGGATGTGCCGCTGTTGTAGGTGGCTCGCGGTGCCAAAGCGAGTTCGATCCAGCGATCGGCGATCACGTTGATGTCGTCGATCGACTGGATGGGAATTTCCGCTTCCTGCAGTCCCTCGTCGACATGGATGAGCCCGGGTAGCTTTTTGAAGTTCACTCCTTCGCGCACAGTGGTCGAAGAAGTCACCGAGTAAAAGACGTCCAGTCCACCTTTAGGTGCGGGGGTGTTGAGTTGAACGCGAACACGAGCGGGTTTGTCACCGTTTTCAACCAAATCGGTGATGCGGAACAGATTGACCGTTGGCACGATGGCTGCGGAGTCATTCGCGTTCCCTTCTTCAACGCGCACGTCGGCCGGTGCAGTCCTGGTGAATGGAAAAGATATTGAAATCGGTTGTCCCGTCAGCCGATCCACCAAGTAGGGGAAGTTGCCATAGGTGTTGTTCAGCGTGATGGTGCCATCTCCCGTGACACCGGTCAACGTGAGCCTTTTCGGATTGAACCAGTCCGACTCGGTGATCTCGAGGAAAAGGGTTTTTGATGTGTAAAAGTCCTTTATGGATGCCGACCCTGCGGTCATCGTCAAGTAGGCGGTGGTTGGATTGAACGAGAAGCCAGATGGGACGTTCGGATTGTACGCGCTGCTGGTAAGCTTGAGCTGAAAGGATGCTTCGCCCGTTTTCGGATCCACATACAACGGGGAACTGGACGTAACAGGACGTCCGGTGCTATCCAGGATCACAGCACCCGGCAGGAACTCTCCCGCGTCGGTGATATTGACGCGTGCGGAGATATTGCCCCCGAGGATGTAATCGCTCGGACTCGTTCCGTCGAAACTGTTCGGCGTCAGAACGATGACCGTGGATTCGTTTGGGTCGTAGAATGCGTCGTGAACGGCTGTGAAATAGATTCGACCTCTGTTCTCGCCTTTAGGAATGATGATCCCGTTGCGTTCCGTGTTGGGGTTGGTCGACACCTTGCGAAAACGCGAGCTGACGTAGTCGACATCGGCTTTGGCGTCGCCGCTAACGTTGTAGGTCACCCACAAGCCCACATCGCTGGTAACTTCAGAACTCAGCAGAACATCGACATATCCGATCTGCGGCGCCGCGTTCAACAAGCGAGGGGAACTTGTGACGTCGAGCGAGTTGGCGTTCTTGGTCGCACTTAGCTCCCGGTTGGAATTGGAAGGATTGGGTGTGTCGAAATTCCAATAAGCGGCCAACCCGTCTTCATTTCCCTGAAGCTGGGTGAGCATCGAGGATTGAATGTCTTCTTGAGATCGCGCGATCTTCCAGATTTGGATTTCGTCCATGACCCCTGCGCTGCGGGACACGATGGCGGATCCCCTGCCCTGAAAATCGACGCGTTTGATTTCGCGGAGCTGCTGGTTGGGCGCGAGTTGCGATGCGACATTGATGCCGTTGACAAAGAGTTGAATACGATTGCCGTCGAAGGTGACGGCAATGTGATTCCAAGCGTCTCGATTGAGAACATCGCTGGCAGTGACATCGGCCGTGATGGCATCGCTTCCTGCCAAGCCTCGGATTTGGAACCGCAGACCTCTATTGTTGACGAGTTGCAGGTAGTAATGCTCGCGCGTCGTGTTGGCATCGTCTCCCGAAATCCAAATCACTCCGTTGGTCTGACCTGGTTTGGGATACAGCCAAGTCTCAAACGTGAACGTCCCGGTTTTCTCAATCCCCAACGAGTCGGTGATTTGTCCGACCAGTTGAGTGCTGTTGTTGGTTGGATCGATCGCACTTCCCAATCCCGCGATGGTGCTGCCGTACCCGAAACCCTCGGAGATGGTGATCGGTTGTCCAAGATTCACCGTCGGAAGAACTGCCGTTGCAAAAACAGTGCGTTGTTCGAGCGACTCGAATAGGGGCTTGCGGCCACGAAGCTGTTTTCGGAGCTGCTTTCGATTCGATAGCCCTTTGCGAATCGCCAACTGCTTGAGGAACGAACGGCCTGAGAAAGGCTTGCGCATAGTGGGCTCCGGAAATGCAAAAACGTAGGATGGGCAAATCGTCGAGGACGGGATCCGAGCGAGATCGCGTACAGCGACCCGTAGGTACCTAAGGGAAACATTCCGGGAAAGTTACAAAGAAAGTCGCGAATTTCTTTGCAGTTGCGGACACGCCGAGACGAGGCGGCGGGCTGCATGCGATGCAACCCAAGAATGCGCAGCGTCGATGCGACGGCGCGCGGAGCAAACAGCACCCGGAAATCGCGATGCGGGGGCAGAGCGATAGGTATGCGGAACGGTTGATTGCGAGCGCGCGATGGGATGCGCTCAGGAGTTCCTACTGCGTTGTCGTATTCCCGTCCCCGGTCGGAATCTCACGGACCAGCCGAAACCCTACGCTATCAAGGGGCATGCTGGGATTGAGATCGTGGAAAATCGAGTGCATCGGATCGGCAAAGGAACCGCCGCAACCGGTTCGACGCTGCGCGCTGGACGGGTAGACCGGGTCATCAAAGACTCCCCCCAGCAGTTTTCGAGGCATGGTGTCGTGCAAAATCTCCGTAACGTTTCCGAAGAGGTCGTAGAGTCCCCACGGATTGCTGAGTTTTTTTGCGACCGGCTGGGCATGGTTGTCCGAGTTTCCGATGTGCCAACCCAATTCCGACATGACGATCGGATCGGGCGACTGCAATCGCCCTCGGTATCCAGCATGGCTAGCCCAAGTCCATTCGGCGTAGGTTGGCAGCCGGTAGGTGCGCCCTTCGCGCTTGCTCAACCACTCGGTGAACGCCTCGATGTCCTGGAGGGTCACCATGGTCACCGGCAGCAAATTGTCAAATGCGAAACGTTTGTTGTCCCACGTGTACTCTGGGTGGCTCGCGATTCCCATCGTACTGGTTGGCGAGTGGATCCAACCTCCGTTGCCCGATCGCTCGCCATCGGTTTGGTACTGTGTCGCGTCGACGAACTCCGCAAACGCACCGACCGTGACTTCCGTTGCGCTCATGTAGAAAGGCTTGGTGATCCTGGCAGTGCATTCAGGTCCGAGGAGGAAATGGCCGGGAGGAATCAGGCAGAGATTGAGTTCGAGGCTATTGGTTTCGACGACGGGCAAGTCCAGTTTGCGTGCCCACGCGATCTGTTGTAGGGATGCGGTTTCATCGCTAAAGGGCTCGGTGAGCGGGAGCGGAGCGGGGACGGTAGAGCGTTGGGGTTGGATTGTCAGGGCTTGCACAGCGGGCTTTGGGGCCGCGGTCCGAGGAGCGAGCAATAGGAGCGAAACGACCATCGCTGCCGCTGCCAAAGCCACCAGCGGGATCCAGGATCGGCGCGAAGATATGCGTTGGATCGCATCCTTCATCAAGGAGGCCTGCTGGAAACGCTCGTCAGGGGATTCCTTGAGACTGCATGCAATGACGCGATCGACTCGGGAGTCGACTTCCGTGATGCGTGAAGGGGGAGTGTAATCGGGCGTTGGGCGTTTTCCTGTCAGCAACTCGTAGAAGATCACTCCGAGCGAATAAATGTCGGCCCGGTGGTCGACCCCTTGGGTGCTGGAGCATTGCTCGGGTGCCATGTAGCCAACGGTGCCCATTTGCAATCCAGGGTCGGTCAAGGTGAAGTTATCCGGAGAAACCTCTCCGATGAGCTTGACCAATCCAAAGTCGGCGATTTTGACCTGCCCGGTTTGATCGATGAGGATGTTTTCAGGTTTGATGTCCCGGTGCACCACCCCGTGATCATGCGCGTACTGCATCGCATCGCAGATCTGCGGAACGAGGCGGAACGCTTCGGGAGGGCTCAATCTCCCTTCGGTGATCAACTCGCGAAGGTTGGCACCCTCGACATACTCCATCATGATGAACCAAGTCGGGCCCAACCGTCCGACATCGTAAAGGGAGACGATATGAGGGTGATGGAGCTTCGCCAACGCCCTGGCTTCTCGAAGGAATCGCTGCTCAGAAACCGGGTCCTCTGCGCGCTGCGGCGTCAAGATCTTGATCGCGACCAACCGATTCAAGGGGAGCTGCCTCGCTAGGTAGACTGCCCCCATGCCACCCGAACCGAGCAAACGGACGACGCTGATATCTTCGAGCTGGGATTCGATCTCCTCGGGACTGACCGGAGCGGCTTGTGCAAACTTTTCGCGATCGGCTGCGTCCTCGATGGCCAAACGCATCAAGCAATGGGGGCACTCCTCACCCGATGCAATCGGGATCGGCGCACCACATTGCTGACAGACTGTTTGCGTGCTCATCGGCCAGAGGGCTCCATGCTTGCTTGAGAGAGCTTGGTCCATGTACCTAAGCCTTTCAGGCAGGGAGTGTTACCGAGAACTTCGGAAATTCGAAGAACAAAGCGTCGATCATCCTATTTCAGTGGCCTCGAACATCCTATTTCAGTGGCCTCGAAGGGTCTCGAGCAAGTACCGAAGCTCCGACTTCGCGTCGGCGTCCGAACGCGTGGTGAAACGCACTTCCTGGCGCAGCAGTTCCGCATACCGTCGACGGAGGCAAAGAATCGCCACCCGAAGTGCCCCTTCCGTCATCCCTAACCTTTTAGCAATCTCGCCGCCGCGAAGTTCGCGGTTGCCCGCAAGGTACCTTCGGAGGGCTTGAAAGTGTTCGGAACGCCCTTCCGTAGCCCATTCCTCTCCCAGCCGATGCACAGCGCGGTCGACTAACGCTACCGCCCAATGGTAGTCATAGGTCATCTCGCTCAGCGTTCGAGGAGACGGTTCCACGTCCATGTGGGTGTCGCATGCGAATGAACGGATCGATGCGAATGCGTTTACCGAAATCCGTTTGGACGATGATTGGTAGTGGTGCTGTCGCGACAAGAATTGCTTGAAGGCGGCCAGCAAGAAAGGACGCAAAAGCCCTCGACCTTCCTCGGCGCGTGCGACGTATTCGGAATCGATCAACCAATCAAAGAACGCGCGCACCACTTCGCTGTCAGCAGAATGATTATGCCCTGAACCAACCTGCTGATAGAAACGCATAAGTGGAGTTGCGTATCCAGTATGCAGCGTCTTCAGGGCATCGCGCGCAGACTCTTCCTCGTCGCTGGTTCGCGCACTCAGAGTCCACGACGTCTTCAAGAATTGGCGAGGATTCTCGCATAGCAAATCTTTTGCCGAGGGATTCATGCAGGTAGTTTCAGTCGACTGCGATCGCGAATCAAGTGGGGTGCATTCAAAAACGGAAGGCACCCGGCCTCAGTCGGTTCAAGGTAACGCAATGAAGCCAAGTGGATAGCCGAAACGCGCAATTCCTTCGACCCTTTGCGAGCGGGCCACGACGCTCGCCGGCAAGTTTTTCCCACACGGCGCGTTCTAGCTAATGGGAAGATTGTGTTAATTCGAACCACAAGCTGCACTGGAGTCGTTGCGCTGGTTGAGTTGCGTGGTGGCGTAGAACGCGCGAAGAGCTTGGTTGAACAGTTGGCACGAGCGAATGCCGTCGCGACGCTATGTCGAATGCGGGCCTGGAGACACTCGCTTCGGTTTTTAAGATGCGGGCCTGGAGACCCACACTACGCTCTTTTAAGATGCGGGCCTGGAGACCCACACTACGGGATGGAATAGATAGGGGGCGGAGAATGCAGTGCCCTTAAGCGAGGATCTCGCGAACGACCCGGCCGTGAACATCGGTCAAGCGAAAATCGCGACCTGCATACCGATAGGTCAGTTTCTCATGATCGAATCCCATCAAATGCAGGATCGTGGCATGCAGATCATGAACGCTGGTCGGCGATTCCTCTGCGCGGAATCCGAACTCATCGGTCGCACCATGCACCGTTCCGCCCCGAATGCCTCCTCCCGCCAACCAAACCGAGAACCCCCAATGGTTGTGGTCCCGCCCGGAACCTCCTTCCGAAGTAGGCGTCCGTCCAAACTCGCCTCCCCACAACACCAACGTATCGTCGAGCATGCCGAGTCGCTTTAAGTCGGTCATGAAGGCCGCGATCGGTTGATCGATCTCGCCGCAGTTGGTTCGCAGATTCTTTTCGATGTCTCCGTGATGATCCCATGGCTGCCCTGCCCCATGCCAGAGCTGCACATACCGAACTCCGCGCTCTAACAATCGCCGAGCCATCAGCGTTTGACGCCCATGCACGGTATCTCCATAGAGTTCCAGGATCTCTTTGGGTTCCTTGGACAGATCAAAGGCATCGGAGGCTTCGGTCTGCATCCGAAACGCCAACTCAAACGACTCGATGCGCGACTCCAAACGGGAATCGCTGCCGACCGCCGGGTTGCGCAGCGCCAGTTCGCGCAGCAATCGCAGCTGCCTTCGCTGGGTGTTGGCGTCCGCATGCGTGCTGCGGATGTTCTCGATGAGCTTATCGAGCTCCGTATGCTTCGGATCGACAAACGTTCCTTGAAAGGCTCCCGGCAAAAAACCGCTTTGCCAATTCGCCGTGTCCTTGATGGGATATCCACCCGGGCACATCGCGAGGAATCCAGGAAGATTCTGGTTCACCGTCCCGAGTCCATACATCAGCCACGATCCCAGGCTCGGTCGGGACTGGACCGAGTCGCCGCAGTTCATCAGCATCAGCGAGGGTTCGTGATTGGGGACTTGCGCCACCATCGAGCGAATGACGGCGATGTTATCGGCATGCGCCGCCGTCTTCTCAAACAACTCGCTGATCTCCAGGCCGCTCTCACCATACTTCTTGAATGCAAACGGACTGGGCAACGCGCCACCCGTCCGGCGTTCGGTCAGCAATGTCATCGGCAGCGGTTTGCCGGCGTACTCTTGCAACTTGGGCTTGGGATCAAACGTATCCACATGCGATGGCCCACCGTTCAGAAAGAAATGGACCATCCGCTTGGCCTTGGGAGCAAAGTGGGGCTGGCGCTCGGCCAACGAGTTTCTCGACGGCGCGCTGGCCGCGGCGGTGTCTTCTTGTGCGGAAGCTCGCTCGGATAGCAACGAACCGAGTCCGAGCAATCCCAGGCCCATTCCCGAGGAACCGAGCAGCGTGCGGCGATGCATCTGAGGGTGGTGTGAATCCATGGTTAATCGATGTAAGTGACTTCGTTGCTGATCATAAGCACTTGCGACAACTGCGCGCGCGGGGACAACCCGTTCGCGTTGGGTTCCTGGGTGGCCTCGGTCAGGAACACGAGGCTGCTTTCGAGCTCGTCTGGGCTGGGGCTGCGCTGCAGAACTCGTCGGTACACTTCCTCGATGAACCTTGCGTCGGAGAGCGGTTCTCCAGCAAGAATGCGCTCAAGGGTTTCAACCGACTTGGAAGCTGCCTTGGCCGGAAGCGGATGATTCAACAGGAACAGCGCTTGCTGCGGCACGATCGTTTCGGATCGCTTGGGATTGTGCATGTCCGGGTTGGCGAAATCGAAGTTCTGCAAGGTCATCGGCAGGTATTGCCGATCGATCGTGGTATACAAGCTGCGCCGCGCCATGGCCTGATCGGTGCTGGCAAGCGGATCGACCGACTTGCCCCCAGAAGACGCAGCCAGTGTCCCCGCAAACATCAGCATCGCATCGCGCGACTCCTCCCAGGTCAATCGATGGCGATTCATCCGCCACAGCATGCGATTCGCCGGATCGATCTCGTTGGCTTTGGAAGAGTTACCCCATGACGCCCGACGAAAGGCTTCGGTCGAAATCAACTCGCGGATGAGCCATCGCGTGCTCCATCCATGCTCGATGAACGCGATCGCTAGTGCATCGAGCAGTTCCGGATGGGACGGAGCGTCGGAACGGATTCCAAAGTCGCTGGCGCTCTGCACCAACCCTTCTCCGAAGACTTGTTGCCAAACGCGATTGACCCAAACCCGAGCCGTCAATGGATTGTCGGCCGACGCAATCCGACGCGCCAGTTCCAGACGCCCGCTGCCGATTTGGAATCCGAGTTCGCCTGCGCTGGGCAAGGCTTCGAAGTAACGTCGTGCGACCGCGTCTCCCTTGAGGTTGGCGTTGCCCCGCTTCAACAGCCGAGCATCGCTCACGATCTCCCGATCGCGAAGCACTCCGAGTTCGACCGGCGCACCGTCGATTTGCATCAGCCACTGATCGACCTCGGTTTGGGCTTTCCAAATCTCCACGCAAGTGCCGTTGTCCCAATACCACTCGGTGCTATCGATCGGCTCGTCGGGAATGTAGAAGCACGAGCTGCGATCGAGCAAGATGCGACGCACGGCTTCCAACGCGGGATCGTTGGACTGCGTCGGGGCGGGTTCGTTGGCAGTTGTGCGGCTCGCGATTTCGGATTGCCAAGCGGCAGATGTTTCGGCAACTAGGGCTCCGTAGCGATCGGCCACTTCGCGAATCGATGCGAGTGGGGTCGCAAAGTGGTTTCGCACCATGGGGTCGCAGGCCCCCGGTTCGGCATCGAGACGCGCCAGCACTTGTGCGGCTTGCTGTTGGAAATCGGTCGGGGGCAGCTTGGATAGTTCCGACCAGATCCGAAGGACGGGGTGGTTGGCGATTTGAGATAATCCCAGATACCACTCCCAGCGATGGACCAACGCGGGGATCAAATCGTCTTTGGTCGACAGTTGATTGAATGAGCCTTCGGGATACTTGTCGAGTTGCACCTGCGTTTCCAAGTAATCGGCGAATCGCTTTTGGATGCGATCGTTGGCTTCTGTGCGATGCTTCTCGGTCAGCTCTTGGAGTTTCTGTTTCCGCTCCTGCAGTCCCGCGCGAAACGCGTCCGATTGCGATTGCAAATGCTCTGGGATGACTTCGCGGCGGTCGATGCAGCTTTGAAACACGCCGACGAAACCGTAGTAGTCGCGCGTGCTGATCGGATCGTATTTATGGTCGTGGCACCGTGCGCACTGTACCGTCAGTCCCATCAAACCGCGGAACGTGGTATCGATGCGGTCGTCGATGATGTCGTATTGAATGGCCAGGAAACGTCGGCCGAGGGTGAGGAACCCCATCGCGGCCAGATCGGGCGAGCCCGCATCGACCAGTTGGTCGGCCGCCAACTGCAGGACCAGGAAGCGATCGTAAGGAAGATCCTCGCGAAAGGCGCGAATCAACCAATCTCGGTAGGCTCGCGAAAAGACAAAGGTGCGATCTTCGCGGCCGTACACGTACCCTTTGGTGTCCGAGTAGCGAGCGATGTCCATCCAGACGCGAGCCCATTTCTCGGCGACTTCGGGGCGATGCAGCACGTGATCGATCGCATGCTCCCAAGCTTCCGGGCTGGAGTCGTTCTCATACCGCTGCACGTCGTCCCACGTCGGAAACAATCCCGTGAGTACAAGGTGCAATCGACGAAGCTGCGTTCGACGATCTGCTTGTGGAACGGGTTCGATGCCGCGTTCCTCGAGGGCCTCGTGCAGATAGCGATCGATCCAATGCAATCGGCTCGTGGACGCAGTATTACTCGACTCGTTTCCATCGGATAGCTTCGGTGCAGCCAGTTGTTTATTGAGCGGTTGGAAAGCCCAATGTTTTGCGGCGAGTTCTTGGCGCGATGCGATGGCCCCCCCCTCAGCCATGGGTGCATTGGGTGGGTTGGCTGGGAAGCGGGCGCCTTGAAGGACCCAGGTTCGAAGCGAGTCCTTTTCGGGTGGGCTGAGGGTATGCATCGAGTCGGGGGGCGGCATGCGCACATCCGGGTCGGTCGATTCGATGCGCGCGAGGAGGGTGCTGGTGGCGGTCTGTTGAGGATCGATGACCGGTCCGTTTTCGCTGCCCGCGTCGAGGGATGTTTGGTTGTCGAGGCGCAGGCTGGCCCATTGTTTGGTCGGGCCGTGGCACTCGAAACACTTGGCGATGAGCACGGGCCGAATGTTCGTTTCGAACCAATCGGAGTCTTGTGCCAATGCAGGAGTGACGAGCGCCAGCCAAGTGCAGAGCACATGCAGCGCGCGGACGCGACGGAACGCAGAGAACATCTGCGGCAGCAGGAGGGAAGTGACAACCATGGGAGGGGATGGCAGGCGGGGAGGCTCAGGATCAGCGGAAGGCGGGAAAGGATGCCAGCACAGGCCCGGCGCAACCGCCTTAGCATACCCCAGCCATCACTCGCGGGCCAGTTATTGCGTCGGCCCTCGAAACGTAGAGCGAGTCGCAAAATGCAATGTAAAATGCAACGTAGAACGGGTCTCCAGGCCCGTTTTTCACGCGTGGTCTCGCAAAAGACATGGCAAAGTCCTACCCGCGCCGGGCCGGGCCTGGAGACCCGGCCTACGTGCGTGCGTGGGTGCGACGCGAAGAGTAGGGGAAGATAGGCAGGGATGCTTAGTTCGTTAGCTTCTTGTAACGGAAGCGTTGCGGTTCGTCGCCGGAGATTCCGAGTCGCTCGCGACGCTGCTGCTCGTACGTCTGGAAGTTGCCTTCGCACCAATGCACGTAGCCGTCTCCCTCAAAGGCCATGATGTGCGTCGCAATTCGGTCGAGGAACCAACGGTCGTGCGTGATCACCACCACGCAACCGACAAAGTTGAGGATGGCTTCTTCGAGCGCTCGCAACGTGTCGACGTCCAAGTCGTTGGTCGGTTCGTCCAATAGCAACACATTGCAACCCCGACGCAACAGCTTGGCCAAATGCACCCGGTTGCGTTCCCCACCCGAAAGATCACCGACCTTCTTCTCTTGATCGGTCCCCTTGAAGTTGAACTTCGAAACGTACGCTCGCGAGTTCAATCGCTTGCCACCCATCTCCAAGAAGTCATGGCCCCCAGAGATCTCTTCGTAGATGGTGCTGGTCGCATTCAACGAATCGCGCGACTGATCGACATAGCCCAGTTCGACGGTGTCCCCGACGCGAATCGTGCCCGAGTCGGGTTGGTCTTGGCCGGTGATCATTCGGAACAACGTCGTCTTGCCCGCGCCGTTGGGACCGATGATGCCGACGATGCCCCCAGCCGGCAATCGGAAAGTGAACTTGTCGATCAACACGCGATCGCCAAAGGCCTTGGTCAAGTCCTTGGCTTCGACCACGACTTCGCCCAAATGCTTGCCCGGTGGGATTTGGATTTCGAGTTCGTCTGGTCGCTCTTCGAACTGTTGGGCTGCCAATTGCTCGTAGGCGCTGATACGGGCTTTGTTCTTGGCTTGACGCGCTCGCGGCGACATGCGGATCCATTCCAACTCGCGATCAAGGGTCTTTTGACGGGCGGCGGCCGCCTTTTGCTCGATCTGCAGTCGCTTCTTCTTTTGCTCCAACCACGACGTGTAGTTGCCTTCGAACGGATAACCCGATCCGCGGTCCAACTCCAAGATCCATTGCGCGACGTTGTCCAGGAAGTACCGGTCGTGCGTGACCGCCACCACCGTGCCGGGATACTGCGCCAGATGCTGTTCGAGCCATTGAATGGCTTCGGCGTCCAAGTGGTTGGTCGGTTCGTCGAGCAACAACAAGTCCGGTTGCTCGAGGAGTAACTTGCACATGGCGACGCGGCGACGCTCACCCCCGGAGAGATTGGTCACGCCAGCTTCGCCCGGCGGCAAGTTCATGATGGCCATCGACATTTCCACGTGCCGATCCAATTCCCATAGGTTCTGCGCGTCGATGATGTCTTGAAGCTTGGCCATCTCATCGCAAAGCTTTTGCATCTCGTTGTCGTCGGTCACCTCGCCGAGCAAGTTCGTGATCTCGTTGAAGCGATCGACGATCTTGCGTTTGGGAGCAACGGCTTCTTCGACGTTCTCTTGAACGTTCTTGTCGGCGTTGAGCTGCGGTTCTTGGGGCAAGTACCCGGCGGTGAAGCCGTTGGAGAGCCGCGCGACACCTTCAAAGTTCTTGTCGGTCCCCGCCATGATCCGAAGCAGCGTGCTTTTGCCCGCGCCGTTGGAACCCAGCACGCCGATCTTGGCTCCTGGGTAAAACGAGAGCCAAATGTCCTTGAGGACTTCTTTTTGGCCGTGGCGTTTGGTGAGGTTTTCGATTTGGTAGATGTACTGGCGATTCATGGTTGGAGCTCGGATGCAAAGGATCGCAGAGGACGGCAACGACTCAAAGAGCCCGGCCGGTTATTCCCATTCGATGGTCGCAGGAGGTTTGGAACTGATGTCGTAACAGACGCGGTTGACGCCGCGAACTTCGTTGATGATCCGGCTGGAGATTTTGGCCAACAAATCATAAGGGAGTCGGCTCCAATCGGCGGTCATGAAGTCGTCGGTGTTGACGCATCGGACCGCGACGGCGTTTTCATACGTGCGAGCGTCTCCCATCACCCCGACGCTTTGCGATTCGAGCAGCACGACGAAGGCTTGTGAAGTCGCGCGATACAAGCCGGCGTTCTTGATCTCGTTGATCACGATCTCATCGGCTTCGCGCAGCACATCGAGCTTGGCCTTGGTGACTTCGCCCAAGCAACGTACAGCAAGGCCTGGCCCTGGGAAGGGATGGCGCCACACCAGATGCTCGGGCAGTCCGAGTTCCAATCCCAATCGACGAACTTCGTCTTTGAACAGATCGCGGAGGGGCTCGACCAGATCGAAGCCGAGTTGTTCGGGGAGACCGCCAACGTTGTGATGGAGTTTGATCGTGGCGGCTGGGCCGTCGATGGCTGCTCCGCTTTCGATGACGTCGGGATACAAGGTGCCTTGCGCGAGGTACTTGGCACCGTTGATCTTTTCGGCTTCGGCTTTGAAGCACTCGATGAATGCATGTCCGATGCGGCGCCGTTTCTCTTGCGGATCGCGAATGCCGGCCAGGGTGCTAAGGAAACGGTCGCTGGCATCGACCACCCGCAGGTCGGCTTGAAAGTGATCGGTAAACTCTGAGATCACGGCGGCTTGTTCGTCTTTCCGAAGCAATCCGTTGTCGATCAAGATGCACGTCAGTTGCGAGCCGATGGCTTTGGTGAGCAGCGCGGCGGTCACGGAGGAATCGACGCCGCCTGAGAGTCCGCAGATGACGCGGTCCTTGCCGATCGATTCGCGGAGGGATTCGATCGTTTGTTGGGCAAAGTTCGCCAAGTGCCATCGGCCTTCGCAACCCGCGATGTTGTAGAGGAAGTTGTGAATGAGGGTGCCGCCCAATGCGGTGTGGGAGACTTCGGGATGGAACTGGATGCCATAGATCGGTTGATCGCGATGGCGAACGGCGGCGATGGGGCAAGTCGACGTGCTGGCGAGGACTTCAAAGCCCGGTGGCAGCGCGTCGACTTGATCGCCGTGGCTCATCCAGACATCGATGTCTGCGGGAAACCCTACAAACAATTTTTCCATGTGCCCGATCGTCAGCCGAGCGCGTCCGAATTCGCGGGCTGGGCATGGCTTGACCGAACCTCCTAGGAAGTCCGAGATCAGTTGCATGCCGTAGCAGATGCCCAGCACGGGGATGCCGAGGGAGAAGATTTTGGGGTCGCATTTGGGAGCCCCGTTTTCATAGACGCTCGAGGGGCCACCTGAGAGGATGATGGCGATCGGTTTTCGTGCGATCAAGTTTTCGGCGGCGATGTCATGCCGAACGATTTCGCAGTAGACGTTTTGTTCGCGCACGCGGCGGGCGATGAGTTGGGCGAACTGCGAGCCAAAGTCGAGCACCAGCACGCACTCGCTGTGCATCGCATCGGGTCGGCCGGAACGGCTCGTCGCCGACTGCGGCGGACGCGAGGCATTTTGGGCGCTGGAGTTCGATCCTGAGGGAGACGTTGTGCCCGAGGGTGGTGTTGGCTTTTGAGACATGGATCTCGAGGGGTTGGGCCGCAAAAGGAAAACGCGGCATTATATCGCTCTGGCTGGAACCTTCTAGCCAAACTCACGGCCAATCGGCCACCCCCCTGCCCTGCGAAATTCTAGGGATTGGGTGGTTTTTCGCGGTTCCGTCTCGAATGCAGCCAGCGATACTGGTCGTTTCGGTCCGGCGGTGCCACCGCCCTGCGATCCATCGGTTGCGCTGCATCGGGGGCGAATCGCCTTGCACCAGGGGGCGAGTCTGCCACGCGTGAAGCGAGTAGGATGCTCAGCACGCGACCACAATTTGTGGAGCTACCGATGAGATTCTTGCAAAGCGCCTTGCCATGACCCACTTTGTGAACGCTGCGGCTGTGTTGTTCGTTGCCGATGTCCCGAGAATGCGCGATTTCTATTGCGCGCTTGGACCCTTTGCCATCACTTCCGAAGACACACAGCATGCTGTGTTATCGCTCAGCGGTTTTGAACTGGTGATCCATGCCATGCGTGGTGCAACGGTCGAGGCCGATGCGAGCAGCCCACCACCCGCTCGCGAGGACTCCTACATCAAGATATGCATTCCGGTGGCCAGCATCGCCGAGGCACGCAAGACGGTGAAACGTCTACGCGGTCGGCTCAAAGATGCCAAACACGAATGGGCGGCGCGAGGCTTTCGCGCATGCGATGGGGTTGACCCCGAGGGGAACGTGTTCCAAGTCCGTGAAGCGGAGTCTGAGTAAGGGAACTCCTTGGCAGCCCAGGCGCGACGTCTTCTCACAAGTGCGGCCAGTTAAGGCTTCTTTTGCGGAGCCGTTCGCAACCACACTGCGAGTTGTTCACGGAAGATCTTGGAGTTGTGACGAATGTCGGTAGGGAGGGACTTGGGGTAGACGTGGAACTCGTCGATGGAGTGCTCAGGCAAATGCTGCTCGAGCAACTGCGACCATTCTTGCACCGCGCGAGGCGAGTTCTCCTGCAACGCGCGACGATGTTCGGGCCATGGTTCGACGACGATGGCGGGCGATTGGTTGGGGGCGGTGCCTCGGGGTACCAAGGCAGACCGATAGACCCATGGGTGCGTGTTGACGACTGCTTCGACCGGTTCGGTAAAGAGCGTGCCCGAGGGAGTGACCACGCGATGCCCTTTGCGACCGCAGAACCAGAACCGATCGCGCGCATCGAGGTAGCCGACGTCCCCCATGCGATGCCAACAGGTCATGCCATCCTCTGCGGACCAACCATAGGCAGTGGACAAACCGGCATCGAAGACTTTGTGCAAGGCGTTTTGGTCGACGCGGGTGACGTACGACTGGGTGACCACCGGACCGGCCACCATCAGCTCGCCGATCTCGCCGGGTAGCGCATCGTGTGCGTCTTCGATGCTGGCGATCGGTCCATCGTGAATGCGAATCACGCGCCAGCGGATTCCTTCGAAGCGATTGCCGACGCAGGTGCCTTTGCCGATGCGAGTCATCGCCGCCGTTTCCCCCAGTACGTCGCGCGACTCGATCGACGCGATGGGCAAAGCTTCGGTGGCGCCATAGGGTGTGTACATGTTGCCATCGGGATGCATGGCTGCGCGGATTTCTTCGAGCACCCGAGGCGGGACCGGCGCACCGGCCGATAGCACGCGCCGCAGCGAAGGAGCGCGGCGACCGGTTCGCTTGCAGTACCGCCCGACTTGTGTCCACAACGCCGGAGATCCAAAGGATTGTTGGACTTGCCATTGATCGATCGCATCGAGCAATCGCACCGGGTCGACGGAAGCGGGACGGGTCGGGTCCATATCGGGCAACACCGTGCCCGTTCCCATCACGGCGTTGAACAAGCCGAACAGCGGAAAGCCGCTCAAATCCAATCCGCCCGGTTCGATGCCGTAATGACGCGAGATCATATCGATCTGCGCGTTGAAGGTGCGATGCGTGTAGAGAACCCCTTTGGGGGGGCCGGTGCTGCCGGTGGTGAAGATGATGGCGGCGGGATCGCTGAGTTTGGTTTCTGGAGGGATAAATGCGCTGGAGCGTTTGGCTTCCAATTGGCTCAGTGTCGGTTGAGGCAAAAACCCAAAGCGGTTGCCGACGGTGACGTTCAAGCGCGCGTTGGGAAACCGCGACGCCGTCATCTTGACGATCGCATGGGCAAGCGGGATCGCGACAAAGCCATCGGGTTGCGATTGTTCGAGGCATTTCAAGATGTTCTTGCGTCCCATGCCGGGGTCGACCAGGATCAACGTCGCACCGCACTTGAGCAGTGCGAATACGAGGGTGATAAAGTCCTCGCCGAATCGAACCAGTAGCGCGATGCGCTTGCCCGGTCCGATTCCCATTTCTTGCAAACCAGCCGCGATCGACGACGAGCGTTCGTCCATGTCGCGGAGGCTGACACGATCGTAGGGGCGAGCGGTGCCCGCGCGATGCGAGCCGCGGGGAGTTGCAATGCCCAAATGCTCGGGCAGCTTCCGTGCTTGTTCCGTCAAACGCAATCCAACATTGGCATTCATAGCGAAGCGGTCGGTCTTTGGGACTTGAGAGACAAAACAGGCATCAGTGCAACCGGATCGAGATGGGCGTCTCGGAAGTCATAGCGGGATCGATCTCAACGGCGGCTTGCTCAAAAGACGGCGGGCCGAAGCCGCGTTTGGGATCGCGCGAGAAGCCGTAGGGTTCGGTTGGAATCCCAAAGCTGTTCTTGTCGAGTTTGCCGTTGCTGTTGAGATCGTGGTAGGCGCTGACGGCGAGCTTTAGACCCTCGAGCGATTGCAAGCCGCGAGCTTGCATCCAGTCCGTCAGCGACACCGACAGCATGATTGGGTCGCCATCGATGTTCAACGTCTCCTTGAAGATCGCCTGGTCGGGATCGTTGAATCCCTCCTCGATGTAGATGGCGATCGGGCATTGGCCTTGCTTAGATTTCAAACCGGTGATTTCGAGTTTCAGATGCATCGTTTGAGACGCAGAGGCGGGGGCGTGTGAGGGCGGCGGCACCGAATCCATCGCAGGTTCGGGGGGCAAGGCTGGTTCGGCGGCAAGCGTCGATGCCTTCGAATCCTTCACGACGGTCGCAGGCTCTGAGGGACTTGGGAGGCATCCTAGCGATCCGGTGGAGACCATGCATGCGACAGCACTTGCCAGGCTCCAGTTTCTTGCAATCGCAAGAAATCGCGTTCCAGGTTGGGGCTGCTGAGGTGGGCTCGAAACGTGAGAGGGTCGACTCATCCGTGATCCGTATGGGGCGTGATGGGGAGAGCGTGCGATGGAAGGCGTTTGCAGTTTAGGGCGGCGGCTGGGGCTCGCGGAGGATTGTATCCCAAGCAGGAAACACGGGGCGATGAGTACACTCTTCCCGGTTCCACCGTTAAGATGATAGGTACTGAGGTTTCCGTTGGCTCCGAGATTGGGTTGGACATCGCCCCAGAGATGGAGTCGGTCACCTTGGCGTATTTGCTGTTATTTCATCGCTTGTTGTCGAGTTCTGCGGGGAGATCGCGGTTTCGGAGGCTAGGACCTTCGAATAGACGTGCTCTCTGGGCGTCGACATGAGAGTCGTTCATGCCAAACCAAGATGATTTGAATCGCTTGGACCTGGGCCTACCAGAGTTCCAATCTGCACCGAACTCGGCAACATCGAAGGATATTCAGGCTGAGGGACCGTCGCACGATGACGAAAGCGTGCATGTCGGCATGGACTCGACCGTGATCGAGCCGGCGACTCTTGATCCCTCCGTCGCTCCGGCCGCTGCAACAAAGAAAACCCCCAACCAGGGCAACGCGAGCGCGGCTTCCGCAAACACGACTCCCGCGAGCAAACCGTCTGCCTCCGCCTCCGGTTCGGTGCCTGGCGGCCCTGTCGGAAGTGGCCCAGCAGCAAGTGGCCCATCAGGTAAGGGCTCCGATGCTCCCGTCGCGCCTGCCATCGAGTCTCGCTCAGGGGGACGGCGATGGTGGAGCGAAGCCCCGAGTTGGGCGGTCAGCATGGTGGTCCATACGGCGGTCATTCTCGCGCTGGCGGCATGGAACTTCGAACCGATCCAGCATGAGCTCAAGCTCATGTTGTCGGTCGGCGAACCGGTGGGCGACGATTCCAATGGGCTCGAAGAGTTTGCCATCGACGATGCGGTGGCGGAGATCCAGTCCGACAGCACCGATGACATGCCCGCCGATACGCCGTCGATCGCGCCGTCGAGCGTGAATGCAAATGTCAACGTTGACTTGAGCGGCGCCATCGCGGCCGCCGGAGAAGTTTCTATCCCGAGCATTAGCAACGCTCTGGTCCCTTCGTCCGGAATTGCGGCGCAAAGCAGCGCCGCCATGCGTGCCGCCATGAATGGGCGTTCCAAAGAAGCAAAACGGGAGATGCTCAAGAAGTTCGGCGGCACCACCGAGACGGAAGCCGCCGTTGCCCACGCTCTGAAGTGGTTGGCGATGCATCAAAACCAGGAGACCGGCGCATGGACGTTTGCCCATCCGCTGATCTGCGGTGGGCAGTGCGATCGTCCGGGTGATCGCGGGCCGAGCGTCAACGCCGCGACCGGACTTGCCCTGATGTGTTTCCTCGGTGCCGGGCAAACGCACATGGAAGGCGAATACAAAGAAACCGTGTTCAAAGGCTTGAGTTTCTTGATCCAAAACATGCGCGTGCAGCAAGCTTACGGCGCCTGGTATCGCGGCGATGGCCAGCAAGGCCAAGATGACATGTACGCGCACGGTATCGCTTCCATCGCCATGTGCGAAGCCTATGGCATGACGCGCGATGTGCGATTGCTCGAAGCCGCCCAACTCAGCATCAACTACATGACCTATGCCCAGAATCCGCTCACCGGCGGATGGCACTACTCGCCCTTTCCGCTCGGCAGTTTGCCAGGCGATACCTCGGTCGTCGGATGGCAGATGATGGCCATCAAGAGCGCGGCTATGGCCGGGTTGAACTTCGATGTCGATTCGGTCCGTCGCGCCAACGTGTTTCTCGACACGATGCTGGTGCCCAACGGGTTCGGTTATCACTACAGCTTGGAATTCAAGGCCCGAAATCCGCTTGAGTATCGGCCTGCGATGACCGCTTGCGGCGTGCTGTGCCGGATGTACTCGGGTTGGAGCAAAGAGGAGCCGACGATCAAGGCGGCCGTAGCCAAGTTTGCAGCCGATGGTCCGATCGCCGGGGACATCTATTACAACTACTACGCCACCCAGGTCATGAAGCAATATGGCGGCGCGGAATGGGATGGTTGGAACAACAAAATGCGCGACATGATCTTGTCCGCGCAAGTCAAAGATGGGCATGCCAAGGGGAGCTGGGTTTTCGATGGGACGCATGGGTCGAGAGAAGGGGGACGCCTTTACTCCACGTGCATGGCCACCATGATGCTCGAAGTCTATTACCGCTACATGCCGCTCTATGGCGAGCAAGCCCAGGACGATTCGTTCCAGCTCTAGCTAGCGGCAGGAAAAACCAGGAAATCGACACGCATTACCGGGCGGCGGATGGCTTTTGATCGGGCTTCCTGCCGGCATGCACGGACGACGACGGTCTGAAAGTTGCGACTTTTCGCGACCAAGTTGCGTTGTCTGGAATTGGTGTTTTGGCGGGGTATTCGCTATCCTGGCGTACCTGTCCCTCAATCGCTTCGTCGCTGGCCCCGGCTTTCTTACTCGGTTCAGGCTCCCGGCAGGCATGAGATGCAACTAAAATTGTGTCTTGCATTGAGGGCCCTTTTACTGCCATTTTCCCACAGCCTTCCCGGTTTTCTGGCCATGCGACTCTTTCGACTGTTTCCTCGACGTCGTTCTTCTTTTGCTCGTTCCTCTCAAACTCGACGCCGGCGGCTGGGAATGGAGTCGCTCGAATCGCGCCGTGTGCTGGCGTTGGCGATTAGCGAAGTCCACAT
>JBKCUI010000192.1:0-3882 GCA_046318495.1 Pirellula sp. | reverse complement strand
TGCGGACATCGACCAGGAAAACAACTGGTTGCACCCGACGAGATGATCGCTCGAATCCACGCCGCAGTCGACGCCCGCACCGACCGCGCGTTCGCGATCATGGCTCGCACCGATGCGGTGGCCGTCGAAGGACTCCAGCCCGCCATCGAACGCGCGCAGCGCTACATCGAAGCGGGAGCCGACATGATCTTTGCCGAAGCCATTACCACCGCCGAAGACTATCGCACATTCACGCAATCGGTCAGCGTGCCAGTGCTCGCAAATCTCACCGAGTTTGGCAAGACTCCGATGCTCAGTCTCGATGCGTTTCAACAAGCGGGTGTCCGGATGGTCCTCTATCCGTTGACTGCGTTCCGAGCCATGAACGCAGCCGCCCAATTGGCGTACACCACGATCCGGCGCGACGGCAATCAAGCCGCCATCTTGGATCGATTGCAAACACGGGATCAGCTCTATGAGCTTTTGAAGTACTACGCCGCAGAAGCCCGCGTCGATGCCGCGTCCAAGAACCAAAAGTAACCATCATCCGCGGTTCCAATCGCCGCTTTGGCGTTAGCCGCGGTCTGGTTTTCTTGTCGTGCTCGTGCTCAGTCCGTCAGGACGGTGCTCGTGCTCGTAATCGCCGTCCTGTGCTGGAAGCGAGAACGGGATAATGCAATGTCAAAGTGGATCGATAATCCCCTTCTCAAGGTGCCATACTCGCCGCGCGACGAGCACGAGCACGAGCACGAGCACGAGCACGAGCACGAGCACGAGCACGAGCACGGGAGCGGGGGCGGGCGAGGAATCGGCATCCATCCATCCTGGCGCTGCACGATGCGATATGCTAACGATGGCATCTACGGCGCGCGAAACCGGGGCTAACGCGCCCCCCCGGCTAATCCACCATCCGCTACGGCGAATGAACTGCAGTTCCCCCTTTCAAAGGCTCGACGCACCTCTCACCCAACGGAGCAATGAACACCATGGGAAATGATCCTGCCACGCCGAAACCCGCCCCCGATCCCAGCGCCCCCAAAGCTGGCCTCGATGGCATCATCGCCGGTCGCACCAAACTCAGCACCGTCAGCGCGTCTGGCGTCGGTTTGACCTACCTGGGCTACCCGATCGAAGAACTCGCGGAACACTCGACCTTCGAAGAAGTCGCGTACTTGCTCTTGTACGGGGAGCTCCCCAACCGCTCTGAGTTGGATGCGTTCCACACGAGTTTGCAACGATCGCGCGCGATCCCTCCTGCGCTGGCCCAGGTCTTGGAAACCATCCCTGCGACGGCCCACCCGATGGATGTCTTGCGCACGGCCGTGTCGATGCTGGGTACGCTTGAGCCCGAATCGTCGCGCGATCCGGCGGAGCGCGTCGCGGTGCGATTGCTCGCTTGCATGCCATCGGTCCTAACGTATTGGTATCGCTTTGCACAGCAAGGTGTGCGCATCGATGCGGGGACACGCGGCCGCAGCATCGCCGAACAGTTTTTGTGGGACTTGCGAGACCGCCAACCGACCGAACTGGAAACCCGGGCCATGGATGTTTCGCTGATCTTGTACGCGGAACACGAATGGAACGCCTCGACCTTTACGGCCCGCGTGATCGCGTCCACGCTCTCGGACTTTTATTCGTGCATCACCGGTGCCATCGGCGCACTGCGAGGACCTCTGCACGGCGGAGCCAATGAAGCCGCCATGGAATTGATCCAGCGAATGCGAGATCCCGACCATGCCCAATCCGAACTGCTAGCTATGCTGGCTCGCAAGGAAAAGGTCATGGGTTTTGGCCACCGCGTCTACAAAGGGGCCGACCCGCGTTCCGACGTGATTCAACCGTGGTCGAAAAAGCTGTGCGCGTCGACTGGCAATCTGGGGCTTTACGAAGTCTCCGAGACCATCGAACGGGTGATGCGAGAACAGAAAAAAATGTTTCCCAACGTCGACTTCTACAGCGCATCGCTCTACCGCTCGCTCGGAATCCCCACTCCGATGTTCACGCCGATCTTTGTGCTGTCGCGCATCTCCGGTTGGTCTGCGCACATCCTCGAACAACGCAGCGACAACCGACTGATCCGGCCGTTAGCGGACTACGTCGGACCGGCCATCCGCGCTTGGCAACCGCTATCTCAGAGGCCGTGACCATGACATTCCGCCATTTGCGTTGGGACGATTCGCATCCGCGTTGGTCGACTCTCTGGATCGACGTCGCCGATCGCAAGCTCAACGTGCTCTTCGAAGAAGTCTTCGATGAAGTCCGCACGATCGCTGAACGGTTGCTCGATAGCGATCCAGCGCGACCGGTGGTACTTCGCAGCGGCAAACCCAAAGGCTTCGTCGTCGGCGCGGATGTGCGCCGCATCGGCATGCTCACCAGCGAGGATCAAGTACGCGCCTTCCTGGAGCATGGCCAACGCGTGTTCGAGTTGTGGGAGTCGCTTCCGCAAACCACGATCGCATGCATCTCTGGGGCAGCCTTGGGAGGTGGCTTGGAATGGACCCTCGCCTGCGATGTGCGGTTGGCCAGCCGATCGCCCGACACGCTGATGGGATTGCCCGAAGTCCATCTAGGTCTGTCGCCGGCATGGGGAGGCACGCAGCGTCTGGTGCGATTGTTGGGGATCGAACGCGCCGTGCCGATGCTGATGCACGGCAATGCCCTCGATGCAGAATCGGCTTTTCGGATGGCGTTGGTCGATGGTCTCTGGACGCCTGGCGAGGACGCCGATCTCCAATTGGGAGCGTGGTTGGATGCATCGCTTGCATCGGCGTTGCGATCGAGAATACCCTTCGACCGATCGGCCGCCCTCGAAGCATGGCTGGCATTGCATCCCGATTCCATCGCCTTCCTCGAAGAAGGATTGCCCGACGAGCAGCGATGGAAAATCGAGACGCGAAGAACGATCGCCCATTCGATTGAAACGGGCCTTCGCGAGTCGATGGCCGCGGGGCAGCGAGCCGAACGGGAGCAGTTTTTCGGGATGATGCAACGCCCCGAAGTGCAATTGGCGATGCAACGATTCACCAAACCCGCCGAACGCGCTTCTTCCTAGCGGTAGGCCGTAAGGCCTCCGGTGTCGCGTTAAGGGACTCGATGATGTGTACTCGCCGTGTCACCGGACGGCTCACGCCGTTCCGCTACGATTGGGCCGCAAATTGCGGGCGGGACGCCCGCGCTCCCTCCGTCCTAGCGGTAGGCCGTAAGGCCTCCGGTGTCGCGTTAAGGGACTCGATGATGTGCACTCGCCGTGTCACCGGACGGCTTACGCCGTTCCGCTACGATTGCGCCGCAGATTGCGGGCGGGACGCCCGCGCTCCCTCCGTCCTAGCGGCAGGCCGTAAGGCCTCCGGTGTTGCGTTAAGGACTCGATGGTGTGTTACCTCCGTGTCACCGGACGGCTCACGCCGTTCCGCTACGATTGCGCCAACTCGCGCGGCTCTACGGACGCGCAAAAATCTTCGCGTGCGGCAATCTCGATCGCAACTCTTGAAGTCCTAGCTGCGTGATCGAAGTATTGACCAATGTCAATCGTTCCAATCCTTGAACGCGGACAATGCTCGGGATCGATGCATCGGTGATTTTGGCATTCCAAATCAGCAACTGCTCCGTCTCGACTTCTGGCAAAGTATCGAGGTCTTCGTCGGACAAATCGCACGAAATGATGAACAACCGATCCATGTGCCCCGCCCGGCTCAAGCGGCTCAAGCACTCGGGCGTCACGTCGTACGCCTTGAGCTCGACGGATCGAAGCCGCTCCTCTGGACGAAATCCCTCGGGAATCGGTTGGTGAAACAGCACCGAAGGAATCGGCTCCGGTTCCGTACCCGCAAATCCCACCCAGGCTGCCCCTTGGGCCTTGAGCTCATTCCCGATCCCAACACGCCGACGCCACTCGGCCGT